>JAKISE010000092.1 GCA_021648745.1 Cyclobacteriaceae bacterium
TATAAGCTCTTTTCCTACCTCTAAAAGTTGCTGATTAAGATAGGCCTCTTTATACCCTATAAAACTAATTTTTAAATTAACACGACCAACCGGTACATTTTTAATTTCGTAAAGACCATTAACGTCTGTTACACCTCCTAGCAAAGGGTTGGTATCTAAAACCAGTACAGTTACTCCAATCATTGGGTATTGAGAGTCAACATCTTTTACAGTGCCTCTAATAGTTTGAGTTTGAGCTAGGGCAGTAACACTAACTAGAGCGATAAATAGTATTAGCAAAGTAAGTCTTTTCATGAGCGGTTTTGCGTTTTTCATATTCACAATGTTAGAAGTAATAAGCTCTACAAAGCAGGTTTAATAACACGATGTGCTGAATTGGACACAAAAAGTGCTAATCAGGAAGGATGAAAG
The DNA here is from genome assembly GCA_021648745.1 of Cyclobacteriaceae bacterium. GTDB lineage: Bacteria > Bacteroidota > Bacteroidia > Cytophagales > Cyclobacteriaceae > JAKISE01. The sequence continues at coordinate 412 of JAKISE010000092.1, forward strand.
GGCGAATGGGAAAGTAAAGTGGCAAACAGGAAACTATGCTTGCTTCAAATGATAGTGTGTAACCAGCTCTCTTGGAAAGTTACGGGAGACAGGAACCTCAAATTCTAATCTCTTTAACCTCAAAGCCAGAGTTCTAGCGTTACCGGTAACTTCCTTGATATATGATCTATTAACTAAGAAAGATTTATGGCATTGTAAAATGTCTTTGTCGGTTTGTGTCTTGTCCAATAGATTTTTTAAAGTAGATCTCCACAATTGATCTTTGAGTTTATCTTGCTCTAGCCAAAACACAGTAATATAATTGCCTCCTTCTGCTTTAGCAGCAATAAGATTTTGCGTTGGTATAATGGCCAACTCATTACTATCAATGGGCATTTCGAAAGTAGTATGATTAGCCAATATTGTTGATGTGTTATCCATAGTAGTTTCAACAGCCTTAGCAATTCTTAAGTTTTGTATAAAAAACCTCTTTTCTAATATATAATTTATTATGAGAATAGGGAATATTCCAACGGAAAAGGTCATTCCAACATTTTCTAGTAATTTGGTAGGTACTTCTTTAAAATGAGTATCAATAGCTCCTAGAGTTTCAAATATGTACAAAGCATATAACCAGTTAAAGAAGGAAACAACTAGCAAAATCCAACACATTAAAACAATATTTTTAAGAATATTCCAAGTATTGGGATTAAACCAATCAGATTTAACGAAGGTTAATATTTGCAAGGACAAAAAAGCAACTCCAAATGCAATTATGCCATAACCCGATAAATATACAATATGAGATGGGTCATCTACTATTCCAAAAGGCTTAAAAATATATAAAAAAAGAGTGACAAAAATCCCAATAAAAAAACCTATACCAAGCGATTGTTTAAGAGATGAAACAAATGGAAATGGTTTTTGTAGCCAGTCTTTCACGTTAGTAATATATAATAGTTAGAATTTGTTATTATCTATTAGACGCTGTAAAATCTAATATATTTTACAGCGTTCTAAAATATTCTAGTACTGATCGAGCTTGTTCTTCTGTGAGTCCCATATCAGTCATCTCTACATTATTAAATTCTTCTAATAAAGATTTGGCGGTTGCATTTTTTTCTACCATCTCTTGAGGATTAAGAATCATGTTCATTATCCACTCTGGAGATCGTCTTTCTAATACTCCCTTTTGCGCAGGGCCAATAAAATTAACATCAATCTTGTGGCAGGCACTGCACATTTGACCGTAAAGCACTTCTCCTGCTTTTGCCATTTCTTCATTTATAGTTTCATCAAAAATAACAGAGTTAATAGGGCCAATGCCCTTATCATCCATGAAGTTAATTTTTTCAATTCGGCCTTCTGCTTTAGTAACTTCTGTTGAGGTTTCTTCTGGCGTTTCAGTATCACTATTAGTAGTGCTTTCGCTACAAGAAATAATAGCAGCTAAACTAAAAATTATTAGCAAGTGTATGATTTTTTTCATTCTAAAAAATTAAAATATAACCTGAGTTCCTTTAGGTTTAAAGATAAAAGTAGCCATTAAAAGAACTACTAAATCAATGAACGAACTTAAATTTTAAATATTTTATATTCTCTCCTGCCTCATTAAACTTCTTTTCAAACCTTGTTTGAATGCCATGATGCTCAGCATTTAGAGGTGAGCTATACAAATTCATTGTGTGCTCTAAATCTTTGATATCATCCCTTTCGGCAAGAACTTCCAAGGTATACCTAAATAGAACTGTATTGTCTGTTTTAAACTTAAACCATCCGTTAGGAGCTAATATGCCTTTGTACAGATCCAAATAGCGTGGGTGTGTTAATCTGCGTTTCTCGTCTCTTAGCTTAGGCCTTGGATCTGGAAATGTGAGCCATATTTCGTCTACTTCACTGGCAGCAAATAGCTTAGGCAATTCTAATATGTGGCTCCTTAGGAAGGCCACATTAGCCAAATTTTCTTCTATGGCTTGTCCGCTACCTACCCAAATCCGTTCTCCTTTTAGGTCAATCCCTATAAAATTAGTTTCTTTTAAAATTCGGGCAAGGCCAACCGTGTATTCGCCTTTACCACAGGCAAGTTCAACTGTGTTAGGGTTATCGTTATTAAATTGGAGTTTATTCCAATTCCCTTTAATCGTATCAAAAGTGGGTTTACCAATTTCGATGCAATTGTCTCGTTGTTGAATATCGGCAAATCGCTGTAGTTTACTTCTCATGTATTTTTTGTCAGCCTGTTAGATTAGATAAAGAATCTTTTTGCTCACGATAGACTTTCATTTCTTAGGAGATTCCTCCCCGAAAAAACGGGGCAGGCTGTTCCTCGGAATGAAAAAATAAGTTTTATAATTCATCAATTTCTGCCACTACAAAATTAGAGCCACCAATAAAAATCAAATCATCTGCTGCTGCATTTTTTTTAGCGCTAGAAATAGCTATAGAAACCGAGTCAAATTCTTTTCCTGACAATTTGATTTTAGAAGCCTCATTAGCTAAAATTTTTGCATTAAGTGCTCTAGGAATATCAGCTGCACAAAAATAGTATTGCGCCTCTGTCGGCAACAGAGTAAGCACTTCCATTATTGATTTATCTTCTACCATGCCCCAAACGATGTGCAACTTTTTGTAATTATATTTATCTAGTTGGTCAATAATCATTCTTACCCCATCTACATTATGGCCTGTATCACAGATTATTAATGGACTCTTGTTTAATATTTGCCATCGTCCTTTTAGTCCTGTGTTATGTACTACATTTTCGAGTCCCTTTTTAATATGTTCATCGGTTATGTTAAACCCATTCAGCTTATCAAGTGTTTCTAGCACCCCTGGAATGTTAAGTAACTGGTAACTCCCTTTTAAATCTGGTTTTAATCCTTCTATCTCTACTTCACCTGACTTTATAATATTAACTCGTTCTGTATTTGCTTGTTCAATAATATAGTTAGCCGAAGCAAAACTTATATTGGTACCAACTTTGGCCGCTTTATTTTTAAATACAGAGGCAATTTCTACTTGGTTTTGACTAATTACAACAGGAACACCTTCCTTAATAATACCAGCCTTTTCACTCGCTATTTTTTCTAGTGTGTTGCCAAGTAACGCTTGGTGATCAAGTCCAATATTGGTTATTAGAGATACCTCGGGCGTGATAATATTAGTGGAATCGAGCCTACCTCCTAGCCCAACTTCAATAATGGCAATATCTACTTTGTATTTAGCAAAATAGTAAAATGCCAACGCCACGGTAATTTCGAAAAAGGAAGGTTTAATTTCATCAATAAGGGGTTTTACTTCTTCCACAAAATCAACCACTTCTTGCTCCCCTATTTCTTTGCCATTTATTCGTACACGCTCTGTAAACGATTTTAAATGTGGCGAGGTGTATAAACCAACTTTATAGCCGGCTTCTTGCAAGATAGAAGCCAGCATATGCGAAGAGCTCCCTTTACCATTAGTGCCCGCTACGTGAATTGACCTGAATGAATTATGGGTGTCACCCATTTCTGCCATTAATTCCACAATATTACCTAAATCAACTTTGTAGGCTGCAGGCCCAATGCGTTGATACATGGGTAGGTTATTGTATAAATAATGGAGTGTTTGTTGGTAGGTCATTCGTATGGATTTAATTACCAATTGCAATAAGTAATTAGCAATTAACGCTTATCAATTTTATTTACGCAAAACAAATATGTTTTCTTGCGTTTAATTAAAAAGTTAGCTAAAATATTTTATTAAAAATCAAATTACTTCAAAGACACGCCATAAATTTTACCACCTAGATACGAAGAGTAGTTATTCTAACCTCTCCAACTGTTCATAGTCACACCGTTTTCAATTTTATCAACAATGCCTACTCGTCATTGGTTTTTTATGCACATATCTCCTACTCTTTTAAAGCAAAATTATCGATAAAGACAAAAACTTCCTCCCAGTGATTCGATGGTTGGTGTCCGCCATCAAATGAAACATGTTTGTAATCATATATGAAATTATTTTTCTGAAGTCTACTCATTATGTCATTGCACATTTGTTCAGAAGGCCATATTTGATCATTCTTTGCTGACGAAAGGAAAATAAACCCGTTGATGTTCTCTACTTTGATAGAAGCCCTTTCAACTTCGTCTTTATTTTTTAATTCAGCCTTAAGAGTATTAACAAACCCATCTTTCCTTATCAATCCGTACGGAAGATTAAGATATGAAACTTGCTTGTTATTAAATATCCATGATGAGGTGTTTTCTCTCTTACCGATATATGGCAAGCTCACATTAGGTGGAACAAGCGCAACGACACCAAGAAAATTATGCCTGCTTGCCAAGTTTAGAGCAAGTTCCGCTCCCCGTGAAGCACCAATTAACACTATTTTGTCCACGTCAATTTTTATTTTTCTGCTTATATTTATTATAGTGTCATACACAGCATTCAAAGAGATTCTGTCTAGCTCCTTTGGTAGCCCTTTTGCTCCGAAATAACCAATGGAAAGAAAGGAATAACCTCGCTCAAGGAATTTAGCCCTTACATCTCTGGTTACATCACTTCCGAAAACGCTTCCACCTTCGCTACCTCCAAATGCAACAACGAGCATTTTATTCTGTAAGTCAGCAATAAACAATTCTGGCTTTAATACACCATAATTCTTAGGTTGAGATTGCCCAAAGCCGTAGCTAAAAGTTGTCAACAACATCAAAATTAAGATAGTCCATTTGCCTATAATAGAAGCTTTCATATTCTAAGTTTTTTAAATGTTGTGGGCAACAATTCCTAAGCAAATGATGTTATGTATTTCTAAATTTACTTTACTAGAAGAAGGGTTATACTTTAACTCTCCCCTTCTCTTAGTAACCTCCTAATGATTTTACCCACATTAGATTTTGGCAGTTCATCTATAAACTCTATATGCTTAGGACGCTTATAATTGGTTAGATCAACTTTGCAACATTCAATGATATCTTGTTCGGTAAGTGAAGGGTCTTTCTTTACTACAAACACCTTTACTGCTTCTGTAGTTTTTTCATCTGCAATGCCGATAGCAGCTACTTCGAGCACCATAGGATGCGATACAATTACTTCTTCAATTTCATTAGGATAAACATTAAAGCCAGAGACAATAATCATATCCTTTTTGCGATCTACAATTTTAAAGAAACCATCTTCATCCATTATGCCAATATCACCAGTTCTAAACCACTCTCCAAAAAAAGTTTCCTTGGTCTCTTCTGGTCGTTCCCAATAGCCCTCCATCACTTGTGGGCCCTTAGCGCAAATTTCCCCAATCTCGCCAGCTGGCAACTGGTTGCCTTCTTCATCCATTATACTTACAATTGTACTTGATACCGGTAAACCAATGCTTCCCATGCGTTCTGTTCCGTCCAAAGGGTTACACGTTAATAAGGGTGAAGTTTCACTTAAGCCATACCCTTCTGCCAGAGAACGCCCTGTAACCTTATACCAATGTTTTGCTACTGCACCTTGCACCGCCATGCCACCGCCAATCGAATATTTTAGCTTTGAAAAATCAACATTAGCAAAGTCTGGCTGATTAAGTAAGCCATTGAATAAGGTATTAACTGCAGTAAACACCGTCATTTTTGCCTTTTTAAGCTCACCAATAAAGGCTTTCATATCTCTAGGGTTTGTAATAAGCAAGTTTTTGGCTCCTAAGGAAAACATTAATAACCCGTTTACAGTAAGTGCAAAAATATGATAAAGCGGTAGTGCAGTTACCACTAACTCATTCCCTTTCTCTGTATTCAAAAACCACTGGTCGCATTGTAAAATATTGGCTACCACATTTTTATGAGACAAAGTAGCTCCCTTGGCAACGCCTGTTGTGCCACCTGTATATTGAAGAAATGCATTGTCTTCTAATGTAATTTCAGACTTAGTAAAGGCTTTTGACGCTCCAACAGATAAAACTTTGTTAAAAGGAATAGCGCCAGGTAAATTATAGTTAGGCACCATCTTTTTTACGTATTTAACCACAAAGTTTACGAGCCCTTTTTTTAGGCCACTTAATTGATCTCCTAATTGAGTTATAATAACTGTTTTAATTCCAGTTTCAGCAATTATTTTTTCCAAATTATATGCAAAATTGGCAACGATTACAATTGCTACAGCTCCTGAATCGCTGAATTGGTGCTTCATTTCACGAGGCGTATAAAGCGGGTTGGTATTTACTACAACTAACCCCGCGCGTAATGCACCAAATAAAGCAATTGGGTATTGCAATAAATTTGGCATTTGCAAGGCAATACGATCCCCTTTCTTAAGCCCTAGTTCATGTTGTAAATAGCTCGCAAAGTTTTGAGATAATTGATCAATTTCACCATAAGTTAACTCTTTACCCATATTTTCAAAGGCGGGTAAATCTCTATATTTATCCATTGAAGTCTCCAGAATATCAATGATAGAATTGTATTTAGTAAGATCGATTTCTTTCTCAATTCCTTTCGGATAAGAATTATACCAAGAGTGATTATTGCTCATAAATATTAGGTTAGAAAATTGTTGGTGCCTAAAATAGTAAAGAAAGTGTAGAAAATAAAAGTAATACCTAATTTGAAACCATTCTTACTAATTGTCACTAAATTCCAATATATCTCCTGGCTGGCACTCGAGTACCTTACAGATGGCACTTAAGGTAGAAAACCGCATTGCTTTAGCCTTTCCTTTTTTTAGAATAGATAAATTAGCCATAGTAATACCAACTCTTTCAGAAAGTTCTGTTAGGCTCATCTTGCGTCTAGCAAGCATTACATCTAAGTTTACAATGATTGCCATTAATTAGTTAGGTTTTTATACTCTTGTAGTTTTACCCCTTGCGCAAAAACATAGGCTACTGAGAGTAGAATTGATGCTATTAATAAATTATTGGACAACAAGTAATCCATAAACAAATTATTGAACGGGTTAAAGTAGGTATATTGAATTTGTACATATGATTGCATAATAATGTCCTTCATAACCCAAACAATAAAAAATGAATAGCTAGCCTTTTTTGAAGTAGTTTACATTAGAAAATGTAAAAACAGAATTTGCCTTCACATTAATCAATATTTTCTTAATTGCATGTAATGCATAACTAAACACGCCACCTTTCAAAAACACTGAAAGATAGAGTATAATTGCTGTCTTAATTCCTAAATCCCATACATTAAAATTTCCATGGATTTTTGATATTTTAACAGGTGTTAGTTCACCATTTATCATCACTTCTGTAACTGGAAGCAAATCTAGTTTTAATGGAATTTCAAATTTAAAGAAATGGTAAGAATAAGAGTTGTAGAATGAAAGAACAAATTCTACAAATACTGCGGCTACACCAATAACAGATACAAAAAGAATAAAGTTAACAATCCAATAGATAAGTTTTATACTAAACGGTGTTTTCATTTGGTTGAGCTTTATATTTCCTCAAAGCTAGTACTTAATAGTCCATATAGTAATAAATATTTATTGTTATTCGATATAAAAATATCGAATAACATCCTATTATATTTTAGTTGAAATTGAAATGTCCCTGTAAGTCCAATCAATTTAGCTAGATTTACGCCTAAATAATAGCTTCAAACAAAATCAATTTATCTCTTTAAAGTACTTGACGTATGGATCGTAGAAATTTACTCAAACAGGTAGGGATCACTGCTTTGGGCTTGCCATTTGCTTATTCAAACCTATTTGCGAACAATCAAAGCAATGACCTTGTTGAAGAATTTTCGGATGAGAAATTTAACGATGAAGCATTTTGGAAGAAATTTAAGAAGGAATTTTATGATGTGTCCGATAATTTTATTAACCTAGAGAATGGATATTTTGGTGTGCAATCAATACCAGTTCGAAATGCGTATTTTGAACATATCAAAACAATCAATCAGTATTCCTCTCAATACCTTCGAGGTAATTACCCAAAAGATTTTGAGCGAATAATGGAATTACTCGCTCAATTTTCTAAGGTTGATAAAGGTGAACTGTTAATTACCCGAAATGCAACAGAGTCGATGAACATTATCATTCAGGGTCTTGGTCTAAAAAAAGGAGATGAAGTTATTTTGAATAAGCAAGATTACTTCAGTATGATTGAAACCTTCGAGATGCTGGAGAAACAAGTTGGAATCAGAATTAAAGTCATACGGATTCCTTTATTACCAGAAAGTGACGAAGAGATTGTTAAACGCTATGAGGAGGCGGTTACACCCAAGACCAAATGTATTTTAACTACCCACATGATTCACCTAACTGGACAAATAATGCCTATTAAAAAAATAGTGGATAGGTTTAGAGAGCAAGATATTAATGTGGTTGTTGATGCAGCACACAGTTTTGCCCAGATCGAATTTGGATTAAAAGACCTAGGAGCGGACTTCGTAGGTGTTAATCTGCACAAATGGTTTGGAAATCCATTGGGGGCTGGTCTTTTGTATGTAAAACGAGATAGAATTAAAGACCTAAGGCCTTTATTTGGCGATAGTGGAAAAAATGTAAATGACATTAGAAAATTGGGCCATTTCGGAACCCTATCAGTACCTATCATTTTAACCATTACAGAAGCAATGGCCTTTAACGAGATGGTTACAACCTCCCTTAAAGAAAAAAGATTAAGGTATTTACAGAATTATTGGACTAAACAGGCGGAAAACATAGATCGAGTAAGAGTAACAACTCCTACAGGTTCTGACAGAAGTTGTGCCATTGCCAGTTTCGCCATAGATGGATTGAATACAGCAGAGGTAGTAGAGGGGCTTTACAAAAAGCAAAACGTTTTTACTGTAATCCGCCACTTAGAAGACCAGGATATTGCGCGAGTGACACCAACCTTATATAATAACACAAGGGAGTTAGATATTTTACTTGAGGGCATAACAGAATTAGCCGAAAGCTAACATGGCATCAGTATTTGGACATGCGCTTACAGCAGTAGCACTAGGAAGTAGTTTTAAAAAATCGCTACTAAATTGGAAGTCCTGGACTTTAGGAATTATATGTTCCATCCTCCCCGATGCTGATGTTCTAGGTTTCAAACTAGGTATAACTTATGCTAGCTTTTGGGGACATCGAGGATTTACACATTCTTTATTATTTGCCTTGCTTCTAGGCATTACTGTAATGGTGTTTTTCTACCAAAAACGTACGTCAACTATAGAAAAGATATTATTAACTTCCTATTTCGCACTTTCTACCGCTTTTCATGGCATATTAGATGCTCTAACAAACGGAGGTTTAGGCGTTGCTTTCTTTGCTCCATGGGACAATACGCGCTATTTTTTCCCTTGGCGACCTATTAAAGTCTCTCCTATTGGTATTGAATCGTTTTTTAGCGAATGGGGGTTAAAAGTACTTATGAGTGAGGCTATTTGGATCGGAATTCCATGTTTAAGCGCAATTATAATATCAATTTTACTTAAAAATAAAGTTCATAATAGATAGCGAAATATTTCGTAATATGATGCGAATATAGTATATTTGAGTTGTGGAAGAGGAAGAGAAAGAAAATATATCATCTTTAGTAAACGAACCAGCCGTTCGCTACGAAAAAGCACATAATGGCATTACTAAGTCAGATTTTATTGCAGTAGCTACGATGACAGGCCTTAACCTTTCAGAGTTTTCCAGCTTTTTACCCGTTAGTAAACGAACCATCGAAAAAGTTAAAGATCAAGAATTACTAAGCCCACAAGTGAGTGATCGGGTGTTGCAAATAGCGACTCTTTACCAGCAAGGTATTGAGCTTTTCAGCAATTCTGAAGAATTTAAGGATTGGATGAGTAGCTCTATAATTGCCCTAGGAAATAAACGACCAATTGATTATATGGACAATGGAACAGGCATTGCCATTATTCACGACTTATTAGGCCGTATAGAACACGGTGTTTATTCCTAGTTGCTTAGTAGCATACTCTTCTACAATGATATTACATAGAATTACGACCAAGCCCTATATAAATGACTTATCGGGTACAGGTGCAATGCTTTATGGAGGACGGTGGAATAAAAAAGGTATTCGAATGCTCTATACTTCAGAAAGCTTGTCCTTAGCTGTATTAGAGGTAATTGCTAATTTATCATCGAGCAAACTCAAGAACCTATATTGTGTTGAGCTTGATTTACCTGATAACCTAGACATTGAGACAGTTAAAAGGCTCCATAAACAATGGAACCTATTCCCGTATACAGGTGATACCGTAAAAATTGGAAGTCGTTTTGTTAAGCAAGGCGGGTTATGTTTAAAAGTACCAAGTGCCATTGTTCCCACTGAGCACAATTATTTACTCAACCCACTGCACGATGATTTTTATAAGATTAGGGTTAGAGATGCCAGGCCATTTTTGTTGGATCAGCGAATTAAGTAATCATTTCATAAATTATTAAGGTCTCTAATACAACTAATAGTTATACCAACTACTTTTGCACCTTATTTAGAAAATAGCCCTATATGAAACGTATTAATGAGTACAAAAAATTGTTTAACGTAGCACCCGATACGGATCTTAAACAATTAAAAAGCACATATCGAAACTTGGTTAAAGAGTGGCACCCCGATAAGTTTCAAATTGCAGAGGAAAAAGAGGAGGCAGAAGTAAAAAGCACTCAAATTATAGATGCATACCACTTTTTAGTAAGTATATCGCCTGAAACAAAGGCTGCAAACTTAGATGAATACACAAGCACAACTTTTAATTCTGGCATTGCTGATTTTAAACATAAGGGACAGTTATTGGAGGTTTCTTTTATGGATGGCTCAACGTATGAATACTTTGGTGTTTCTAAATCGGTATATTCAAAATTGATTAATTCTGATAAGCAATTGCGCTTTGCCAAAAGAAATATATTTACGTCTTATTTGTATCGAAAAAGCAAGAAAGGGTAATTTATGCTCTTTTTCGGTAGTTGAGTACTGCAAAGCCGATAGTAACAACAGCCATAATGCTCATAATGACAAAGTGTTTAATTACATGATGAAAGCCACTCCCCTTTAGCAGCACCATTCTAATAAGCTCTACGAAGTAAGTAACAGGGTTGGCCAAAGTTAGTTTTTGAGCCCATACTGGCATACTATCTACCGAAGTAAATAAACCAGACATAAGGATAAAAATTACTAAGAAAAACCAGCTAATGAGCATAGCTTGTTGCTGTGTATTGGTAATGGTTGATATAAATAGCCCCATTCCTAGCACAACCAGTAAATAGATGGCTGCAAAAGCAAATAATACGGATAGGCTGCCCACAATAGGAAAATCGAACATTAGTTTGCCTACGCCTAAGCCGAAGGCTAAAATAAACATGCCTATAATCCAAAATGGGGTTAGTTTAGCAATGATAAACTGAACTTTGGTTATGGGAGTAACATTTAGCTGCTCAATGGTACCGATTTCAATTTCACGCACAATGTTCATACTGGTTAAAAACATACCTACCATAGTTACCAGAATTACTAATAGTCCAGGTGTCATAAAGGCACTATACACTAACTCAGGGTTAAACCAAAATCGTGGTTCTGTTCGAATCGGTAATTTAGGGGTTATAGGTAGCCGTAGCTGATCTATAACAATTTCCTGATTAAAATTATTAATTACATTATTAGCATAATAGCTAATTAAACCTGCAGCTGACCCATCAATGGCATTTACACCTAAAAACAAACTTGCCTTATGAAATCGCTGCAAATCTACCTCAAATTTAGAGGGAATTTGAAGCACCATATCTACCTTACGTCTTTCTAAAAGGTGCTTTGCTTGCATTTCGTTGGTTACACTCGCTACAAGAGTAAAATATTCATTGGCTTCTAGTTTTTCAACAAGCTTTTGTGAAGTTTGTGATTTGTCATTATCTAAAATGGCAAAATTTATATTCTTAATCTCAAAATTGGCCGCATTTACCAATAATAAGAGTTGAATGATTGGTAACACCGTTATCATTCCCAAGATAGGCTTGTTTCTTGAGATTTGTAAAAACTCTTTTCGAAGTAGAAATAAAATCGTTCTCATGCCAATCGAGTTTTAAAGTTTTTTAAACCTGCAACGAGCAAGACTAACGTCATTATTAGTAAGAT
>JAKISE010000008.1 GCA_021648745.1 Cyclobacteriaceae bacterium
GCCAACGGCTTCTAATTTATGATCCATTCGAGCTGTAAGCAGTACTGCAAAAACAATGAGCACTACTACACCCCCTGAATAAACGGTGAGTTGCACTGCAGCCAAAAAGTTGTAGTTAAGCATAAAATACAGGCCAGCTGTTGCCATTAAAACAAATAACAAATAGATGGCCGCTCTTAAAATATTTCTACTGGTTACTGTCATCACAGAAAACAGCACAATAGCGAGGGCGAGGATGTAAAAAATAATCTTTTCCATTATTCTTCTACACCTTTACGGATTTTTGATCCGGGTTTATTTAAAACCATAGTTAAATCTTTTCTATCGAATGTAGCATGCTCAAATGATTGTCCCATTTTAATGGCATCCGTTGGGCAGGCTATAATACATAAATTACATAGTGTACACATGGAGTGGTGGTACACATGCTTTTCAATTACTTTCTTTTTCTTTCCTGTTTCAGGGTCAGCTAAGCGCTCCCACATAATTTCGATAGAACCATTTGGGCAGGCAAGTTCACAGGCGGAACAACCTGTGCATGAATGTTCGTTATTCTCATCGTGAGGCATTATAACTACTCCTCTAAATCGATCAAACATTTTTAATGTGTCCCTGTTTTCAGGATACTGCTGCGTAATAATCTCTTTACGGGCGTGAGTAAAATAGTATCCTGTAACTTTCATCCCTGTTAACAGGGTTTTAATTCCGTGGAAAATATCTTTAAAGTACGTGGTTATTGCATTCATAATTATATCTTAAAAATACCAACCCATCATGGCAATAAATGCTACAACCAGTAGGTTAACCAAGTTTATAGGTAATAAATATTTCCATTCCAACACCAGTAATTGGTCAATTCGTAAACGAGGGAACGTCCATTTAAACCACATAATGAGGCCAATGATGAACCCGGTTTTACCAAAAAACCAAAGTATTGGAGGGATGTAATCCATTATGGAATTAAAGGCTTCCCAATTGCCAATATGAAAGGGCATCCAACCACCTAGGAATACTGTGGCTCCAACAGCAGCTATGATAAATAAATTAACATATTCTGCTAAAAAGAACATCGCAAATTTAATACCTGAGTATTCTGTATGAAAACCTGCCGTTAATTCCGATTCGGCCTCAGCCATATCGAAAGGACCACGATTTGTTTCCGCTGTTCCTGCAATTAGAAAAATCACAAAGGCAATGAACACCGGAATATGGCCTTTAAAGATCCACCAGCCATCTGCTTGGCTTTCGATGATAGCACTTAATTGTAAATCGCCTGCAAGTACCACAATTACCAACAAAGAGAGCAGAGCTGAAATTTCGTAACTAATTATTTGGGCCCCACTTCGTAGTGCACCAATAAGAGAGTACTTATTATTGCCAGCCCAGCCACCGATTAAAATACCTAACACACCAATGGAAGAAACTGCTGAAATGTAAAATACGCCAATATTGATATCCATAACATGCAGACCTAAGGCAAATGGAATGGCACCAATAGCTAAAAATGCTGCTATCACCATTATAAATGGCGCAAGGTTAAATAAGAACTTATCTGCAGAACGAGCCATAATATGCTCCTTCATTAAGAGTTTTAGAAAATCGGCTAGGGTTTGCAATAACCCCCACTTACCTACCCGGTTTGGCCCTATTCGTTGTTGGAAAAAAGCAGCTACTTTACGCTCGATATACACCATGCCCATTACCGAAAGCGCCACAAAAGTGATAAGTACAATTCCGATAATACTCCACTCTACCACCGTAACCATAACTGGTGACAGGCTCGCAGAGAGTGATTCGTGAATGCTGTTGGTGAGAGATGAAAAATTATACATAGTTTATAAATTCTAGCATTAACGATCAATATCAGGTACAACAATATCTATGGTGGACATCATTGCCACTAAATCGGCTATTTTATATCCTTTGGCTATATGATCCAACACAAATAAATTGGAGAAACCAGGTGATCTAAATTTGATACGATAAGGGCTTTTAGTTCCATCACTTACAACATACACACCTAACTCGCCACGGGCAGTTTCAACACTTTGAAAAAACTCACCCTTTGGTAATTTAATTACCGCCTTTACAGCCGATGATTGAATTTCTCCTTCAGGAATATTATCTATCAATTGCTCAATAATCGACATGGACTCCCACATTTCTAGCATCCGAGCTTTATACCTTGAGTAGGTGTCACCCGTTTCCATCAAAATTTCTTTAAAATCAACACGGTCATAAGCACTGTATGGCTTATGCTTTCGAATATCGTTTGAGAAACCTGAAGCTCTGCCTGTTGGCCCAGTAATTCCATAAGAAATAGCATCCTCTTTAGATAAGATACCAATACCTTCTGTTCTGTTTCTAAAAATTACATTATCAGAAAGCAGGTCATCGTATTCTGGCAATTTCGTTTTAAAATGAGCTATAAAGTCTTTAACTCGTTTTTGAAAATTAGGATGAATATCAAACATTACACCTCCAGGGGTGTTATAATTCATTGTTAATCGTGCCCCACAGGTTTCTTCAAAAATATCATTGATTATTTCTCGATCGCGGAAACCATATAAAAAGCTGGTTAATGCACCCAAGTCCATTCCCATTACGCCCCACCATAATTGGTGTGATGACAAACGAGTAAGCTCCGACATTATAGTGCGAATAACTTTTACTCGTTCACTCACTCCAATTTCCAGCGCATTTTCAACCAAGAGGCAGACGGCCTCGTTGTTCATATGGTTGCTGAGGTAATCCATTCGATCGGTTACATGCACAATTTGACGATAGGTATCTTTCTCGCACATTTTTTCGATGGAACGATGCACATAGCCAATATGTGGTATTACTTTTTTAATAATTTCCCCATCCAACTCCAACATTAACCGAAGCACACCATGTGTTGAAGGGTGCTGAGGACCCATATTAATAAAGTACTCCTGAGTTTTGATTCCCTCTTTTATTGCTTCCTCGGCTATCATAATGAAATTATATTTATAGAGTCCACATAATCTTTTCTAAGAGGATAGCCTTTCCAATCATCATCTAGCAAGATTCTTCTCAAATCAGGATGGTTGGTAAACACCACACCAAACAAATCGTACACTTCTCGCTCAAGGTATTCTGCAGTGCGCCAAATATGGCATAAGGTTTCAACCACAGGCTTGTCTTTATCTTCAATTTTTACTTTGAGTACCAATTCGTGTTCAAGTTCAATCGAACGAAGATGATAGACCATCATAAAATGATCGGCAAAATCAACACAAGTAAGACTGAACATAAAATTGAATTGCATCTCCTCATCGTTGCGTAGTTTTTCAGCAAACTCCAACAATTGGTTTGGCTTAATGATTATTTCTAAAAATTGAGTACCGGGCGAAGCTTTTACACCTGCTGCTTCATCGGCCAAAACTGGTGCGGCAGAAAACTCAACTTCCGAACTCCAAGTAGCAATTTTATTTTGTAGGCTTTTTCTATCCATTACTTAATATTAAAACAAAAAGGTTATTCCATTTCCTTTATTCTTCTTTTTTGTTTGATTCTCAAACCTACTAATTTCATTCGAAAGGTATTTTATATATTGGTTATCCATAAAATGTATAAACGGCTCTAATTGTTCAACATTTCTACTGCTTTCGAGGGCATTAAAATACGCTAGCTTATCTTCTTTATTAACAATAGAAAGCGGTAACTTAAAATAAGTTTGTATCATATTCATCACTAACCTTGATGTTCTCCCATTGCCGTCATAATGTGGATGGATGCTTACAAGGTTATAATGTGCACTATAAGCTAAATTTATTTGTTCTCTTAAGGTTAAATTATTCGCCATTCTGTCATTTACCTCAACACATAACTGGTTTAATAAGTCTGGCACTTTATCGTAAGCTGGGAAATACCTGTTTTGCACAAATACAGATCCTTTTCTTAATTCGCCTTTTGCGGAGTCAACCACCCCCAAGGCAGTATTATATGTTTGACCCGTGTTTTTCATTACTGTTTCATTGATATCACATATTATTTGCAAACTTAATCTAGTTGATTTTTGACCTAATTTAATGGCTAATTGCAACGCATTATGATGATCTTTAACCATTAGTGAATGTGAAAGAGGTTTTCCTTTGGGGGTTATACCTTCGTTAATAAGTAAGCTTGCCTCTTCAATTGACAAAGTTGAACCTTCTATTTGAGTACTGTGAGCCGTTATGGCATACTGATTAAACTTATCATAATCTACCACATTGTGGAGGTTTAAGTTTTGGTATTCTTCAATATATAATTCTACTTTATTCACAATCAGTTAACTTAACTAAGTTATATATTCATCAAAAGAAAATATCCTCTTGGTCTTTTTCATTTACTTTTCCTGCGTACGTTGGTTTTCGAATCCTTTTCATAATTACATCTATAATCCTTTATCAAACTCTTCTAAGGTTGGCTTTTTATCCACCATCGAAGAGCTTTTTATTTTATCTTGCAATTTCATAATGCCATCCAATAAGGCTTCTGGCCTTGGTGGGCAACCGGGCACATATACATCTACCGGAATAATATGGTCAGCCCCTTTTACTACCGAATATGTATTATAAAAAAATGGACCTCCTGATATAGCACAGGCTCCCATTGCGATTACATATTTAGGATCGGCAATTTGCTCGTATAATCTACGAAGCACAGGTGCCATTTTGTTGACAATCGTTCCAGCAATTACGATCATATCTGCCTGGCGTGGGGTAGCACGAGCTACTTCAAATCCAAATCGTGACCAATCGTGACGAGAAGCTCCTGTTTGCATCATTTCGATAGCACAGCAACTTGTACCAAATGTGAGCGGCCAAAGTGAATTTGACCGTGACCAATTCACAATTTTATCGAACGAGGTTACTATAATGTTAGCCCCATTGCCAGCTCCAATTACTTTTCCAGGAAAGTCTTCGGGTATGTTCGAAGGATTTTCTATTTTATCTAGGTCTATTCCCATCTTAATGCGTCTTTTTTCCAAGCATATAAAAGGCCGAGCCCCAGTATGAAAAAGAAAATTACAATTTCAATAAAAGCAACCATCCCTAAGTCTTTCATTACCACCGCCCAAGGAACAATAAAAATTGTTTCTACATCAAAAATGAGGAAGAGGATTGCAAATAAGTAATAGCCCACTTTAAACTGAATCCATGAAGGCCCTTGCGTTTCGATACCACATTCAAAGGTATCTTCCTTCATTTTTTGAGGCACCTTTGGCGAAATAAAGTAGGAGAAAACAATGGCCCCTCCTACCATTAGAGTACCCAAAATGATAAATAAAATGATTGCTTCGTTGCCCATCGCTTATTTAATTTCCCACGTTTCTCCACTTTCCAATAAATCATTTACCGATTTAAAAGGGGAGTTTTTTTCCACTTCTTCTACCTGTTTTTTCATTCTCATTTCAAACGAATCTTCTCCATAAGAACGGATAATACCCGTAACCACCGGCATTTGAAGTTTTGCTAACATCATATGTAGTGTATTGTCTTCTTCGTGCGCATCGTGTACTAAAAGATCGTCTTCTGTAATGCCATCTTCACCAATGGTAACTATTTCTAATTTGAAACCATTTAGCTTCAATCCTTTATCGGAATTGGCTCCAAAAATCATTGGCTTTCCGTGCTCAACATGAACTTGGTTATCTAGCTTGACATCTTTTGCCGTATAATCAGAGAAAATATCTTTATTAAAGATGACACAGTTTTGTAAAATTTCAATAATAGAGGCTCCTCTATGTTTTTCAGCCTCTACTAAAATTGCCGTCAACGCTTTTGCATTAGTATCTGTAGCTCTAGCAAAGAAATGCCCGTTAGCGCCCAATACTAGTTCACCAGGATTAAAAGGATTATCAATCGTGCCTTGAGGAGATGACTTTGTTGACTGACCCAAATTAGTGGTTGGAGAAAACTGCCCTTTCGTTAATCCGTAAATTCGGTTATTAAACAAAAGCACATTAATACTCACATTTCTTCGAATCAGATGAATAAAGTGATTCCCGCCAATGGCTAAGGCATCACCATCACCTGTAATTTGCCAAACACTTAAATTAGGGTTGGCTAATTTAACACCCGTAGCAATTGCTGGCGCACGACCATGAATACTATGAAAACCGTAGGTATCCATGTAATATGGAAATCGAGAGGAACAACCAATTCCAGATACAAATACAATGTCTTCTCTTTTTCGTCCGATTAAAGGCATTGCCTTTTGAACGGCTTTTAAAATAGCATAATCTCCACACCCTGGGCACCATTTTACTTCTTGGTCGCTAGAAAAATCTTTAGCGGTATATTCTAATGTTTCTACTGACATAATTAGTTGGATTCTAGGGTTTTGTTAATAGCATGGTTTAATTCTACTACTCTAAATGGCAACCCTTGTGTTTTATTAAATTGTTGGTAAGTAAATTGTGGTAGTTCTCCTCTTAAATATTTAACCAACTGGCCTTGATTAAGCTCCGCAACCAATATTTTTTTAAACTTGCTGAATACCTCTGCAGTATTTTTAGGCAATGGCTTTATATAATTAAAATGGGCCAAGCCCACTTTTTTATTTTGAGCAGTACATTTATTAATTGCTGTTAATGTAGAGCCGTATGTTCCACCCCAACTAACAACCAATAAATCTCCTTCTTGAGAACCATCTACTTCTAGTTCTGGAATATAATTGGCAACGCGTTGCACTTTTTCTTCCCTTACATAAGTCATTTTCTCGTGATTCTCCGGGGTGTATGAAACATTACCCGTAAGTTCATCTTTTTCAAGACCACCAATTCTATGCTCATAGCCTGACTGGCCTGGGTACGCCCAATACCTTGCTAAAGAAGCAGTATCGCGCTCATAGGGCTGCCAGTTTTGCATCGACTTGTCCGCTTCATGAGGAGTGATATCGTCTAAATCTTCTGTACGCTGAATTTTCCAAGGCTGAGAACCATTGGCCACATAGCCATCAGTTAATAACAACACAGGAGTCATATGCTCCAACGCAATTTTTGCAGCCCTAAATGCCATTGAAAAACAATCAGCAGGTGATTTTGCGGCTACTACTACTACAGGGCTTTCACCGTTTCTTCCGTACAAGGCTTGCATCAAATCAGATTGCTCTGTTTTGGTTGGTAAACCTGTAGATGGACCACCACGTTGTACATCAACAACTACTAAAGGAAGCTCCGTCATAACTGCTAACCCAAGTGCTTCTCCTTTAAGTGCAAGACCCGGACCAGAAGTAGTTGTTATGGCCAAGTCGCCTGCAAAGGCTGCGCCTATGGCAGAAGTAATTCCTGCAATTTCATCTTCTGCTTGAAAAACCTTAGCACCAAAATGACGATGTTTAGCTAGCTCTTGTAAAATATCAGTAGCAGGTGTAATAGGGTAAGAACCTAAGAATAACTCCTTACCTGATTTTTCAGCAGCCGCTAGGAAACCCCAAGCCGTGGCCTCGTTACCCATTACATTTTTATAAAGCCCAGGCTCCATATCAGCTGGCAGCACGGCACTTGCAGAAGAAAACGCCTCAATCGTATCAGCATAATTAAACCCTGCTTTAAGGGCTTTTATATTGCCTGCTAAAATTTCAGGTTTTTTACCAAATTTACCTTTCAAAAACCGTTCGGTATAATCCAAGGGGCGACTGAACATCCAATACACCATCCCTAAGGCAAACATATTTTTGCTCCGAACCATGCTTTTATTATCAAGCCCAAGACCTTCTAAAGCTGTTCGAGTAAGCGTTGTCATAGGAGCTTCAATTACATGATACTCTCTAAGTTCTCCACTTGTTAAAGGGTCATCAGCAAATCCGGCTTTTTCCCAATCTTTACGTTTAAAGTTATCGGTATCTATTATAATAGTTTTGCCTTTGGCTACATCCCTTAAGTTTGCTTTCAATGCGGCTGCATTCATAGCCACTAATACATCAGGACTATCACCTGGAGTGTGAATATGTGCCTGACCGATATGCACTTGAAACCCCGAAACACCGGCCACAGTTCCTTGTGGAGCCCTAATTTCGGCAGGGTAATCAGGAAAAGTTGCAATATCGTTGCCCAACAAAGCAGAAGTTCCTGTAAACTGAGTACCAGTAAGTTGCATTCCATCTCCCGAATCTCCGGCAAATTTAATCACAACCTTATCTACCTCTTTAATAGCAGTTGTTCCCATATATCTTATTCTATTTATTATCCTTATTTGTAGGGCGTGCAAGTTAGACCGCCATCAAAAATAAAAGTATGAGTAATATCATAAAAAACCGAATATTTGGTCAGTGTTTATTTGCAGGAAAAATAAAACCTCAAATCTTTCGAATCAACAATGTTTTAACGATTTTAGATTCTATAAGAAAACATGTAGGTTTAACGCAATTTCGCTGTCTCTTTAGAATAATTCCAAATAGAAAATATATGTTATTAAGTTAAATTTTGTATTTTACATTTGCGACAGAAAAAAGCAAATAACATTTAAAATATAGATATTATGTTAGTAATAAATGATGACTGTATTAATTGCGATGCCTGTGTATCAGAGTGCCCCAATAATGCAATTTATGAACCAGATGAAGAATGGTCGTATGCTGATGGAACCAACCTCAGTGGTTCGTTTACCTTAGCGAATGGTAATGAAAAAGATGCAGACGAAAAGAATGAAGCTCAATCTGATGAATTCTTCTTTATCGTAGCAGATAAGTGTACTGAGTGCAAAGGTTTCCATGATGAGCCTCAATGTGTTTCTGTTTGTCCTGCTGATTCTATTCACGTAAGTGAGGAGCACCCTGAAACAGAAGAAGAATTATTAGCAAAGAAAGAATTAATGCACGGATAGAAATATCATTCGAAATGTATTCAAAAGGCAGTCCTAAGGTTGCCTTTTTTTATGCCGTAGAAGTAGGCTACGTATTTAATCCCATCAATCACTTAAGCCTAAAAACCAGTGCGTTATCGTATATATTAAGGAGTATTTATAATAATTAGCAGCTATACCTTTGAATTATAATTAAAACGAAAAACCCAAAAACGTACCATTATGAAAAGGCTTAGTTTAATCATCGCAGTTATTATCTTATTTGTTGCAGGCTCTTGTGCGCCTAGCTATATGTGCCCAACTTATGCCAATGCAGGCCAGACTCCTCAAGCTCCAGCTGAGTTAGCACAAATTAATTTATAATAAAAGTCTGCTTTACAGACCCCTTATATTTAGTGCAAGTGCGCTTGAGCTAGTCTAATCCTTACTCATCATCCATTTAAAGATGACTTTATAGTTTACTTTAGCTCCGTGCATTAGTATGCCAATTCTGTAAACTCGCCCTGCCATCCAGGTGGTACCCATAAAACCAACAATCATAAGTAACATTGATAGAACTAGTTGCCAAGTAGGCACATCAAATGGTATGCGCACCATCATAATAATAGGGGCCGAAAATGGAATCATGGAGAGCCAAAAAGCAAGATCGCCTCCAGGGTCTTTTAAAACTGGGCCTAACATCATCATACTTACAATTACAGGCATCATAATCGGCATCATAAATTGTTGGGTATCTGCTTCACTATCTACGGCCGAACCCACCATTGCAAACAAGGCTGCATTAAATAAGTAACCTGTTAAAAAGAAATATAAAAAGGCTCCTAGTATTAAAGGAATATTAATTTCACCAAGTACATCGTTTAGTTTATCCATTGCCTCTAATGCCTGTGCTTTGCTTCCAGCACTTCCTGCTACACTCATTCCACTAGCAGCATCAGCAGCAACTTGAGGATCAACATCCATTAGCATTGGCCCGATGGAAAGAATGGCAAACGTTAATATCATCCAAAGAGCAAATTGAGTTAAGCCTACAAGTGCCACTCCCAAAATTTTACCCATCATTAACTGGTAAGGCTTTACTGAAGAAACTAAAATTTCAACAATTTTGCTTGTTTTTTCCTGCATAACAGCCCGCATCACTTGCGATCCATATATTAAAATAAACATATAAATAAGCAAGCCACTAATGGTGCCAATGGCCATGGCAACTTTTGAACTTCCGGAAGTGGAAGCTTCGCCTGATAAGCTTTTTGAATTGATGCTTACACGAGTTTTAATACTATCTAAAGTGTTTTGACGAAGCCCCAGTTTATCCATTTTTGTAGCTTCCAAGGCGTTTTCTACGGCATCATCCACGTCACTTTCGAGTTCCATTCCTGGAGTTTGCATTGTATAAAGCTCTATTCCTTGTGCATCGTATAAATCAATCTTAGGAATATATAATAAAGCAAATCCTTCTCCTTCTTCTACATTTTTTTTAATCGAATCGACTTGGCCTTTTACTACTTCAAATTTAGCCACTCCTTTGGCTTCAATTTTATCAGCCACATAGCCACTTTCATCTATAACTTTTATTAGAAATTCCTCGTCAGAATCCTTTACACTGAGGTAAATACTTAGTGCATACATGCCACCAATTAAAATAGGCATTAAAAAGGTTGCCAGTAAAAAGCTTTTCTTTTTAACTCGAGAAATGTATTCTCGTTTAAGAATTAATAAAATCTTATCCATGATTACCTTTCTTTACAGTTTGGATGAAAATATCGTTTATTGATGGGATAAGCTCATTAAACCCAACTACTTTTGTTTGGTTTATTAAATGTTTTAATAACAGGTTTGAGTCAGAATCATTTTTAATACGTACCTTGGTTTCAATTAGATTATCCTCCATAGGAATAGATTCCACGATTTTATAATAGCTATCAAGCGAACCTATATCGCCCAAATGATTTACTAAATACGTTTGCGACCGATGTGCATTTTTAATATCTTTTGTAAGGCCATCCAATATTTTATGAGACTGATCAATTAGTGCAATATGGTCGCATAATTCCTCCACACTTTCCATCCGGTGGGTAGAAAAAATAATGGTGCTTCCTTTTTCTCTTAGCTCCAAAATTTCGTCTTTAATTATGTTGGCATTTATTGGGTCAAAGCCGGAAAATGGCTCATCTAAAATAATAAGTTCAGGGTCGTGAAGCACCGTGCCAATAAATTGCACTTTTTGTTGCATCCCTTTAGATAGGTCTTCTACTTTCTTATCCAACCAATCAGGAATATCAAGCTTTTTAAACCAGTGCCTTATTTTGGTAATAGATTCCTTTTTTTTAAGGCCTTTGAGTTGCGCAAAATATAAAAGATGTTCGCCCACTTTCATTTTTTTATACAGCCCTCTTTCTTCTGGCAAATAACCTATTAGCCTAACATGGTTTTGGTTTAAAGGCTCTCCATTTATTTCGATGGTGCCTCCATCAGAATTAATAATTTGGTTAATGATTCGAATTAGTGTGGTTTTACCAGCACCATTAGGGCCCAATAGCCCAAAAATGCTTTGCTTGGGAACTACCATACTAACATCTGAAAGAGCTTTATGATTGGCATAGCTCTTAGAGATATTATTGATTGTAAGAATATTCAATTTGTGAATGTTGGTTTATTATTTAGCGAAAATATAACGAATAATGGGTAGTTAACAACCGCTGGTGTAAAATCAATTAACTATTTGTAAGAATTCTAATTTGTTAGCCGTATGATATTCTATTCCCATTTGTTAAAATAATTCAAGGCAGATTAACTTTTTTTCTTTTATAAAATGGTTTATGGCTATTGAATTGTAACGGATAAGTTTTTCTATATAATTTGTGGAACAGTTTCCTGATCTAATCCAAATAATTTTGGGTGAGACTCCTTTTAACCCGAAATATGCAATAGAATTTCTATTAGGCCTTTAACTCACTTCAAATCAGTCGCTTTGCTTTGTTTGTGTTCTCACCATAGCGGTGCTATGCTTTCGAATATAAACTTCTGATTTATTGTGACTTAAAGCCTCATCACGAACCCTATCGCATATTTCGGGTTTAAGATAGCAATATCATAAAAATATGAATCATGAGTTAAAATAATTAGTTCATTCTTTTTTGCAAACTCCCAAATTGTTAAGTCATTTGATTTCGACAAGATATGTAGAATCAGGATAGACATCCAATAATCTCTCTACCAATTTGAATGAAATATTTTGATCAAAAAGAAGTTTCATTAGCCAATTACAGTAGCTTTCGTTTCTCTATCAGATGCAAATTTTAATGCTGCGGTGATGTCTTCGTTTGACAATTCCTGAAAATCATCTAAAATTTCTTGGCGTGACATTCCTGAAGCGAACCAATTTAAAATATCATAAACAGTTATTCTCAAACCTCTTATGCAAGGTTTTCCTCCACGTTTTCCAGGCTCAATAGTAATTATATCTTTATAATCAAAGGATTGTTTCATACTCAAATATACCTAATTATTAAAATACTTTTTCCACCACCATTGAAACACCACTAACGCCCAAATTTTGGCATGCGCATCTTCGGGGTTTCGCGAGTGCAATTGCTTTTTTAAGACCTCAATTTGACTCACATTAAAGACTCCTTGTTCTTCTATAAAAGTTGGAGCTAATAAATCGTGTTGAATTAAAGCGTTTAATTCATTTTTAAGCCAACCTAACAGAGGCACTTCAAATCCGTGTTTTTTACGGTTAAATAAACCATTTGGCACATAGCTTTTAAAAGTTTCTTTTACAATACGTTTTCTATCTTCACTATTTATTTTATTACCAATGGGTAAACCAAAAGCAAAATCCACCACTCGGTGGTCTAAAAAAGGAACTCTTACTTCTAAGCTATTGGCCATACTCATTAGGTCAACTTTGGTAAGCATATCACTAGGCAGCACTAAATTAAGGTCAGCTAATAAGGTGTCGTTAACAGATTCTTTTGTTCCTGTTTGGACAAATGGGTTCAGTTTTTGAGGGGCTTCTAAGTGCGCTGGTTTAATTAAGCTTGATGCATAACGAGCATCTCCAATGGCTACCCAAGCCCAGTACCGTTCACTAGCGGTCATTTTAGCTGCTTTGGCAAACCTATCTAACTGCCTAAATGTATTGGTTATGGGGTTGTTTCTTGATTTAGGAAGCAAGCCCCACAAACCTGAAAAACTTGAAACCAGTTTTTCTTTTGCTCCTGCGTTAAGCATTTTATAAATGGCAGCGTGCTTATTATACCCTGCAAAAAGCTCGTCTGCTCCATCGCCAGAGAGGGCTACAGTTACGTGCTTTTTAGTCTCCTTGCTCAAAATGTACACCGCCAAAGCCGATGAATCGGCAAATGGTTCATCTAAATAATCGAGCATATTAAATAGGTGGGCAAATAAGTCATCATTAGATAGTTTAAATACCGTGTGTTTAGATCCAATATGCTTAGCTACTTGGCTTGCATATTTAGTTTCGTCAAAGTAGGCTTCGTCTTTATAGCCGATGGAAAAGGTTTGAAGATTATTAACATGCTTAGCTGCAATGGCAGAAATTACGGAAGAATCGACCCCTCCACTTAAAAAAGTCCCCAATGGAACATCCGAAACCAAACGGTCAGTAACAGATTCTTCAAGAAGCTTTTTAAAACCCACTTTCGATTTCTCAGAGGATTGGTCTTTAATAATGGCATTAATTTTATAGTAACACTTCTCTGCAACAATACCGTTTATTATGGTTAAAAAATGGGCAGGCTTAAGTTTTCGAATGCCTTCAAGCATTGAAACCTCCGTAGGCAAATAATTAAGTTGTAAGTAGTTATAAAGTGCATTATAGTTTAGCTTTTTCTCTATTCCATAAGCCAGCAAAGATTTTACTTCTGAGGCAAATAAAAGCTTGTCCTCATCTTGATAAATATGAAGCGGTTTAATCCCATATCTATCTCGAGCCACAAGTAGTGTTTTTTCTTGTGTATCGTAAAAGGCAAAGGCAAAAAAGCCGTTTAACTTCGAGATACATTGAGAACCGTGCTCTATTAAAAGGTAAAGAAGTACTTCAGAGTCAGAGTTATTCGAAAAACTGATGCCTTTTGATACAAGCTCTTCTTTTAAAATTTTATAATTATAAATTTCTCCATTAAAAACCAGTTTATACCTCCCAGTGGCATCTGTCATTGGCTGGTTAGCCTCAATGGAAGTGTCAATAATAGATAAGCGCCTATGACCCAAACCTACCATTTCATCATTGAACAACCCATGATTATCTGGCCCACGGTTTTCCAGAGCCGAAGTGGCTTTGGAAAGGTTAATCATATTAAACCTACCTACCTGATTAAACGCAAAAATGCCGGTTACTCCACACATAGCTCAAATAACCGGCATTTTTAAAGATTAAACAACCTAACCTGAACGATTCGAATCGTTCAGGTTAAATTTATTATTGTTCTGTTTTCTTTTTAGGATACGACTTTCCTGTTTCTACATTATATAGCGTAATAAAATCAGATCTGCTCTGATCCTTTCTAACGATGCCAGGAATCCTGAAAACTTCTATTTCATTTTTGCTACCCCAATTTACATTTCCTCCTTCTATTTTATTTTCTAACACAATTGCATTATCATCAATTTTAACTACTAAATAATTAATTGTGTTTCTAGGTTGCAGAGTAGTTCCTTCAATTTCTTTTATGCAAAGCACATAGGTTTCAGGCTTATTTAGCAGGTATAAAACATTCTCTCCAAGTCGTTCTTTTACAACCTCGGTATAAGCCTCCTCTGTATTGCTTGTAGCAATTTTATGAGCGTTACAAGATGTTATAAATAAAAAACCTAAAACAGCATAAATCAAATTTTTATTCATTATTTATTCAATCACAATTTTTCTTACTTCTCTTTTATCGCCAAAGTGTAATTCCACAAAATAAATACCTGCATTAAAGTTAAAAGCAGGTATTTCTTTAGTAAAGGCAACACGTTCTTTATACTCTACACTACTATAAAACTGCTTACCATACACATTATACACTTTTAAGTTCATTATACCTTTATAGTCATTTGAAACATCAACATAAATGTTTTCAGATGTAGGGTTGGGATAAACAGAAATTGACTTGGCAAAAGAATCGTTATTAATTGCTGTGATAATATTTGTATTTCCTGTATTTACAATACATCCATCTATGCTAACAGACACGCTATAATTTCCACTTTCAATAGCCAAGTAAATCTGTTCCATTGCCCCTTCTATGGAATCATTGTCTATCAACCATTGAAAGACATCCCCATCTGTAGCTACAAGATTTAATTGAGCATCGTTGCCAGAAACAGCTTCGGTAGTATAACTTGGGGTGTGTAATGGTGCAATTGAAATAGCATCAATTTTAGATTCAATCTGTGTTCCATTTTCCGAGCTTTCAACTGTTAAAGTAACAGTACTTGTGCCAGAACCCGAATAAGTTACCTCAAATGGTCCTACTCCTATACCAGTAGCAGGCGTTGCATTTGCACCAAAGTCCCAATTCATAGAGCTAATACTGCCTGTTGAAGTATTGGCAAAGGTTATTATCTGCCCTTCGCAACCTGTATTTCCTGCCATACTAAAATTAGGAATAGCTGGCCCGCTTGGCCCTGTTAAAGTAAAATCATCTAATGCCATGCCTACATCTACCGAAGCATAATCGGTTTTAAAATAAAACCTAAAAGCCACTCTATCGGTTCCCCCAAAATTAGATACATCTACTGATTTAGTATCAAAATTTCCGTTGGTTGTACCCGTAAATAATGGTATTGCAGGCCAGCCCTGTTCGGGGTTGTCTTCCCCTATTTTGTCGTACCAACCATCTTCAACTACTGGGTTTAACTGTTGCCAGTTTTCGCCAAAATCAAGTGAGTACTCTAAAATAAATCCATCCCACCCGTCTTCAAATTGATAATTTGCTTTAAAAGATAATTCATAGTTACCCAGTAGCGAAAAATCAAACATTGGCGTATATAAATATGCAATGGAGCGGTTTTTATATTCTTCTTCATCAATGCCAGTTACCCATGCAAAATTTCCAGAAGCTGTGCCATTTTTTCCTGCAATGCTGGAATTTCCTCTTTCCAAAGGTGTTCCACTTATGTTTTCAACCAAAAAATCACTAAAGTTAGATTCCATATCACCACCATCGGCTAGCGTATAAGTAGCCCCTTTAAATGCCACAACACTAATTGCAGAATCCTTTGTGTGTGTGTGATTACCGCCAGGATACGTTACAGATAAAGATACATCATAGATTCCTCCAG
This sequence comes from Cyclobacteriaceae bacterium, assembly GCA_021648745.1. GTDB lineage: Bacteria > Bacteroidota > Bacteroidia > Cytophagales > Cyclobacteriaceae > JAKISE01. The sequence goes on from JAKISE010000008.1 coordinate 16,110, forward strand.
CTTGGTAAGCATGCGTTGGATTTTTTTTATTGGAAAACTCTCCGTCTCCAAAATCCCAACTAAAGGTTTCAGCTCCTTTTGAAATATAATTAAATTGAATAGTATCGCCCGGTAAATTAACCGAAGAGCCAGCAACAGAAAAGAATGCCCTAGGTTCAGTTTTAGTTATTTCAAAGTCGTCAATCATAATGCCATCAAAAACATATAATTCATCAAAATATGCATTTGTAACCGAAGCAACTAAGGCAAAATAAACTTCGCTTTCTCCGTTTCCAATTATCTCAGATAAGTTATAAGACACCTCTTGCGGAGCCTCTTCAGTATTATTTAAAACCCAGCCGTTTCCGTTATTAAACAGTAAATGTTCGTCAGATTTATTCATCCAATTAATACCTCTTCCATCATTTGCTTTGCCTAATCCTAGCCAATCAACACCTCCATTTACACTGTACATTACATTTAATCCTGCAATGGCTGAATCTTTAGCCACGTCCATACTCAAATCGAATTTAATATTATAATCTGCAGTAGTGTCAGACAGGTTAAATTTTGGTGAGATTAAAGCAGTTGAAAAGTCTGCATTTGGCTTAAGTAAGTTTGCATCCAGATCGGTTTTCCAAACCTGTGTGCCACTACTTGGCGTATTTAATTTATTTGTTGGTACGCCTTGCTCCCAAATATTGGTATTGCCTTTAAAAGGTAATTGAATAAACTCACTTGCACTCTCAAAATCACCTCCGTCTGCCAACGAATAAGGTACTGTAACTGGAGCTAAATTTTGAATAATAGTTTTATGCCTAGCAGATGAAACGCTTGGTGAGGTATAATCACGACCCAACACATCCGAAACACCTGAAATATAATATTGCAAAATCGAGAAACTTCCCGGATTTGGAATAGTAAATGAATATATGCCACCGCCATCATCATTCATGTTTTGGTCTGTTTGAGTGGCAAAATCATCAAATGAATAATGAAGGACAGGCTGTTCTACTGCAAGTGTGGTATCGGAATAAACTTGAACCGAAACTAAAATATCATCCACTAAATTGTCAACAATTAAGTCAGGTTGGTGTTTCATATAGGTATGCACCCATCCCATCTCGGCAAAAAAGCTCATCATATTAGGGCCTGGATCATGCACAGACTCTCCACTGCCTATTTGAGGGGTTAATAGTGCATCAACAGTGCCATTATAAGTGTTTTCGTCCCAGTGCGAAATACTAGACCCTCCGTTATAATTACTAGGAGCATATATTTTTGGACGAGCACCACCGTTAGAAGTAGTGGCAAGCGGTGAATTTACAAAAAGGTTATTGCTCGTATAAAAATCTCCTAGTTCAGTAGAGTTGTTGGGTACATCATAAATATTAACTCCACTTCCATCTTCAATGTAACGATCGAATACACCTGGGTTTCTTCTGCCTTCACCATTCGCATCATCGTAACTATTTAAAGCAAAAAAACCAAGCCCATGACCAATTTCGTGCAAAACCACGGTTACAAAATCATGCATGCCACCCGGGGTATTCCCATCTGTACCTAAATACCAATTAAATGTACTGCTAAACGATGCATTAATATCTGCTTCGCCAGGCTCATTTAAATCATTACCTGCTATTTTTTCGGCTAGTGCCACATTATACCAGGTAGAATCGTTTGGGGCACCATCAAACCCTCTGTACAGTCCACCTGTGCCTGCCGAGCCCAAAACACCAGAAGAGAGAGGTTCGTAAGTAGCATTAATATAGATAGTTACATCTGATTTTATTATGCTTGACCAAATATCTACTGCAAATTGAAAGGCATCTTTTGCATCTTGCGCATCGTCAAAACCAATATAATTAACAACAATATTGGCAGTTGTAGCAGTAGCTGCTGCGGTTTTAGCATTTTTAAAATTTTGCAAAAATTTAGCAGGTGGCGGAATATGAAAATCTGTATGCGTATAATCTGCCGGACAAACTATAACAGGGGGCTTATAACTCTTTTGTGAAAAAGAATTTATCGTACTAATAAAAGTAATAAGTAGTATTAAAGGTAAAATTCGATTCATATTATATTAAATTTGAAGTATGAAGATAAAAAATCCATTAAAACTAGTTCTTTTTTTGGCAATTTTTGCAATTCAGTGCAAAAATACTCCGCAGAAATCTAGTTCTTTTATAGAGGAACAACTGTTTTATTTTAAAACTACGGAGTGCATGGGTACTTGTCCTGTATTTACTTTTACCGTATTTGCTAACGGAGCATGCTCCTACCAAGGTGTTGCAAATGTGGATAAGTTAGGCACATACACTGGAGTTCTTACTTCTAACCAGTTAAAAGCATTTAAAGAGGGGTTATCGGCATCAGACTTTTTTAATATTGATATAAAAAACAATACTCAAATAAAAGATTTACCTAGCAAATATTTGTACTATAAGGATGGGGATAAAGAAAAAACCATTATGTATTATCATCCTAAAAATAAAGAGGTTGACAGAGTAATCGAATTAGCAGACAGGTTAATCAAAGATATTGAATGGTCGGGCAAGTAGTCTTGATTATCCGTTATAGTAGGTTAGTAGAAAACACTAACTCTAGCCGTCAATAAAAAAGTTGTTCAACACCTCTGCAGGATGCCAAGCTCCCCCCCCCGTACCGTCTTTAATTTGATGCCTGCAACTCGTACCTGGAGCAACTATAATCCCATTTTTAAGGTTTCGTACGGCTGGAAACAAAACCAGTTCTCCAATATCCATTGATACCTCATAATGCTCTTTTTCATACCCAAAAGAGCCAGCCATACCGCAACAGCCAGAAGGTATTAACTCAACTTTAGCCTCAGGAATAAGGTCTAACACTTTTTTTAATGGTGTTAAAGAAGATAATGCTTTTTGATGGCAATGACCATGATATTTTATGATTTTATTTAAAGGCCTAAATTGCGCTGAAGTAACATTCCCTTTATCTATTTCACTGGCCAAAAATTCTTCGAATAAAAAACAATTTTCGGAGAGCTCTTTAGCAGCAATTTGATTAGTTGCCAAATCAATATACTCATCTCTAAAAGAAAGAATAGCAGAAGGTTCAACCCCAATTAATGGGGTTTTCGAAGAAACCTCTCTTTTTAATACATCAATATTCTTATCAACCAACTTTTTTGCTTTACCAAGTAAGCCTTTCGAGAACAAAGCACGACCTGTATCATTTATGGAAGCTAATTCAAGCTCATATCCTAATTTGGTCAATACGAATACAACAGATTTTCCAACCTCTAAATCATTATAATTGGTAAACTCATCTGCCAAAATAAGAGCCTTCCCTTTGAGATCAGTCATTGGGTTAACACCAAAATTTGTTTCTCTATTTTGATTAAACCAGGAGCTAAAAGTTTGTTTATTTAGCTCAGGCATACTGCGTTTTTCGGCAAACCCCACCAATCGCTTAAAGGGTTTGCTCAAAATTCCATTTGCAACCAAATTATATCCCCAAGGTGCAATCATGGCCAATTTGTTTAGGGTATTAAAGTTAGAAATTAATCTGGTTCGCAATGATATGCCTTTTCGTTCTTGGTATTGGTGTAAGAACTCAGCTCTAATTTTGGCAATATCCACATTAGATGGGCACTCCGCTTTGCAGCCTTTACAAGCCAAACATAAATCGAACACTTCTTTAATTTCTTCACTTTCAAATGGATTCTGCTCTCCTCTTCCCCCAATTTCTCTAAAAATATTTGCCCTCGCCCTTGTAGTATGTTTTTCATTTCGGGTAACCATATAACTTGGGCACATAGTTCCACCTGTTAATTCTGTTTTACGGCAATCGCCCGCCCCATTACATTGCTCTGCTGCCCTTACAATTCCTTCTGTTTCAGAAAAATCAAAAAGGGTGTCGTATATTGGTGTTTCTTGCCCTGGAATAAACCTCAACGAGCTATTCATAGGTAGGGTATCTACAATTTTGCCAGGATTAAAAATATTATGTGGGTCCCAGGAGCTTTTTACTCGTTTGAGGAGACCATAATTATCTTCCCCAATCATAAAAGGAATAAACTCGCCTCTCAATCGGCCATCACCATGCTCGCCACTTAAAGAGCCTTTGTATTTTTTAACCAGTACACTTACTTCTTTTAAAACTGTACGAAACAGTTTATTGCCTTCTTCTGTTTTTAAATCTAAAATAGGTCTTAGATGCAATTCTCCAGAACCAGCATGGGCATAATGCACACAATTTAAATCGTACTTTTTAAGCAATTCATTTAACTCTAAAATATACTCAGGAAGGTCATCTACTTTAACTGCGGTATCCTCAATTACGGGTACCGCTTTGAGGTCGCCCGACACGTTGGATAATAAGCCAAGGCCTGCTTTGCGAAGATTCCAAACCTTGGTTGCATCCTTATTCCAAACAATTGGAAAATGATAGCCCAAATTTTCTTTTTTTAGTTGCGCAATGAGAGCCTCTGCTTCTTTATTTACCTCCTCCTTTGTGTTCCTTCTTAATTCTATTACTAATAGGGCTTTGGGGTCACCTTGTATAAAAAAGCGGTTAGGCTTTTGAGATACACTCGTTTTGGTTCGCTCTAAAATATGGTGATCCATTAACTCAACGGCACTGGGATTGTACTTGAGCGCTAACTGGGTTGCTTTTAGAGAATCATACACTGTATTAAAATGCCCGCAAACTAAGCCAACTTGGGCAGGAGGCAAATCAACCAGACCCATTTTTATTTCTGTAATAAAAGCCAAAGTGCCTTCTGACCCTGCAATTAGCTTACAAAAATTAAATGGTTTGTTGCCTTCATTAAACACTTCAGAATCCATCAACAAATCTAAGGCATAACCTGTGTTTCTTCTTGGTATCGCAGGGTCTGGGTAATGGGTAGTAATTAAGTTTTGATTGCTTTTCTCTCCCAAAATCGACTTTGCTTCTCTATAAATATCGCCTTCTACAGAGCCCTCAGGAAGGCTACATTTTTCTTCAAACTCTTTGGTAGATAAGCTAGAAAATACGGCTTCCTGCCCATCAGATAAAATGGCCTTAATTTCTAACAGGTGGTCGCGGGTACTGCCATAGATTACCGAATTTGAGCCACAACTATTATTGCCCACCATTCCACCAATCATTGCCCTATTAGCCGTTGAAGTTTCTGGGCCAAACATTAACTCATAAGGGTTTAGATGCATATTTAATTCATCCCTAATCACCCCTGGCTGAACCCGAACCCATTTTTTTTCTTTACTTACCTCTAAAATTTGTGTAAATGTGCGAGAAACATCCACAATAATTACTCCCCCCACCACTTGGCCCGCCAAAGAAGTTCCAGCTGTTCTTGGAATGATGGACAACTCATTCTCTCTGGCAAAATGTATGATTATTTTAATGTCGTTAGTATTCTTTGGATAGCAAACGGCCAATGGAATTTGCCGATAAGAGGAGGCATCTGTTGCATACAGTCTGCGAGTGGTTTCATCCAAGAGTAGCTCCCCCCCTAATTTAGCTTTTAAAGCCTCTAAAAAATCATTACTTACCAATACTTCCATAATTGCATCAAAAATAGGTTTGTACTCGAATTAATGCCAATTATATTTGTTTATTTAGTGGTTTAAACTAAGCATTAATCTCATTCTTGCCTTCGTGAGTAGAAGGTGAAAACAAATATTAGTGAAAAGTAGCAGCATATGAGAATAAATAAACCAAGTCTAATCTTTTTTTTACTAATAAGTGTGCTATTTTTTAACTCCTGTGCTGGACATAAATCTAAACGTAGTAGGACAGAAACCGTTATAAAAAAAGCCAGGTCCTATACCGGCACACCCTATAAATGGGGAGGTACCACCCGATCAGGTATGGACTGCTCTGGTCTTCTACTAAATTCATTCAACGCCATTAACTATAAAATACCAAGGACCTCTGCTGAGCAGAGTAAAATAGGAAAAAAGGTAGCTAAAAGTGATATTAAACCTGGTGATTTAGTCTTTTTTGCGACAGGCAAGAAGAAGAGAAAGATTACGCATGTAGGGTTGGTAACTGAGGTACGAGGGAAAGATAATATCAAGTTTATCCATGCTTCTTCAAGTGTTGGAGTAACCGAAAGCAATTTGGCAAGCAATTATTATAAAAAGCGGTTTCGAATGGCTCGTAGAGTGCTGTAATGTTTTAACCCGAATTATGCGATAGGGTTCGTGATGAGGCTTTAAGTCACAATAAATCAGGCAGTTTGGATTCGAAAGCATAGCACCGCTATGGTGAGAACACAAACAAAGCAAAGCGACTGATTTGAAGTGAGTTAAAGGCTTAATAGAAATTCTATTGCATATTTCGGGTTTAACCAAGAAAATTTCTAATCAACTCGATTACTCCTAATACTCCCAGTATAAATAACAACAGCGAGACCATTGGATTGGACTTTTTTTCATATCCAGAATCTCTGTCCCATTTACTAGACATAAAAGACTTTGTTCCCCTCCTAAATTTCATTATTTAAAATTAAGAAAATTAGCTTTAAAATATTCTAAAAAAATAAAGATAGTGTGAAATGCCATAACTAAACTTTTCTATATTTGCAGCCCTTGGGGGATTAGCTCAGTTGGCTAGAGTGCTTGACTGGCAGTCAAGAGGTCACCGGTTCGAATCCGGTATTCTCCACTTAAGCCCTCATTTATGAGGGCTTTTTTAATGCTTTATGTTTTCACTTAACTTTGCAGCATGGGTCATATTATTTATAAAGAGTTTCATGGTTGTTTTGGTCATCGGGTTTGGAATCAAAACCTAGAAGAAAAATTTGCAGATTCAACTTCATGCACTTGTAGGCATTTACACGGTCATAATTTTAAAACGGTAGTTTATCTAGAATCTAATAAACTCGTAAATGGTATGGTCACAGATTTTAAACACCTAGGTGCTTTTAAGAAATGGCTCGACCGTGTAATGGATCATAAAACTTTAATGGACATTAGCGATCCAATGATACCCACAATGTTGCCAAAGGCTAAAATTGAAGATGCTATTTTAGAATTAAAAGATAAGCTCTTTGCCACACCAGAAACTAAAAAAGAACTCACCGAGCTAGAATATGAACTTTATGCAGGAATTGTGTTTGTAAACTTTGTTCCCACCGCAGAAAATATTAGCAAATGGATTTTTGAAGCTGTTAATACTCTTTTACCCCAAGGTGTAAGGTGTACTAAAGTGGAATTTTGGGAGACTCAAAAGGCAGGTGCTGTTTATACCAATGAATAGTTATTGGATATTAAGTTAAGAGCTATTGACTAATTAATTGCTTTAATAATTTCAACCGTTTGCTCCAACATCTCTTCTGTGAAACCCAAATGCGTAACGAATCTAATTTGACTACCGCCAAAAGGGACACCTAACACTCCTTTTTCTTTTAACTGGTGTAGCCGTTTTTCTACATCATCCACCGAGAATATCACAATATTGGTATCTACAGGCATTACCTCTTCAACAAAAGAAGCTTGACTAAGAGCCTTTCCCAAAGCCCTTGCTCTTTGATGATCCTCTTTTAATCGCTCTACATTATTGTTCAATGCATACAAACCTGCTGCTGCCAAATATCCTGCTTGCCGCATACCACCTCCAAATACTTTTCGTACCCTTCTTGCTTTTTTAATATGTGTTTTTGAGCCTAATAAAATTGAACCAATGGGTGCTCCCAACCCTTTAGATAGACAGATAGAAATTGTATCGAACACTTCTCCATACTCGGCTGGAGTTTCTTCAGTTTCGGCCAACGCATTATACAATCGGGCACCATCTAAGTGGAGTGCTAAGCCTTTATCATCACAAAGGCTTCTTATTTTTTTTATCTCTTCAAAATCATAGCAACTTCCTCCTCCTTTGTTCATGGTATTTTCCAAACTAACTAACCGACTTACCGGAGCGTGAACATCGTCTGGTTTAATTACCTCCTCTATTTGAGAAGCAGTAATCCTACCTCTATCGCCATCTAACAAGGCAGGAGATACCCCTGAGTTGGAGGCCATTCCTCCTCCTTCGTACAAATAAACATGTGAATTTTTATCGCAAATAACTTCATCTTGAGGTTGTGTATGTACCCTAATCCCAATTTGATTAGCCATTGTGCCCGAAGGGCAAAAAACAGAGGCTTCCATTTCAAAAATAGAGGCCATTTTTTCTTCTAATAAATTCACTGTTGGGTCATCTCCAAACACATCATCACCCACCTGTGCCACCATCATAGCTTCTAGCATTAACTTGGAGGGTTTTGTAAACGTGTCGCTGCGTAATTCTATCATAGGTTAAAGATAGTTCAACCTAGATATAATGCGATCTTTATTTAAGTTAAAAGGGGCATTCGACTATTGCCCCTTTTAACATATTATTCTTTCTTTAGTACTAAGTTTAAACCAAACCATATCAGGTATGCTACTAAGAAAATGATCATTCCATAAATGCTAGTAATGGATGACACCTTTAAGCCACTGGCCAAAATTGCAGGAGAAATTGTACCGACTTCAGCGATAAAACTAAAGGCTTGAAATAAACCGAGAAATTGACCAAGAAACCCCAATACTAATGCAAACAGACCAAGAGATTTTATCGAACTAATTTGACTACTAATTTTTTCCTTATCTCCCTCTTTAGAAAAGATAACAAGTGCATTTTTTATGGAAAGAATAAAAACCACTAAGAATACAATTGAAAGCATGCCCATAAACAATGCTCCACCTTCATTAAAATAAGTTAACATAACATTTTTGTTTTTGTTGAAAATAATTTCTTCAAAAGTAGGATCGATTGCGGGGTAGAATCAAGGTAGAATACTAGTTAAAACCTGCATTTCATCGACAATTTATGCTTCCTAATTATTTTTAACCCAATTTAGGAACAAATTATACATATGAAGCCCATTAAACAGTTTCTCTTCTGGTTCATAACCGTCCTCATTTTGGTAATAGCTTTTGGTAGGCCTTATGGTGGTTACCCCATTTCATTTTATTTTGTGTCATTCTTATTACCTGTCATTATAGGTACATCTTATATATTTAATTCATATTTAGTACCCAAATACCTTCTCCAAAAGAAATATTTAAAATTCGCGCTCTATACTTTTTACACCATTATTATTTCTTTGAATTTTGAGATGCTTGTAATTTTCTTAGCCTTTACCGTGCTAGCTAATTATGAATATGATAAAATGGTGCCAGCCGCCACCAATATTTTTGGCCTTGCCATTACTATGTATTTTATTGTGCTTATTAAAGCCTTTATGCTTTTAATTAAGACTTCGTTTGGGGAGCAAGAAAAAATTCAAACCTTAGAGGAAAAGCAAACCAATTTGCAAAAAGGCTATTTAGTGGTAAGAGCTGATCGGAAGAATGTAAAAATTCTTTTAGAAGAAATTTTATTTGTAGAAAGCCTTAGCGATTACGTAAAAATTGCAACCTCTTCAGGCAACCCCATTATCACCAAAGAAAAAATCAGCGGTTTAGAACAAAAACTAGCTTCTCCATTTATCCGAATTCACCGTTCGTTCATTATTAATTCCGACAAAGTTGATTCGTTTTCTTCAGAAACTGTTGCAATAAATGGAAATGAATTACCTATTAGTAGAACTTATAAGAAAGAGGTTTTGGCAGTTTTGAAAAGAGGGTGAAAAAATACACTTTCACCCTCTTTTAATATTACTTAGATCCTAAAATAAATTAAGGACAACATTTGTTTACAAATGAATCACCTCATCATACGCAGCAGCAGCTGCTTCCATCACAGCCTCTGACATAGTTGGGTGAGGGTGTACCGTTTTAATAATTTCGTGACCTGTAGTTTCTAGCTTTCTAGCAGCTACAACTTCTGCAATCATTTCGGTAACATTGGCTCCTATCATGTGTGCACCAAGCCATTCGCCATACTTGGCATCAAAAATAACTTTCACAAAGCCTTCTGGTGCTCCAGCTGCTTTGGCTTTTCCTGAAGCCGTAAATGGGAATTTGCCTACTTTAATATCGTAACCAGCATCTTTTGCAGCTTGCTCGGTATAACCAACTGAAGCTACTTCTGGAGAAGCATAGGTACAGCCCGGTATATTATTATAGTCTATAGGGTCAGGGTTTTGCCCTGCAATTTTTTCTACACAAGTAATACCTTCTGCCGAAGCAACGTGAGCTAAGGCCTGCCCTTTAACAATATCCCCAATCGCATAGATGCCTGGTATATTAGTTTTATAATAGTCATCAACCAATACTTTGCCTTTATCAGTTGCTACGCCAACATCTTCAAGGCCAATGCCTTCAATATTAGTAGAAACACCCACAGCAGAAAGCACTACGTCACACTCAATTACTTCTTCGCCTTTCTTAGTTTTAACAGTAACCTTACAGCCTTTCCCCTTGGTATCTACATTAGTAACTTCAGCAGAGGTCATAATACTAATGCCTGCTTTTTTAAACGAACGGCTCAATTGCTTAGAAACATCAATGTCTTCTACAGGAACAATATTTGGCAAATATTCAACGATGATAACCTCTGTACCAATGGTATTATAGAAATAGGCAAATTCAACGCCAATAGCACCAGAGCCAACCACTACCATTTTCTTTGGGCGGTCTTTTAAGGTCATTGCTTGCCGGTAACCAATAATCTTTTTACCATCAATAGGCATTGTAGGTAACTCACGAGAGCGACCACCTGTAGCAACAATTATATGATCGGCAGAGTAATCAACCGTTTTACCATCGGTTTCTACTGCTACTTTTTTGCCAGCCTTTAGCTTACCAAAGCCTTTTATCTGTGTTATTTTGTTTTTCTTGAACAGAAACTCAATTCCATTGCTCATGGCACCGGCAACATCTCTGCTTCGTTTTACCATTCCAGGAAAATCAACAGCAGCTTCTTTTACATTAATGCCATAATCACTTGCGTGTTGAATGTACTCAAATACATTAGCACTTTTTAACAAAGCTTTTGTAGGAATACACCCCCAGTTCAGGCAAATGCCTCCTAATTCTGCCCTTTCTACAACTCCTACTTTCATTCCCAATTGTGAAGCACGAATTGCAGCTACATAACCACCTGGTCCGCTGCCTATTATAAGTAAATCATATTTAGTATCTGCCATTATTATATTTTTTAGTTATCTACACACCACATGAATATTGCTTTCAATAATTTACGGATTCCTGCCTACGCAGGAATGACGGTGCAAGTGATTTGTTTAAATTTCTAATTGCAAAGTTAAAATAATTAACACCTAAAAAAATAGATTTAAAGCCTCCATATTTAGTTTTCTATTTGCCATTGGTATCATGCAGAATATCTCGTTAATTTTGAGGACTTAAATTTTATACAGATGAAATTACTAGAAGGAAAAACGGCACTAATTACAGGTGCATCAAAAGGAATAGGCAGAGCTATTGCATTAACCTATGCAGAACAAGGAGCCAATGTGGCTTTTACATATTTATCAAGTGTTGAGCAAGGAGAAGCCCTTACTGCTGAATTGGAAGCCAAAGGCGTTAAAGCTAAAGGATTTAGATCGGATGCTTCTGACTTTGCAGCTGCAGAGCAATTAATTGCAGATGTTGTTGCTGAATTTGGTTCTTTAGATGTGCTTATTAATAATGCAGGCATTACTCAAGATAATTTATTGATGCGAATGAGCGAAGAAATGTGGGACAGAGTAATTAACATAAATTTAAAATCTGTGTTTAACACCGTAAAAGCTGCCAATCGCACAATGATGAAGCAACGCAGTGGATCTATTATTAATATGACTTCGGTAGTAGGTATAAAAGGGAATGCTGGGCAAGCTAATTATGCTGCTTCCAAAGCCGGTATTATCGGATTCACAAAATCTATTGCATTAGAATTAGGTTCAAGAGGCATAAGAAGTAATGCCATTGCTCCCGGATTTATTGAAACAGAAATGACGGATAAATTAGATGAAAAAATGGTGCAAACTTGGAGAGATGCTATTCCGCTTAAACGTGGTGGAACACCAGAAGATGTAGCTAATCTAGCCGTTTTCTTAGGTTCGGATATGTCGAGCTATATAAGTGGGCAAGTGCTACAAGTTGATGGTGGTATGCTGACTTAGCATTTTTGTTATATTCAGAACTAAAGTTCAAGCGTTAATTGTCCTTGGGCTTTTTTTTGTTTCTCCCCTTCAAAATTAGAAAGACTTATACCAAGCAATCTTATTTTATGAAAGGGCTCTAACGCTTTTTCTAACAGCTCACTTGCCAACAAGTTGATTTGCTCAAGTGTACTAATTCCATTTACAACAGTTTTGCTTCTTGTTATTTGAGTAAAATCTGCAAACTTAATTTTTACTGTTAGGGTTTTAGGCAATCCTCCTGACTTAGCTAACCTCTTATTTACTGACATTGCTACTTTGTGTAGCTTTTCTAAGAGAATACTTTTATCACTATAATCCTCACTAAATGTAGATTCTGCTCCAAGTGATTTTCTTCCCTGGTGTGACACAACAGGTCTATTATCAATTCCTCTTGCCACGTTAAAAAAATAATGCCCTGCTTTACCGAACCATTTAACCAATTCTCTTTCTGATTCCTTTTTTAAATCTGCTCCTGTAAATATCCCTTTGGCTTTCATCTTGGCAGCAGTTACTTTGCCTACACCAAAAAACTTTTCAATGGCAAGGCCGGCCACAAAATGGTCTACCTGATGTGGTTTTACTACAAATAAACCATTGGGTTTATCCATGTCAGAAGCAATTTTTGCCAAGAATTTATTAACAGATACTCCTGCAGAAGCCGTTAAATCGGTTTGACCTTTAATTCGAGCTTTAATTCCCAACGCAATATCTGTGGCAATGGCTATCCCTTTTTTGTTATGAGTAACATCTAGAAAGGCCTCATCTAATGAAAGTGGCTCTACCAAATCTGTGTACTCCCTAAAAATACTCCTAATAACTAAGGAGGCTGCTTTATAGGCATCAAACCGGTGCTTTACAAATATTAAATCGGGGCATTTACGTCTAGCAACTTTAGATGACATAGCTGAAAAAACACCAAACTTACGAGCCTCATAACTTGCTGCGGCAATAACGCCTCTGTCTCCATCACCTCCAACAGCCACTGGCTTGCCTCTAAGTTCGGGATTATCACGTTGCTCTACCGATACAAAAAATGCATCCATATCTATATGGATTATTTTTCGTTGATTTTCCTGAAGTTGGTTATTCACAACTAAAACCCTATAATCAATTCAAATTAGTTTGTTTTTTCAATAACCCAATTAATTGAGCACTTAACGATTTTAGGATTTTTTGCCATGCTAGCTTTGCTCTAATTGGAATTTCACTTCCCATCTCATCTTCAAAAGATTCTAAAAATAGTTCTGGGATTTTAAGTATTTGAGCACTAGATATGTGAAATTTAGAACAAACTTTAGCTACCTCCAATAGGTTATGGTTCAGTTCACCTTTATTCAATAAAGTATCTATAATTTGAGTTACGTTTTGCTCAATCAAAGAACCAACATTATCAATACTTTCGTGTTCAACCCCAAGTTCAATATTGTCTTTATTCTTTATCCTATAATAGAAATCCGTTCCAAACGAATGGTCAGTTTTACTAAACTGATGCCATGTATTTTGAACCAGCATTACCTCGTTTTCAATATAAACGAGGGCTTTCTTGCTTTTTTTATACTGAAATAATACGAGTAAAACTAAAATACGCGAAACCAGTAAAGCAAGAATAACATGATACCAAATTTGTGACCATCTAATGTCGTTTTTAAAAACAATTGGAGGAGCCACGGACAAAATACCCCAACTTAAATTACCTAATTTAAATGGAGTAAACAGAAAAAGAGAATCTCTCATAATTATAGAAGCCTCTTTGGAAATTTTAAATCCTATGTTGTCAATTGATTGAAACTTAGCTTCACGATCGAAGTAGTAACTTGTTGTGATAATGTAATCCTCAATATTTTTAATATGCACTCCAATATTGAGCTTTTCAAATGAGGTTGATAATTGTATGGAAATAAAGCCAAGGTACTTTTTATCTTCAAAAATTGGGGCTCCAACAAAACCCGACAACATATTATTACTTGGTTCATAAATAGAAAAATCAGCTACAGAAAACTCTTTGGTTTTCTGAATTCGTTCATTTACTTTGCCCAAACCGCTATTTGCAAAAGGTCCATTTACAAGGTTAGTACCTAGGTCTTTCTCCTTTGCAACCGAATAAATTACATCGCCTTTTTCATTTATAATTAACACATCGTGATAACCAAAATGAGCCACAATTTTATTCCCCCATTCACCTAAGTTTGCTACTGCATTGGGGTTTGATGAAACATTATTTACAAAATTTTTAATTCGCTCGCTTTCAGCCAATAACTGAATTTCTTCTTGCAAGGCCATTAAGTCCCCAGAAATAGAAGCGATACTGAGTGCATGATTTAGGTTAAGGTTTTCTACAACCTTGACTTTGATCCTATCAATTTCCAATTCATAACTAATTTTCCCTACAATTAACATTGTAATAATCGAAAAAATAAGACCATAAATTTGCGGAATATTCCTTTTTACTAAACTCATTTAACCAATGTTTTTTCCTTTTCACTAATAATACTTGAAACAGAATCCCAGGCAAAAGCAAAGAATTCAAATCCATCTCCAGAAATTTTTCCGTGAACGGCATCTCCCACTATTTGATTTACTAAGGCAAAATGTTCTTCTTGTAATTTTTTTAATCCTTCCAGACTGTTCGTTTGTTCAATATTTACTTTTATAGATAAAAGCTGTTCGTTATAAGCGTTTAGTTTGTGCTGTTTCGATCGATTAAAAAACTGAACTATGCTTGAGCCCATTAAAATAATTATAGACAACATCAAAGCTAAAAACTCAGCATTTTTTTGTAAAAAATTCGGCTTCTCTTTATTAACAAAATCCACCAAGCCTTGATGCCAAGGAATTAGAGAACTTTCTTCGGGCACAGCAGTTAACCCTGCCACATTTGTATTTTCTGCTAATTCTCTTTTTCGGGTAAACAATATAGTTGCAATGGTATTTACAACTTCACTTGGTACGTCTTCTGATGCCACCAATAGTTTATCTACGCCTATCGTTACCACATCACTCTCAGGGTTTGGTGGAATACCGCCAAATACTCCACGAGGAATTTTCGACTTGTGGTACATGGGGTAATTGAGTACAATGGCATCAGACTGTGTAATTGCCCTGCTCTGTGCATTACTTTCAACCATAAATTTTTTAATGCCACTATGGTTAGCTTCTCTTACTCTAAAAATAGCATCTATGTCTCCATTTTCAAAAAGCCAAGTAGCAGATTTCCAGGTAGAAGATATAGGAGATAACCTCGACTCATCTAATCCAAAATGATTTACCAATTGAGTGAACGAATAACTCTCACCACTATTTTTTGAGGCAATGGCAATCTTAAACCCATCCATTTCTTCAATGCTTTTTAAAGCAATTGATGACTGAAAAATAAGATGAAATACTTCTTCATATAAATTAGCTACGAGCCTAACGTTATTATTTATCTGAAAATCTGCTTGCTGAGTTGCCAACTGTACTAGCCCTTTCTCCAATAATTTAGCATTCTCAATACTTCCTTCCGTATTTACAACCTCTAACGCAAACTCAAAATTCTCATTATTCACTATCTGAGCTACAGCTTTCATTATTCTATAGCTTTCAGAAGAACGATCCCCTGTTGCTATAATAAAAAGCTCCTTGCTCTCTATTCTACTTTTATAAAATGAGTTGCCCGTAATTACACCCAATATGAGAAGGACGTGAAAAACAATCTTGAACTTTGTAGAATCTACTTTATGATCGAAAACCATTTTCTAAAGATAATAATCTAGAAACGGTTAAGAGAAGCAATTTTGATAATATTACTGTACTTACCAATTGGTTACTAAGCCACCAGAGTTCCACTATCTTCCTTTAAGGGAGCTCTCTGTTGTTATTATAATTGAAGTAACTTGTTCCAAAAATATTATTCCAATATCTGAGCTAGTTGTTGTGTAAAGTCAACACTAGTTTTGAGTGAATCTTGTAATGCATTTACAAGATAACCTGGAACTTTGGCCCCTTCCTTTAATTTTCCTTTTAAATCGTTAAGCATTTCCAATACGGTGTCGATGTCTGGTAAGTTGCCATCTTCCTTTATAGCTGATATTAACTCCTCGATTTGTTTAACCTTGCCTGAGTTAAGGCTTACTTCAGGTTTTTTGTCATTTGTTTTTTTTGTATTATCAGCAATACAGTTATTATAATCATCTACAATTTTATCCAAGTCTGATTTTTTATATATATCATCTTCAAATCCTTCGCTAACAGTTGGACAATCACCTAAATAAGTATTCATATATTTTTTGAACCCAATATTTGGCACTACTAAATAGGTTCCATCTAGTTTTAGAAGTACGCGGTCTGAGAACTCATTGGAAGAAGTTGACTCGCTCCCCATGATTTTGTAAATACTTAAATAGCCTTCTTTTACAAGCAATCCTAATTGGTATTTGCCATTTATCTTACGTGTATGATAAATATTGTCCCCTTTAAGAAGTGATTTTACTTCATACACCTTAAATTTTACTTTGTTTTTGCCGTTTTTCAGAATGATGGTCTGGATAGCATTCCCTCTGTTGCCTGCAATTGACACCTTGCCTGTCAATGAATCCCCTTTTAGTGTTATAACAATATCTGTTTGAGACCAAGCTAAAGATGAAATTAGCAAAAGATTGAATAAAAAGAATGTGCGGATCATATACTTTAATTTTGCCTCCAAAAATAGGTTAAAACGTTTATGTTGTCATCGAAAACAAACGAATTCTGCCTTTATAAAGACAAAAACCCAATATTTCTATTGGGTTCTGATCTCTTTGTGACCTCGGAAGGATTCAAACCTCCAACCTCCTGAGCCGTAATCAGGTGCACTATTCAGTTATGCTACGAGGCCAATAAAATATAATTTTATATTATCCGTTATCTAACGGACTGCAAATGTAGTATTTTTTTTAAAAGCGCTATATTTGCGAGCGAAAATTTAGAGATAAATGTTATAATTAATTTTAGAATCTCTACTTCAAGGATTTTGATAAGTAAATAAATATATGAAACACGTATTTTTTGTAATTGTTTTAATGGGTTTAGGAGGATTAGTCATTGCCCAAGATAATAGTGGAGAAGCTAAAAAGGATTCAAAAGAATCTACTGCTTACCGCTATACACCTAGCCCCGATTTTCCTGGGGCATTAGTGATTGATTATGGAATTAACTACTTTGATAAGAACAGTCCTATCATGGACACGGACCCTTGGAAGTCTCCAACATTAAACGTGTATTATATGTATGCCTTTAGAATTGGAGAAGAATCTCGTTTATCTTTTAACATTGGTGCAGGGGTTGGGAGCGAAAAATATACTTTTAAGGCACCTGTTACGTTTACTGATTCTCTACAAATAACGGTGGTAGATTCGATTGTAAATGTTCCACATTTCAGTAACATTAGTAGTCTCAAAAAAACTCAAATGGTGATTAATTACATCGACATTCCAATGGAGATTAGAATTCATTCTCGTAAAAACGATCATAAAAGGGCATTTTACTTAGCCCTAGGAGGCAAAATTGGCTTCCTTTTTGCAGCGAAAACGAAAGTGGTTTATAATGAGTTTGGGAACACAAAAAAATTCAAAAACCTTTATAATTTTAATGTAAATGCTGTAAGGTATGGTGCTACTGCCAGAATTGGTTATGGCCCAATTAATTTTTGGGGTTACCTAGGGCTCAATAATTTCTTTACTGGCAATAAAACCGAAGGTATTAGAAACCCTAACACCTTCTCCTTTGGGTTGTCTCTTTCTACGTTTTAGAAAAAATCTCCAAAACGGTATTATAGCGTACTAACTAAAAGCGTAGAAAACTCCATGCATTAAATATAATTTAATGCATATTCTGGCTATTATGAAGAAGGTGACGTGAATTGATTACCTCCCAATAAACTTAGCCTTGCGTTTTTCTAAAAATGCATCAACTCCTTCTTTATAATCGTGAGAAGTGCCAGCAATTTCTTGGCAGTATTTTTCATACTCAAGCATTGCCTTTAGATCACTATTTCCAGATTTATTAAGCATTTTTTTCATGAGTCCTATGGCTTTGGTTGGTGCATTTTTGTAATAATCAGTATACACCTTTACGGCATCATCTAATTCAGCCATTGGAGTTGATTTATTAGCTATACCTAACTCAACAGCCTCTTTTCCATACACCCTGCCGCCCATTGTAGCTAATTCAAAAGCCTTAGAAGAACCAACCAATCGAGGAAGAAAATAGGAAGAACCAGAATCCATGACCAAGCCAATATTGACAAATACTTCTACTAGAAATGTTTCTTCAGCCATCACCAAAATATCACTAGCCAATGCTAAAGAACAACCTGCCCCTGCTGCCACTCCGTTCAATCTACAGATAATAGGCTTGGGCAAATTTCTCATTAAGCTTATTAATGGATTATATCTCTTTTCAAGTGAAGCTGAAAACGATCTCTTTTGATCACCAACAGCTGCTTTTAAATCTTGGCCTGAGCAAAATGCTTTTCCTTCTCCAGTAAATACTACCACACGAGTTTCATCCTCTTTGGCTGCTTTTTTTAATGCATCTTGAAGCTCGTAGGTAATTTCATCATTTAAGGCATTATAAACCTCTGGCCTGTTTAGAGTAATGGTGGTAACACCTTCTTGGGTATCGTATTTTATGAATTCGTACATATTTTCTACGCAATATAAATTATTATAGCAGCAAAGCTAATGAAAATGCCTAAGACAAAACCACCGTACACTTGTTGAGGAGAATGTGCATTTAATTTTAACCTCGAACTTATTATTAAGGCTCCAATCACAAATAATAAAGGCAGTAATATATCAAAATGAGTTAATCTTGATTGCTGGTTTAGTCCTAACAAAAAACCAACAAAGCCTCCAATTCCAATCCCATGCAAACTAATTTTCCAAAAAATGGTTATAACTCCTGTGAGCAAAATAAGCATCGTAGATATGCCTAAGTAAACTGAAATCATTTCACCCAATTCTAGTTTAGATGAAAACATATAGGCCGTAACGCCATACATTACCGCTGTATAAATCATAGGCGTCAGCCTCTCTTCTTTTCGTTCCAACGACATAGATGAAATGCTCCCCGACATTTTTAAGATAAATAAACTTAGAACGGGAATAATGAATGTAGTTATAAAAATCAAACTCCCCAATACAACTCCACTTGTAAAGCTAAACCCTACGGGCATAATGCTATATGGGGCTATAAAAAACAATAGTGTAATTAAATAAGTGCACATCAGTAGAGGATGAAACACATACGAAATGAGTGTAGCCAACCAAGTTGTCACAGAAGTTCTTTTCGTAATCGAGCAACTGGTAAATCGAGCTGCTCCCTATATTTTGCTACCGTTCTACGAGCAATGGTGTACCCTTTTTCGCGAAGAAACCCTTCCAGTTTATCATCTGATAATGGCTTTGATTTATCTTCTTTATTGATCAATTTTTTGAGCTCGTTTTTAACCTCTCTGCTACTTACATCTTCTCCAGAGTCAGTAGCAATACCTTCGGAAAAGAAATATTTCAGCATAAACGTACCAAATTCTGTTTGAATGGATTTGCTATTGGCCACACGGCTTACAGTGGAAATATCCATATCAATTTTTTCAGCAATGTCCTTTAAAATCATTGGCCTGAGTTTGCTCTCATCTCCTGTTAAAAAATACTCATGTTGGTAATTAACAATGGTGCGCATTGTTTTAAGCAAGGTTTGCTGGCGTTGTCTTATGGCATCGATAAACCATTTTGCCGAATCCAGTTTTTGTTTCACAAACGAAACCGTCTCCTTTAATTTTTTATCGCTTTTATCGCTTTTAGCATAGGCCTCAAACATATCCGAGTAAGAAGCACTCACTTTTAACTCAGGCGCATTTCTTGAGTTTAAGGCAATCTCCAATTCGCCATCATTATTGGTTAAAATAAAATCAGGAATAATGTACTGCGTCTTTACCAATCCTGTTGACGTTCCTCCTGGCTTTGGATTTAGCTTGGTAATAATCTCAATGGCGGGCTTTATATCTTCCTCATCTTCGAGGTCAAGTTTTTTAATAATTTTAGCATAATGCTTTTTGGTAAATTCATCAAAGCACCGATCTATAATAGTGTAAGCTAAGCGTGAATTTGGATTTTGCTCATGAAGCCTTTCCAATTGAATAAGTAAGCATTCTTGCAAATTTCGAGCACCAATGCCGGCAGGGTCAAAATCCTGAATTTTAAATAAAATTTCTTCTAACTCCTCTTCATCGGTTTCTACATTTTGAGCAAATACCAAATCGTTGATAATAGCCTCCATATCTCTACGGATGTAGCCATCACTTTCAATACTACCTATGAGTTGCTCTCCTATTTTAACTTGCCGTTCATCCAAGTTGAGGTAGCCAAGTTGGGCTAGTAGCTGCTCATTTAAAGTAGCCGAAGTAGAAATAGGCATTTCCTTATCTTCAAACGCTTCTCCATCGCCTTGCATTTTGTAACCCCCAAAATCATCATCACGCAAATAATCTTCTACATTAATCTCGTCTTCCGGTTTTACCTCTTCTTCTTTCTTTTCTTCAAAATCAGCATCGGCAGAATCTTCTTGTTGTTGTAATGGGCTCTCCTCTTCTTCTCCTTCTTCCAAAGCTGGATTTACTTCTAACTCTTCCTCAATACGCGATTCCAACTCAGCTGTAGGCACTTGCAAGAGCTTTATAAACTGAATCTGCTGCGGACTCAATTTCTGGCCTAAGGTTTGGGAAAGGGTTAGTTTTTGCATTTAAAAAATTAGTTAATCAAAAATAGGAGGTTTTTCTTCACCCTATACAATTTTGATGCCTTAAAATATGCCATATTAAGTAGGTTTCATTGAATTATCAGTTAAAAAGTAGTTTTTTTGCGGTCGGTTTAATTAGTTAGATACTAAAGGTAGATAAAATGTAAACACTATATCATTTGTTAAAAACTATCCTTCGATGCTTTAATGATAGAATGAATGCTTCAATAAATAGAACTAAACCATTGAAATAATATGTTATTATTTTCGCATTAAATCATTCTCTCATTAACAGCTGGTTTTAAAAAATGATTGTTCATCGTGTACCGTAAATAGTTTAGTTTAGAAAAAATACGATATAAAATTATGCAACGGATTAAAATTAAAGAACTGCTTAAAGGTGAAAAACTTGGAAAGCAAGTAAAAGTGATGGGATGGGTACGAACCTTTAGAAGCAACAGGTTTGTTGCTCTAAATGATGGCTCTACCTCAAATAATATGCAAGCCGTTGTTGATTTTGAAAATTTTGAGGAAGCCCTACTAAAGCGAATTACAACGGGTGCCAGTGTAAGTATTACAGGAGAGCTCGTAGAGTCGCAAGGCAAAGGACAAGCGTTTGAAATTATGGTTAGTTCTCTTGAAATCCTAGGAGATAGCGACCCTGATGAATACCCTCTACAACCTAAAAAACATAGCCTGGAATTTCTTCGAGACATTGCTCATCTACGAGTTAGAACCAACACTTTTGGCGCCATTTATCGTATTCGTCATCAAATGATTTATGCCGTACATACATTCTTTCATAATAAAGGATTTGTGAACGTACATACGCCTATAATAACAGGTTCGGATGCAGAAGGAGCCGGTGAAATGTTTCGAGTTACTTCGTTAAATCTAGAGAACCCTCCTAAAACAGAAGATGGCAAAGTAGACGAAAGCAAAGACTTTTTTGGACATGAAACTAACCTAACGGTATCAGGTCAATTAGAAGGAGAGACAGCTGCCATGGCCTTAGGTGAAATTTATACGTTTGGCCCAACCTTTAGAGCTGAAAATTCAAACACTAGCCGTCATTTAGCAGAATTTTGGATGATAGAGCCAGAAATGGCCTTCTGCGATTTGCAAGGCAATATGGATTTGGCCGAAGAGTTCGTAAAATACCTCGTAAGCTATGCCTTAGAAAATTGCAAAGAAGACCTTGCTTTACTTGATAAGCGAGCAGCTGATGAAGACAAATCGAAGCCTCAAATCGAACGAAACGAAATGGGATTAATCGAGCGATTAGAGTTTGTTGCCACCAACGATTTTGAGCGTGTAACTTATACCCAAGCCATCGAAATTCTACGTAACTCAAAGCCAAACAAGAAAAAGAAATTCAAATACATCATAGAAGAATGGGGTGCTGATTTACAGTCGGAACATGAGCGATTTTTAGTAGAGAAACATTTTAAAAAGCCCGTAACCCTTTATAACTACCCTGCCAC
Organism: Cyclobacteriaceae bacterium; assembly: GCA_021648745.1. Lineage (GTDB taxonomy): Bacteria > Bacteroidota > Bacteroidia > Cytophagales > Cyclobacteriaceae > JAKISE01. The sequence goes on from JAKISE010000008.1 coordinate 38,433, forward strand.
CATTAAGGCATTTTATATGCGAGCTAACGAAGACAATAAAACGGTAGCTGCTATGGATGTACTCTTCCCAGGTATTGGCGAAATTATTGGAGGCTCTCAACGTGAAGAACGTTTAGATGTGCTTAAAGAGAAGCTTGCTGTTATGAACATTGAAGAAAAGGATCTTTGGTGGTATTTGGACACCCGTAAGTTTGGAACTGCCCCTCATAGTGGGTTCGGCCTTGGCTTCGAGCGTATGGTTCAATTTATTACAGGCATGGGTAACATAAGAGATGTAATCCCTTTCCCTAGAACTCCAGGAAATGCGGAGTTTTAGGAAATAAGTAAACTATATAAAAAAGGTCTGACAATAATTATCAGATCTTTTTTATTGCATTAAAATCTTCTTCTAAAAGAGAACTTTATGTGACAATTATCACAATTATTTTTCAAAACTGACAGGCATCATCTTTCTTCTTTGTAATTTTCACTCACATTGCAATGTGGTTCACACCACATAGAAAAGCGATAGATATAAATTGTCAAATAGATGCCAATTAAAAGTTACGTAGTATTCCCTCGTACAGGAGAAAAGAATCAACTTATAAAGTTGTTAGAAAACACCGAGCATTGCGATGTACTACCTTCTTCCAATAAAGAGGTACTGGTATTAGTTACAGATACCAAAAACGACCAGCAAGAAGAGGCTCTTCATCAGGCGCTAGACAATATAAACGAAATTGAACATTTAAATTTAGTTTCAGGATTTAGTGAAAAAGTAAGCTATGATGAACAGAAGAAACTTTCTTAAAAAAGCTGCAGCTGCCTCGGCCATGGCTGCAGCAGCCACAATGATACCGGGTATTCTCTTTGCCTCCGACCAGGTAGATGATAATATTACTGGAGATATTAATTGGACTAAAGGCCCTTGCCGGTTTTGCGGAGTTGGCTGTGGGGTATTAATAGGTACTCAAAAAGGAAAGGCTGTAGCTGTAAAAGGTGATCCCAATAGCTCTGTAAACAAAGGATTACTTTGTGTTAAAGGCTACCATCAAATAATGTGTACTTCTTCTGCCGATAGGCTTACCAAACCCTTAGTTAAGAAGAATGGCAAGTATGTAGAAACTTCGATGGAAGAAGCTCTCGATTTAGTGGCTTCCAAAATGAAAGAAACCATTGAAAAGCATGGTAAGGATTCTGTGGCTATGTACACCTCAGGTCAATCCACTATACCAGAAGGCTATGTGGCTTCGAAATTTATGAAGGGTGCTATTGGAACCAACAACCTTGATTGCAATGCCAGACTTTGCATGGCAAGTGCGGTAACTGGCTTTTTAACCACTTTTGGTGCAGATGAACCAATGGGGTGCTACGAAGATATTGAGTATGCCAATGTATTTGTTCTTTGGGGAAATAATATGGCTGAAATGCATCCTGTTTTATTCTCAAGAATGCTGGACAATAGGCTAACCCGAAAAAATGTTAAAATAATAGACCTTGCCACTCGTACAACAAGAACCAGTAAAGCAGCCGATAAGTCAATTTTATTTAAACCTCAGGCTGACTTAGCCATTGCTAACGCCATTTGTTACGAGATCATAAATAATGGATGGGTTAATAATAGTTTTGTAGAAAAACATATTGTTTTTAATAAAGGCAAAACCAATATTGGTTATGGCTTAGAGGATAAATTCAAATTTAAAGACAAAGCCACTCCTATCGATTTTGAACAGTATAAGACTTTCTTAGAAGGTTACAGGCCTGATAAAGTAGAAGCCATTACAGGAGTTTCTGCTAAAGACATAAAATACCTTGCTTCACTATATGGCGACCCAAATTTAAAAGTGGTTTCCTATTGGTGCATGGGCTTGAACCAACATACCAGAGGTACTTGGATGAATAACCTAGTGTATAATATTCACTTACTTACAGGCAAAATATCTCAACCTGGTAATGGCCCATTTTCATTAACTGGGCAACCCAGTGCTTGTGGCACAGCTCGTGAAGTAGGCACATTTACGCATAAGCTACCTAAAGGAGTTGTTACAAATAAAAAACACCGCGAACTCGCAGCTAAAATATGGAAAGTACCTTACGATAGAATCCCAGATAAACCCACTTACCATGCTACCGAAATGTTTAGGGCTGTTGACCGAGGAGATATAAAATTTATTTGGACCCAAGTAACCAACCCATTGGTTTCGTTACCTAAAACAGGCAGATACCGCCCTGCCATGCAAAAAGATAGTTGCTTTGTTGTAGTTTCAGACGTGTTTCCTACCCCTACCAGTGATGTAGCTGATGTAATTTTACCGGCTGCGTGGCATGTAGAAAAAAGCGGAATGTATGGCAACTCCGAACGCAGAACCCAATATTGGGATAAAATGGTAGAAGCTCCTGGCGAAGCAATGCCTGATGCCTGGATGACAATAGAGATTGCGAAGCGTATGGGTTATGGCGACCTTTTCCCTTATAGTAAGGAAAATCATCACGAAGAAATTTATAACGAGTATCGCCAGTTTCATGTAGGCAAAAAGCACAACATGGCCCCAGTTGAGGTGTTAAAAAAACAAAGTGGTGTAATTTGGCCATACATTGAAGAAACAGGCAAATCAACTCAGTGGCGTTTTAATTCAAAGTATGACCCTGCTTGTGATTCAACTAAGGAGTTCGATTTTTATGGCAAGCCCAACGGCAAAGCTGTAATTTGGCAACGCCCCTACGAACCAGCACCAGAAGTGCCTGATAATGAATACCCGTTCTGGTTAAATACCGGTAGGGTAATCGAGCATTGGCATACTGGCTCTATGACTCGTAGAATACCAGTATTGCATCAAGCCGTACCGAATGCTTATGTAGAGTTTCATCCAGACGATGCAAAGCAGATGGGCATTAGAAATAAGCAGAAAGTAAAAGTAATTTCTCGAAGAGGAACAACGGTTTTACCTGCCTCTATTAATGAACGTGGCATGCCAACCAAAGGTCAAGTGTTTGTTCCGTTTTTTGACGAAAGCATGTTAATAAATGACGTTACATTAGATGCATTTTGCCCGATATCAAAAGAGCCTGATTATAAAAAATGTGCCGTTAGAATTGAAAAAGTATAGCTATGCGACAAGGGTATATAATCATCGGATTCTGTATTGTGCTTTTAGTTGCAGCTGGCATAATTGTGAAGGCAAGTTTATCGGAGGAGCAAGCGTTAAACTATAGTGAAATTATACCTATGCCTGGTACTAATACTTTACCCATTGAAGAAGGCGTATTTAAACTAAGCAATAACGCAGAAGAATTTTTAGACTTAGTAAATCGCGGGGTAAGTTCTAATCAAACCCTTACTTCTTACTATAATAGAAGAGCTTATCCAGGAGCTCCTCCCACTATTCCTCACCCAACAGAAGAAGCCCATAGTATGGGTGGAAAAGATTGTTTGCAATGCCACCAAAATGGAGGTTATGTAGATAAGTACAAAGCCTTTGCTCCAGTTAGCCCGCATACAGATTATATCAATTGTAAGCAGTGCCATGTACCTGTAAAATCAACAGGATTATTTAAAGCAAATAATTGGTATAAAATGGAAGCTCCTGAGGCTAAACAGCAAGCTTTGCTAGGAAGCCCTCCCATTATTCCTCATAGCCTTGAAATGCGTAATAATTGCTTGTCTTGCCATGGAGGACCCTCTGCCCCCAAAGAAATAAGGGTTACTCACCCAAATCGGGTTAATTGCCGCCAATGCCATGCCTTAAATGATAACGCTAAGAACACAACTAAGATATGGACAAGATAAAAAACAATAAATTATATCGTCATTCCTGCGAAGGCAGGAACCTGTCCAAAAAATACCCCCTATTTCAAAAGATTCCTGCAAAGGCAGGAATAATGGAAAAGTTGATAGGAATGACGTTTTTGTTGGGTGGTTTGTTGTTAATATTCTCCTCCTGTTCAGGTCCGTCTCACAAAGACCATGGCCCCCTAGCTGAAATTGAAAAGCATAGCAATGCAGCAATTGATTACACCGTAAGCTCAGCTCCTTTTACTTATGGCATTGAAAAAGTGGCAGTTACTAATTCTGAAAATGATACACTCTTTTTTACGCCAAACAGAACTAATCATATACTCTCATTTCCTTGTAATAATTGTCATACCCAACCTCTTAGTAAAATGGCTTCTAACGATCCGTCTGGCAAAAAAGCACACTGGAATTTTCAATTAAACCATGCAACAGAAGAAGCACTAACCTGCCTCACATGTCATAGCAGCAATGATGTGGAGTACTTAAGGTTAAATAATAACAAGAAGGTGGGCTTTAATAAAAGCCAAAAGGTGTGTGCACAATGCCATTCTACTCAATATAATGATTGGGTGGGTGGAGCACACGGCAAAAAACTCGGAGGATGGGCTCCTCCAAGGGTGTCTAATACCTGCGTAAATTGCCATAACCCGCATTCGCCTGGGTTTGAAACTCGATGGCCGTCACGATTAAATACAATAAAAATTCAAGAATTGGATCCTAAATAACCGCTATGTTTTTTAAGAGAAGAAAGAAAGAAGAAGAAATGGCTCCCCAGAAAACCGAAGGTTGTGGAAGCGACAGCTGCGGATGTAAACAACCCGATGGATTTGACCAAGTTATCAAAAAACCACTCGACCGAAGATCTGCTTTAAAAGGATTAACTGCAGGTCTATTAGCAGGCACTGGATTTTTAAATAGTTCATGTAGTGCTACTGCCGGAGATGCCGACAAAGAGCTTGCTTCACTAAAATGGAACGAGTACTTTAAAGGCAATTACCAATTGATGACAGCTGAGGAGAAAAACGATACTGTCAATCGACTTGAAAAAATGTATGAACTGAATAATGGAGGTAAAATAAATCTTTCAGATACAGGAGCAGTAAAAGATGTACTCTATGGCTATGCTTTCAATATTTCTAAGTGTCAAGGCTATATGGATTGTGTTAATGCCTGTGTAGAAGAAAATAACCAAGACCGAGATTCGCAGATGCAATACATTCGTATTCATGAGTTTAAAAAAGGTCAAATGAACTTTGAAATGGCCGATGATAACTTCTACCACGAAGTGCCGGCTGCAGGTCATTTTTATATGGGCACCCAATGTTTTCATTGCGAAAACCCACCATGTGTAGACGTTTGCCCTGTAAAAGCTACTTGGAAAGAAAAAGATGGCATTGTGGTAATAGATTATGATTGGTGCATTGGTTGCCGATATTGTCAGGCAGCTTGCCCTTACGATGGCAGGCGATTCAATTGGTCAACACCACATGTTCCAGAAAACGAGTTGAACAAAGACCAGCACTATCTAGGAAACAGACCTCGTAAGAAAGGAGTGATGGAAAAATGCACATTCTGTATTCAGCGGTCGCGTAATGGTGAAAACCCAGCATGTGTAGAAGCTTGTCCTACAGGTGCTAGAATTTTCGGCAATCTCTTAGACCCTGATAGCACCATTCGTTGGGTAATAGAAAATAAGAAAGTATTTAGATTAAAAGAGGACCTAGGAACTGAACCCAAATTTTGGTATTTCATGGATTAACCATGGATAAATAGTATAAAAAAAGAAGAATGAAGGTAGCATTAAGCATGATTTCAGATGGCTTTAAAGAAGCCACAAATGGCAGCACTGCCTACCATATTTGGATGTCGGTGCTTACGCTTTTAATGTTGTTTGGAGCTTACTCCTATTACCAACAAATTGTACATGGCTTGTCTGCTACTGGCATGACCGACCGTGTAAGCTGGGGCTTATACATCTCTAATTTTACTTTTTTAGTAGGAGTTGCAGCCGCAGCCGTAATGCTTGTTTTGCCTACCTATATTTTAAAAGATGTTGACTTTTCGCAAGCCGTACTTATAGGAGAAGGTCTAGCTGTTTCAGCTTTGATAATGTGCCTTGCTTTTGTTACAGTAGATATGGGTGGCCCAGCAAGGCTTTGGCATATCATACCAGGTATTGGCAGCCTAAATTGGCCTAACTCCATGCTCGCATGGGATGTACTTGTGCTTAACGGATACCTTTTTATTAATTTATCCATCCCATTTTACCTATTATATCATCATTATCAAGGTAAAAAACCGAATAAATCAGTTTACCTGCCTGGCGTATTGCTTTCTGTATTTTGGGCTGTTGGTATACACTTAGTTACAGCATTTTTATATGCAGGGTTACCTGCAAGGCCATTTTGGAATAATGCGCTTTTAGGCCCTCGGTTTTTGGCATCTGCATTTGCAGCAGGCCCAGCACTCATAATACTGGTACTTGCCATCATACGTAAGTTTATGGACTATACCATTACCGATAAAACCATTGATAAAATTGCTATGGTGGTTACGGTAGCTGCTCAGGTAAACCTAATTATGCTAGGTTCAGAGTTATTTAAAGAATTTTACAGCATAACCCACCACAGTAGCAGTGCCCTCTACATGTTTTTTGGTGTAGGCAGTAAAAATGCCTTAGTGCCTTGGATATGGACTTCCATCGGATTAAACCTGTTAGCAACTATTGCATTAACCTTTAATAGGTTTAGAAAAAATCACATTATTTTATATATATCATGTGGGCTTTTATTTATAGCTATTTGGATTGATAAAGGTATGGGATTAATAATACCAGGGTTTATTCCTGGCCCTTGGGGCGATGTTGTTGAATATTTTCCTACTTGGGTAGAAGTGGGTGTAACCATTGGAATCTGGTCATTAGGTGCTTTTGTGTTTTCCATTTTGGTAAAGGTTGCAGTGCCTATTGAAATGGGAACTTTACGTTACAAAAAGTAATAGAGAGGTACTGAGCTCCCGTGAATTCTCGAATTAAATTTATCATTAATGCTTACATAGGGAACTATTTTTGTGTTTTTACAATTTAATTTGTTCAGGACGTACGCAATAACAGATGCTCGTCACTTTTCCCCATCAATATATAATTTTTACTATGAACCTGAGTTCGACCTAAGGAATACTGTCAGCTTTAAGTGAAAATTTCATAAACGACTCAAATTTATGTAGGACTAACGAGTTAATTCAAATAAATTTGAGGAAGTTTAGGGAAATTTCACTAAAGCCCAAGGGAAAATATCTAGCAGGCAATCTTTTAGTAATAAAAATCTTAAAATAATCCATTATTTTTTCACTTTTTATTTCCAAAATCTCACCTACTATCTTATTTTCTGGCAGCATTCCTTAGGTCGAACTCAGGTTATGAGCTATTTAGAAACCACCAAAGACGTTTATAAAAAAGCAGCGGAAACCCCTGATATTGGTCTATGTTGTACTACTTCTCCAGTTTGGCAATTTCCAGGATTGAAGATTCCTAAAATAATGCTAGATATGAATTACGGTTGTGGTAGTACCGTTAACATGCAAGACTTGGTAAACGATCCTCAAATATTATATGTAGGAGTTGGAGGTGGTATGGAGCTTTTGCAATTTTCCTATTTCAGCCGTCAAAAAAGTGGAGTTATTGGACTTGATGTGGTAGATGAAATGTTAGAAGCATCCAAAACCAATTTTATAGAAGCAGAAAAGCAGAATTCGTGGTTTAAATCAGATTTTATCGACTTGAGAAAAGGAACAGCCCTTGATTTACCCATTGAAGACAATAGCATTGATGTGGCAGCGCAAAACTGTTTATTTAACATCTTCACTAAAGAAGATCTTAAAATTGCACTCAAGGAAATGTATCGTGTGTTGAAACCAAACGGAAGATTGGTGATGAGCGATCCGGTGTCTGATGATTTTATTCCACCAAATGTGCAAAACGATGAACGTCTTCGTGCCCTGTGTATGAGCGGTATGTTGAGTTTAAAAGAGTATTTGCGCATGATTGCCGAAGCTGGTTTTGGCACGTTAGAGGTGAGAGCAAAACGGCCTTACCGAGTATTGGCCCCCGGTCATTATGATGTTGACAAACTTATTTATATTGAAAGTGTAGAAATTGCTGCCATTAAAGACCCTATGCCAGCTGATGGCCCTTGTGTGTTTACAGGCAAGTCTGCCATTTATTATGGTTCAGAAGAATATTTTGATGATAAAGCTGGTCATATTTTAATGCCAAATCAGCCTTTAGCAGTCTGCGATAAAACAGCAGGTGCATTTGCTGCGTTAGGTAGTGATGACATCTACATTTCAGATTCCACCTATTTTTATGATGGTGGTGGGTGTTGTTAGAAATAATCAACTAGAACAAACCTCTGTCAAAGTTTAAAACTTTGACAGAGGTTTAAGTTAATATCTCAAAATATCATCCAAGCCTTGCTTAATAATCGCAAGTTCATCATCACTAATATTCCCTATTTTTCTTACCAATCGTTCTTTAGAAACAGACCTAATGTGGAACGTAAGAATTTCAGAAGACTGAGTTAGTTTATTGATTTCGCCCGGCTGCAACACCACATTGCCCTTATAGTTTTTAATCTTAGTTGTCAGGGGACAAGTAATTACCACCTTAAGGTGCTCATTAAGCATATTTCCACTAATTATCACCAACGGTCGAAAACCAGATTGTTCACTTCCTTTCGTGGGGTTTAGGTTAGCAAACCAAATTTCTCCTTGCCTCACTCGGGTAGTTGCTTAAGGTATTCTTCCATACCTTCTTCAGCAATACTCATAACATCTTCGTCTTGGGCCGCTTGCTTGTAAGAACGAACATATTCTGCCCTAGTAAGTTGATCTAGGTAAATTCTAAGTGCCTTTTCTATGAGTTTATTCATTGGCATCGCAAAGCTTTCTGCTTTCTCACGAAGCTTTTGAATAAGATCATCGGGGAGTGTACTTGTAAATGTTGACATATATTATATACTTATATAACATAAATATATAATATACTTATCAAGTATGCAAACTTTTAACGTGGTAACTTCTGCTAGAAAAAAGAAAGACATAATCGAACTAAAATTGACTATAAAGTTTCGTCCAGCCACTTATAAAACTCGCTATGCCAAATTAAACTGTTTTGATAATCGAGCACCCAGTGGTTTTCATCTGGAAAGAAAAGTAATCTACTTTTAATGCCCTGCAATTGAGCTGCCTGAAAAGCTTCTAATCCTTGGCCTATCGGTACACGGTAATCCTTACCTCCCTGTATAATCAGCATTGGAGCCGACCAATCTTGCACGTGTTCGGTGGGGTTAAAAATGGTATAGCTTTTTTGGGCTGCTTCATTATCCTTATCCCAATAGGCACCGCCTAAATCCCAATTAACAAAAAATAACTCTTCGGTGGTACCGTACATGCTTTTCCAGTTAAAAATGCCATCGTGCGAGATAAAGGTCTTAAACCTTCCTTCGTGGATGGCTGCTAAATAGTAAGCTGAATAACCACCATAACTAGCTCCAACTGCTCCTAACCTATCCTTCTCTACATAAGGCTCGTTGGCCACCTCATCAATGGCAGCAAGGTAGTCCTGCATGTTTTGTCCACCATAGTCTTTGCTAATTTGCTCATTCCATTCCACACCATGGCCAGGCATTCCTCTACGATTTGGAGCAACAATAATATAGCCGTGTGCTGCCATCAATTGAAAATTCCACCGGTACGAATAAAACTGACTTAGTGCTCCTTGAGGCCCACCTTGAAGGTATAATAACGTTGGGTATTTTTTGGAAGCATCAAAATTTGGAGGGTAAATCACCCAAGTAACCATATCCTTTCCATCCGTAGTTTTAACAATTCTCTTATCAATCTTACTCAATGAAATGCTATTATAATAAGCGTCATTGGCGTAAGTCAACTGGCTCATTTCTCCATTTTTCAAGTTCACCGTATAGAGCTCTGGTGCGTGGTTCATATCTCTACGTGACACCACCATTATATTTTTAGCCTGTCCCACAATGCCATTCACATCAAACTGTCCATCTGTTATTTGTTTGGGAGCGTCAATTTTACTGGCTGATTTGGGGTTTTTAAGCTCAAAAAGCTGAACAGTTCCTCCAACAGGAGCTGTAAAATAAATTTTCCCACCATCATTACCCCAACTAAACCCATTTACTGTTCCATCCCAGCTGGCCGTTAAGTTCACAGGTTTATCATCCATAAAAATGATAATGTCATTTTTATCCGACTCATAGCCATCTCGTTTCATTTGCAACCAGGCTAGTTGCCCTTTACTTGAGAATAATGGTTGGGTATCATAACCCTTATTATATTCTGTAAGGTTTTTGGTTGTTTTTGAAGTTAAATCGTACTCATAAATATCCGTGTTTGTGCTTTTTGCATAATCCACTCCAGATTTTTTCTTTGTTACATATAATACCTTATCACCTTGTGGTGACCAGATATAATCCTCTGAGCCACCAAATGGCTTTTGAGGGCAATCATAAGGTTCGTTTAGCATAATATCTGTTTTTGAACTGCCATCAACGGCTTCCACAAATAAATGACCAAAAGCACCATCTTCCCAAGTATCCCAATGTCGGTAATTAAGTGAGTTGTAAATCTGTACATTGGTAGATTTTAAATCAGGATAGTAATCCATCCCAAATACCTTATCTATTTTCACTTCCTCTGTTATAATTCTAAACTTTCCATCCGCTGATAGCTTATCGTCTGGAATCAGGTTTGAGTAATCTTCAATCTTTTTGGCTTCACCACCTTCGATAGGTATAACAAAAAGTTCAGAGCTTCTTTTATTACTGGCTACATCAACTTTGGAAACACGGTAAACCACTTGTTTCATATCCTTTGAAACACCAATGGCAGAAACACGATTCATCTCTATAAGTGCTTTGGGTGTGAGTACATTTTGGGCATGTACGCTATTAAAAAATAGCACAACAACGATACTTGTTAGAATATTTTTAATGCTAGAATTCATATTAATTTCTTTAAATGTGGAGTCTATTTTAGTGAAAAATAATCAACTAAGTTTGAAATATAAAACTAACTCTAATTAAGAGATGTCCCAAATGAAAAAAGCCCTCCGTCAAATGACAGAAGGCTTAAAGTACCAGGAGTGGGACTTGAACCCACACGACCCGAAAGTCACAAGATTTTAAGTCTTGCGTGTCTACCAATTCCACCATCCCGGCCTGTTCTCCATAGCTTTGGCGAAGGAGAACAATTTCTTTAATGGTGTAAAACAAAAATGAGCAATGAAATTAATCCTATTTGCTCTGTTTTGAGCGAAAGACGGGATTCGAACCCGCGACCCCGACCTTGGCAAGGTCGTGCTCTACCAGCTGAGCTACTTTCGCTTATTATAACTTCAATATGTTGCCATTTGAGGCGTTTCTCAAACAGGACTGCAAATGTATACATCCACAGCATAAATACAATACCATATATGGTTTTTTAGTATTTATTTGATCTCCAAAATTAATGACCTCCAAAAAAGGTAAAAAGTTCATTCACAAAGTTTTTATGTTCGTTCACAAAGTTTTTATGTTCGTTCACAAAAAGTAGGCTAAACTCAAGTGAATTTTCGTTTAATTTGGCTCACTTTCTAATTAAAATCAGACATAATAACAATCTCTTAAAAAAAGAGAACTTACTTACCAATTAAAGAATAGCCAAAACTTAACACATGTGATGCAGTCAAATGTTGGACCGCATGACTATTTCAATGAGAACAAATTATAGCGATATCAAAAAAAAATTATCTACCTTTAAGCAACCTAAAAGTACTGATATTGTTCGATTTTTACGTCATATGGAAATAAAAGTGCTAATTGTAGAAGATAACCCAATAACAGCTCAAGATTTAGAAGAAGTGTTGATTGAAAACGGAATAGCTGTAGTTGGTGTTGCACGAACTGGAAACCAAGCCATAAATAAAGCTCGTGACTTGCAGCCCGATATCCTTATTATGGATATAAAACTAGATGGGAATAAAGATGGAATTTCCGTTGTGAAGGACATTTACAAAACTGATTACTACCCTGTTATTTATTTAACCGCCAATACTGATAGAGAGCATGTTGAAAAGGCCTTTGCAACAGCACCTGCTGCATTTTTATCCAAACCTTTTGATCACAAAGATTTGATCCACGCTATAGAACTCGCGTTTGTGAATCATTATAAGAAAGTTTTTAATTCATCTGAACTCCCAGAGATGAATAAGTCGATATTTTTAAAACATGGCGACAAATATGAAAAAATATCAATTGAAGACATACAATTTATAAAAGCCGATGGCAGTTATTGCTCTATAATAACTAAAAACCAAACTTTTTCAATTTCAATGAACTTACAAGGGTTGGCTGACAAAATTAAAAACCCATTATTTTTCAGACTACACAGGTCCCATATTGTAAACCTTCAGCATATTTCTGGTTTTGATAATAATAATGTATTTATTGATGATCACTCAATTCCATATTCAAGACAATATCGCGAAAACTTAATGGTATTTCTTAGAAAATTTTAGTTTAATCAGGAGAGTTATACGGGAATTTAATTTTTACCTCAAACCCTTCCTTCGATTCATATTCAATTTCACCTTCTAACCCCCCTACTAGAGAGTTGATGAGTTTCCAACCAAAGCCCTTCGAATTACTTAATACATCAATGTCCTTCAAACTACCATTGTCAGAAAATATTAAAAACACCTCATCGCCAATATGGTGAATTTTTAGAATCAATATTGGGTCATCTAAATGTAGAAATGCATGTTTAATACTATTGGTAACTAGTTCATTTAGTATTAACCCTATGTTAATTGCTCTGTCAATATCAATCTTAATTGAGTCTATTTCTACATGTTGGGTTATTTTTTTGGGAACGTTAGAAGCATCAATTAACATGTTTAAAAGCTGATTAATGTACTCGTTTAAATCGATAGAACTAAAACTATCTTTTTGGTATAAAAATTTATGAATAAGCCCCATAACTTTTACCCTATTCATACTATCCTCAATCGCAAGTTTTGCAGGTTCGCTTTTCAAGCGCCTTAGCTGTATACTAAGTAAACTTGCTATAGTTTGTAAATTATTTTTTACCCGATGATGAATCTCTTTAAGTAAAAGGTCTTTTTCTTCATTTTTATTAAACAAATCAACAGTACGTTCCTTTACTTTTGTTTCTAATTCAAAGGTATATTCTTGCTGAATGGCAACGTTTTGTTCCATTTGTTTTAATAATGAGAGCTGGGTCTTTCTTTTTTCTTCTTCAATAATCCATATTCGTATTCCTATACCAACCGAAAAAATAAACACCTCTAATAAAAGGGCTATTTGAATATATAGATTTGTTTCATCTGTTGCTTTAATAACCGAAGCTACCTGGCCACTGATAGTAGCAAACCCCAATATAAGAGCTCCAAAAAACAGTATCCAACTTAGGGTAGTTTTAAGCTTATAAATCCTGTACAGGATAATCGGAATTAAGGTTATTTGCACTAAAACTATAATTGCTTTATAAACAAAATTATGCTGCACATCATACCCAAAAATAAATCCCAACAAATCAGCTATAACAACTAACAAAATAAAGTACTTACCAAATTGGATAATTTTAAAAACCAATGGGTCTGTTTTTCTAAGATCTAAAAAAGTTTGAGCAAAATATATGTACGACAGTGTGAGTGAAACAGAAGACACCCAAATCAAATAGGGAGACACTTGGTTAAAAATTGGCCAAAAGCTTCCTAAAATTCCATATTGGTAAGAAAAAAAATATATAATCGAAAATAGATATAATGCATAATGAAAGTATAACCAATCAGTTGCTTTTCGAATAAAAAAGAATGCCATACTGAGTAAGAAAAGGAATAATAACACAGCTAAAAACACTCTATGATTTACTTCCTGAGCCAACTTACCCTTGAAAAACAAGGAAGACTTAATAAGTTTTAACGAAACAAGGTATTTATTCTGATAATCTCCAAATGGATAAAAGATGAAAATTGTATAGCTTCCTTCTTTTAAGTGCATCTCATGGTAATTGCCACTAGACAACCATTGAAAGTAGCCATCGTAAAATTGTAAATCTCTAATGTAAAGATTGCCTCCACTTAGCACATAATCATCTTCACGTGGAACACTAAAATTTACCTTTACCCAATAAGAACTCCTAAATGGAACACTCGATTTGACGCTATCAAACGGATTAAGAACATCTGGATGAACCCCTTCTTCCCCAAGCACCCACTCTACCTTTTCAATTATTGGTATGTTAGCTTGGGCTGTAAGAGTAGCAAAACTCAATATAAGAAAAATGGAAAATCTCATTAAAGCGAACAGAATTAAGAAAATATTTAATATTATTATTTCTTTTAGGGTATTATATATTAAGAAAAATGCCAATTATAGAAACATGCTACACTAAAATACCTTTTTATTTTAGAAATTCCTTTGTGCAAACTGTTGTCCCCTCCATATTTTATAGCGTAGCGGGAATTGAGTATACTAGAAAAAGACTAGAATTGGTGGATGGAGATTTTCTGGATTTAGATTGGCTAAAAAATAAAAATGAACGAATTATTATTTTAAGTCATGGGCTTGAAGGCGATACACAAAGACATTATATAAAACGATTTGCAAAATACTTTTATGACCAAGGTTGGGACATTTTAGCCTGGAATTATAGAAGCTGTAGTGGCGAAATGAATAGGCTCCCGAAATTTTATGCTTATGGCGACACTCAAGACCTTTCAGCAATAGTTAATCACGTTTTAACATTTGACTATAAACGAATAGTGCTGGCGGGCTTTTCTATGGGTGGCGGTTTAGTAGCAAAATTTTTGGGAACCACTACTGTGAGTAAGCGAATTACGCATGGTCTCACCTTTTCAGTATCTTGTGATTTAAAAAATAGTGTAGAGGAAGTAGAGAAAATTATAAATACTCTTTATAAGAAAGTATTTATCAATAAATTAAAAAATAAATTAAAACTAAAAGCCATTCATTTTAAAGAGTTTAGCTCCTTGCCAATTGAACAAGTTCAGTCATTTGCAAACTTCCACAACTTATACTCTATTCCATTTCATAATTATAACTCGTTAGAGGATTTTTATGCCAAAAGTTCGTCTAAACCTTATTACAAAAATATAACAGTACCAACCTTAATGCTAAATGCCTTAGACGACCCCATTTTAGGCGCTAAATGTTATCCTTATGAAGAAGCAAATAAAAGCTCGAGATTATTTTTAGAAACCCCAGAATACGGTGGCCATATTGGTTTTAGCATAAAGGGAAGTAAGCACTCCTATATGGAACTAAGAGCTGAGGAATTTTTGAACGGCTTAATCTCAGCTAAGTAAATTAAGCCACTATTAGGCGAGATAAAAATTGTTCAAAAAATCTGCAGGTACTACTTAGTTTTAGATAAGGTTGATAAACCCATTTGTGTAATTCAATCTGCTAACAAGCTAAATCTTAAAATAACAGAAAAACTATCATTAAGTGACACTAAAAAGTTATAAATCTAAACTTTTGGCATGCATCTTAAGCTCTTTTTTATAAAATAGTGCTTTTATTCAAGACATTTTCTACCATAATCAACACTAAAAAAGGTGAGGAAAATGTCGTTCACAAAGTTTTTGTGTTCGTTCACAAAGTTTTTGTGTTCGTTCACAAAAAACATGTTGCATGTCATTCTTTAATTATACACATTTACAAATGTAAACTAACTACTAATTACTATGACTTATTTAAACAAACTTACCAGATTAGCAACAGCAATAATACTGTTGCTTGGGTTTTATAGCTGCGAAACTGTAATACCCGCAGGTGTCAGTTTTTCATCTGCAGCGGGGTCGGGCTTAGAAAGCGCTGGCTCTCAAAATGTGCAAATTAACCTTACAAAATCACTTGCTAGTGAAATTACACTAGAGGTAGAGTACTCAGGCAGCGCTGATTACTCTTGGAATAGTACGCTAATTACTGTGCCTGCTGGGCAAACAACAGCAGACATAAACTTCTTAATAATCGATAATGATGACTATAACCCTGGAGTTACCAACGATGTAACCATACGACTTGTTGGAATTACTGGTCCAGGTATAGATGAAGCAACTTTTGGAACTACTACATCTTACTCTTATAGTGTTGAAGAAGACGACATGAAAATTGACCTCTCTTGGACTCCAGCAGTTGGCGTGGCTGGTGATCATGATCTTGATTTATATCTAAGACAAAACAATCTTGGCTTCCGTTCGGAAACAGGCGTTACTCCAATAGTCGAAACTACTATGCTTTATGGAAGGGATGATGACAATAATTATCAAACAGTTGTAAATTACATAGGAACTCCTCAGGTTGATGTGACGTACACTATTACGCTAAACTTTCCTGATGGATCAACTCAAACTAACACAGATGTGTTTACAAATGCGGACAACGGCAATAGGACATTATGGGAGATAAGTAAAAGTGGGGGTAGCTACTCTGCTACACAAGATCCTTTTGGTGTAAATGGAAGAATAGGAGGCGTTGCTATACAAGATAAAGAATAAGTATCTAAAAAAGTTAAAATAAAATGGGCTAGGGGTTTAAGCCCCTAGCCCATTTTATTTTAACTTTCCTTTTATCTCGTTCAATTTTAATAGAGCCTCCACAGGAGAAATTGTATTAATATCTAGTTTATCAAGCATTTCTTGTACTTCCTTAAATTTAGGATCGGCTTCAAACATCGCCATCTGAAAATTGTTCTTAGGCATCTCTTTCAGTATCTTTTGCTCCTTATTTTTCTTTTTATCCTTTTCTAAAAAGTGCATAATTTCGTTCGCTCTTAACACCACGGGGTTGGGCATGCCAGCCATTTGCGCCACATGAATACCAAAACTATGCTCGCTACCACCTGGTTTAAGCTTGCGCATAAAAATCACTTTGTCACCTACTTCCTTTACAGAAACATTAAAGTTTTTAATTCGCTCAAAATCTTCAGTGAGCTGGTTAAGCTCGTGGTAGTGAGTAGCAAATAAAGTCTTTGCCCTCCCATTAGTAGAGTTATGCAAGTACTCTACAATAGACCAGGCAATGGAAACACCATCATAGGTACTCGTTCCCCTACCTATTTCATCCATTAGCACCAAGCTTTTATCAGATAGGTTATTCAATATACTTGCAGTTTCCGTCATTTCTACCATAAAGGTAGATTCGCCTTGCGAGAGATTATCAGAAGCACCCACTCTTGTAAATACCTTATCAACCAAGCCAATATTGGCGCTTTCAGCGGGCACGAATGAGCCCATTTGTGCCATAAGCACTATAAGAGCCACTTGTCTCAACAAAGCTGACTTTCCAGCCATGTTGGGGCCAGTTACTATAATTATTTGTTGAGTAGAATTATCTAAATAAATATCATTGGGCACATAGGCCTCCCCTAATGGCAACTGTTTTTCAATAACGGGGTGGCGGCCTGCTATAACCTCAATTACATCTGAATCAGAAATAGCAGGGGCCACATATTTATTTTTAATAGCAACCGTTGCAAAGGAACACAGGCAATCGATACCAGCTAACACTTGCGCATTTTGCTGAATTTGGGAGATATAGTCATTTGCAAAAAGCACGATGTCTTGAAATAATTGCTGTTCAATAACTAACAATTTCCCTTCTGCACTTAATATTTTCTCTTCGTAAACCTTTAGCTCTTCAGTAATGTAACGCTCTGCGTTTACAAGGGTTTGCTTACGAATCCACTCCGGAGGCACTTTATCTTTATGGGCATTGCTTACTTCTAAATAGTACCCAAACACCCTATTATAGGCTATTTTAAGGGAACTGATACCAGTTCGTTCAACTTCTCTTTCTCTAATTTTTTTGAGATGATCTTTCCCAGAAAAAGCAAGTGATCGCAACTCATCTAATTCAGGATTAATCCCTTCCTTAATAATACCTCCTTGATGCACAAGCATTGGTGCATCCTCTTTAATTTCACTTTCTATTTTTTGAAGTAATAACTCACACTTATTTATCAAATCGGCTTTGCGAGCCAGCTCTTCGTTTCCTGCATTAAGAAGCTGATCTTTTATAGGCAACGTATAACTCAACGACCGCTTGAGCATCACCAGTTCTCTCGGATTAATTCGCCCAACAGCAACTTTAGAAATTAATCTCTCTAAATCCCCAATATGGCTAAGGTTGCCTAGCACGTCTTGCAATAAATCAGACTCGTTTGTAAGTGCCTCTACTACTCTAAGCCGAGATTCAATGGCTTCTTTATCTTTTAAAGGAAGCACCACCCATTTTCTCATCATACGCGCTCCCATGGGCGTAACAGTATGATCTAGTATATTAATAAGAGGCACTCCGCCTTCTAATTGAGGGAAAATTAACTCGAGATTTCGAATGGTAAACTTGTCAAGCCAAACAAATTTTTCTTCGGCAATTCTTGAAATGGAATTAATATGGGAGACCTCTTTGTGCTCTGTTTCTTTCAGGTAGTTTAATACAGCTCCAGCTGCTGAAATAGCCAGCTTTAACGGCTCTATACCATACCCTTTTAAATTAGGTGTTTTAAAATGATTTGTTAAAGATTCATAGCCATAATCTTCGCTAAAAGCCCAATCATCTAATGCAAAACTATGGTAATCAGCTAAGCCCAATTCTTCGAAAGCCGACCTGCTTGGTTTGGCATAAATAATTTCCGTTGGAGCAAACCCTTGTATCAACTTGCTAATATGATCTTCCTTTCCCTCGGCAACCATAAACTCGCCAGTTGACAAATCCAAGAATGCAATTCCTAACTCATTTTTACTAAAAACAATAGAAGCCAAGTAATTATTGCGCCTGGTTTCAAGCACATTATCGCTATACGCCAAGCCTGGAGTTACCAATTCGGTTACACCACGCTTTACTATACCCTTTACCGATTTTGGGTCTTCTAACTGATCGCAAATCGCCACCCGATTACCAGCGCGAACTAGCTTGGGCAAGTAAGTCTCCAGAGCATGGTGTGGAAAGCCTGCCAACTCCATATGCGAGGCTGCACCATTGGCCCTTTTGGTAAGTACAATGTCAAGCACCTTACTTGCCTTAATAGCATCTTCTCCAAAAGTCTCGTAAAAATCTCCTACTCTAAAAAGCAACATTGCCCCTGGGTACTTTACCTTAATGGCATTGTACTGCTTCATTAACGGGGTTTCTTTGGATGCTTTTTCTTTCGCCAAGGGGATATGTATTTTTGTTACAAATATTGAATATTTATTACGATTTTAGAAGAAGAAATATTCGAAAGGTTACAAATTCAATAATCAATTTAACTACTCATATGCGTAAACTTAAAAACGAAGAGTTAAACCGGCTAACACCAGAAGAATTTAAGTCTAGAGTTAAAACCCCTGTCATACTTATTCTTGATAACATTAGAAGTATGAATAATGTTGGCTCAGCATTTAGGACATCGGATGCATTTTTGGTTGAAGCCATTTATTTAACAGGAATTACGGCTAAACCACCCCATAGAGATATTAACAAAACTGCACTAGGAGCAACTGACACAGTAGATTGGGAATACTTTAGTACAACACAAGAAGCTGTAGAAAAGGCTAAATCTGATGGGTTTATTATTGCAGCAGTGGAACAAGCAGATGATAGCACTTTTTTGAACGATTTTAAACCCAAGAAAGAAGCTAAATATGCCTTTGTATTTGGTAATGAAGCCTTTGGCGTAGAAGATGATATTGTAAAACAGGCAGATATTTGTTTAGAAATTCCACAGTTTGGATCTAAGCACTCCTTAAATATTTCAGTAAGTATTGGGGTGGTATTATGGGATTTAATTAATAAAATAGGGTTTTTGAAGTGATTGGGTGTGTTTTATTGAAAACATGTTGACAAAAAACCAACGAACTTATTATATATATTTCACTTATGAATGAAACTTTGATGTGTTTTGTATTATATTTCTTGTATAAGTGAAATAAATAGGCTTTATTTAAACCCAGTAAATTCAACTTTATACGCAATGAATAGTGCAGATTACAGGTATATACATCGCTTCGGGTATCTAAAAAAAATAGAACCATTTATTAATAAAAATATAATAAAGGCTCTTATCGGGCAAAGAAGGGTTGGTAAAAGTTATCTATTATACCAGATAATAGATTGGATTAAAGAAAATTTAGAGAACCCCAATATTATTTACATCAACAAAGAACACCACGATTTTGATTCGTTGCAGACTTATACGGAACTTATAGCATACGTTGATAAGCACAAAAGTAATACTGTAAAAAATTACCTGTTTATTGATGAAGTGCAAGATATTGTGAAGTTTGAAAAAGCAATACGCCACTTTGCTTTAGATGCTAACATAGATATTTATATTACAGGAAGTAATGCCAATCTTTTATCTGGAGAACTGGCAACCTATTTAAGCGGAAGGTATATTGAATTTAAGATTTACAGTTTGTCTTTTAACGAATTTTTGATTTTTCATAAATTTGAT
>JAKISE010000009.1 GCA_021648745.1 Cyclobacteriaceae bacterium
GGTATTGGGGTAACAACTCTAGCCGCTTTAAACGACCCTTAGCAGTATATGGATTAATGGAAATAGGAATTGCTGCTACTGCACTTCTTTGGATTCCAGGAATCGAATTTTATAAGGATCATTATGCATCTTTCCTAACCTTGCTTGGTGACAACCGTAGCTTACTGACGATAAGCAAATTTATTTTTAGCACAAGTCTTTTGTTTTTACCTACAGTATTAATGGGGGGCACTTTTCCAATACTAGCACAATATATTGGCAATGGGAACACTAAATTTGCTAGCAGAGCTACTGTATTATACGCTATAAATACCTTAGGAGCGGCTTCGGGAGTATTTCTTGCTGGTTTTTTATTGCTTATAGAGTATGGGGTTAGCTCAACATACTCCATTGCTATATTCCTAGCTTTGAGTATTGGTGCACTTGCCATTATCTTAGATTGGTTTAAACCTAAGCAGTACGGAAGTGAAAATATTGAGGTACAAGAGTCTTCTCAAAATAAAGACATCCCTTTCTCATCACCTTCCTTAACCTACTCACAGTTTATCTTAATAGCCTTTAGCTCTGGGCTACTGGCTCTCTCCGCAGAAACGATTTGGACCAGAATGTTTGCTCAGGTATTGCAGAATTCGGTGTACTCGTTCTCAGCTATTCTTGTCGTATTTCTAATAGCTTTGGGTGTGGGGGGGCTGTTATCTCATGTTCTTGTACGAATTGGATTACCTATAATCCCAGTATTATTAACTCTACTGAGCCTAAGCGCAGTTTTGGTAGGTATATCCCCAATGATATTCAGTTCACTAACTAATGGGTTAAACTATTTGGCTTCTGAATCATCTTGGGGTGATTATTTAAGGGCTATTTTTAAACTAAGCTTCTTAGTGGTCTTTGTGCCAACAGTTATATTAGGTGCTATTTTCCCTTTTTTATTAAAAGCGTCACCCAAAATAAATTTGACACCGGGCAAATTCGTTGGTAAGCTAGTTCTGTTTAATTCATTAGGAGGCACTATTGGTCCCATAATAGCAGGCTTCTTACTATTAGATTTGATTGGACTTTGGAATACAATTAAAATTATTGCTATTCTATATGGAGTTATTGCATTCATTATTGCATTCACTTCTTCTAATAAACGAAAATTCCAATTGATGTTAATTCCAATCGCAGCTATTGCTGGCGTGATAACATTAGCCAACCCTCCAATTGTGCAGCTAGAGCCAGATGAAAAAATACTTAATACTTGGCAATCGAGTGATGGTGTGTTAACTATCGTAGAATCGGGGGGTAATATCCAAATGCGGTTAGATAATTTTTATACATTAGGAGACTCAAAATCTACTTTAGTTGAGCAAATGCAAGGTCATATTCCATTGTTAATTCATCCAAGTCCTAAGCAAACTTTATTTTTAGGCATGGGTACAGGTATAACGGCAGGTGCCTCATTAAGCCATAAGGTAGAGCAAGTTGAGGTAGTGGAATTAGTAGCCAATGTTGTTCCGGCAGCGCAACAATATTTTTCTCTCTGGACCAATGGCCTTTTTAAAGATAAACGGGTAAATATTATTGCAGATGATGCTAGAAACTATTTATTAGGAACCGAGAAAAAGTTTGATGTAATTGTTGGAGATCTTTTTACACCTTGGCATGCAGGTACAGGTAGCCTTTATACTGTAGAGCATTTTAAGCAAGTAAAAAGTAAACTTTCCGAAGGTGGCATATTTGCTCAGTGGCTTCCTATGTACCAGCTAACCCCAGAAAGTTTTAATATTATTGCAGCCACTTTTTCATCTGTTTTTCCCGAAGTTACGGTATGGCGGGCAGATTTTTCTTCATCAGGGGCTAGTATTGCACTTATTGGCCAAGAAAAAGGTTCAGTTCTAAATCAGAAAGTACTCGAAAAAAACATTGTCAATGTTGTTGGAAATAGCAGGGGTGCTGACCATATGGCGGGCCTATTTTATCTCGGAAATTTAAAAGCTATCAAAAATCGATTATCTTCAATAGAGCTTAATACCGATGACAGGCGTACCGTAGAGTTTAAAGCTCCTATTTTGTCTCACCAAGCCAGTGTCGGTGGCGAAACCTTCATTGTTGGCAATGAATTAGAATCATTATTATCTTCCTTGGCTAAGAGGCTTCCGGTTAATCAAGATCCTTATCTTATAAACCTGCCCACTAACGAGCTAAAGTATGTTGAGGTTGGTTTGCTATACTTCCGCTATCAGAAGCTAATAGTGGATAAGAAAATACAAGAGGCTGATAGTGTACTCAAACAAATTAATGTTATTGCTCCGAGCTTCTTAAATAAGCCATGATTAGCCTATTTTTTAATTAATACTCCATTTTGAAGAAAAGGGAGCACATCATATTTATCTATAGCACAGCATAATTCAATGTCCTTTTTAATGTCGTATTTTTCGAGCCTTTTGGCATGAGACGAGCCTAAAACTGTTTCTAACAAATTATTTTTTGCAACTTTATAACTAGCAAATGCGCTAAAACTTGCATCATCGCCAAGCCCAAAAGCTGATGTCAATTTCTCAATTAATGCTCCGGCAAATAAGGTGTCTTCAAGGCTATAATTACCCTTCCATCCTGAGCAATGAATGATTACATCTTTATTCTCTTTTATTAAGTAGTTAGCTACCGTTGAAAGGTTTAGAAAAGAACCTATCAAAATCTCATCTGCTGCTGTAGATTTGGTAATTGCCAGCGTGCCGTTGGTCGTGGTGGCGGCAATATTTTTTCCTTTAAACCGATCTTCCATATAGCTATAAGGAGAATTTCCAATATCAAAGCCTTCAACTTTTCCACCATTTCGCTCTGCAGCCGTAAAGTAGCCTTCTTCTTTTAGAGCGCTGCATTCCTCCAATGTTGCTACAGGTTTAATTTTGGCTACCCCAGAAGCAATCCCTGCGGTCATACACGAGGTGGCTCTCAGAATGTCTGTAACTACCACCACTTTTCGTTCAAGGTTAAATAAATGAATTAATTCTGGCGAAAAACAAACTTCTACTTTAGGCATAACAAATTATTAAAATGGGGCTGAATGATAAAATTATATAGTTGTCATCCTAAACTTGTTTCAGGAACATCCAACACTGGTTAATTTTTATTCTATTGCAAAGTTAAAAATTGAATTGCTAAAAATCGTACTTCAGTTGTACTGTAATTTGAGATCTTTTGTTTCCACTGATTTGTGATAAGCCACTTCCTATTAAGGTTCTATCATAATAAATAGTTTGACTCCATTTTGCTCTTAACGTTAGTGCTTTTAAGAGTGAATACTTGGCAATAAAATAATAGCGTACTCCCTTGCCACTAAATTGAGGTGTATTAAATGAAAAAAGTATTCCTTTTTCGAACATATATTGCCTAGATAAGAATCCCTGAGTATCAAAAATGGCATACCTTCCAGAAAGCGTTACTTTTCTCAATTTTAGATTAATGTCCTGATAGATGAGTAAGCCAATTTGGTTTTCAACAAAATAACTTTTAGTCCATTGTAATCTAGACCTAAAGGTGATGTTGCTTTCTAAATTATAATCAAGGTTGAGTACATATTTTATAAGCCGATGGTTACGTGCCTCTTTTATTATAGTGCCAGAAATGCTCCTATCTTTTTGCTCAGATTGTACTTGGGTATAGAACATAGCAGATTTTTTTAGTTTATAAGTTAGTCGAAAAAGGCCGTCATTACCAGTGCTAGGTTGTGGAACTGTTGACTTTAACCATGGAAATTTATACATGTCGTAATAGCCCATAACTGTTAAGGATGGACTTAGTCTAATATTTACACCCCAATAGGCACCTCTTTCATTAGCCAGTGAAGAGTTTTCAGAAAAACTTACTCCATAAAAAGAGTAGAAATTAGGATCTAGGTATCTATATTGAAAAGAGAAATCTACATTTTTACTTAAGCTAGCAATCACTCCCGCATTTATGGCCGATCCGTTGTTTAGTGTATGGGCAACCTCTCCATAAACCGTTATGTTTTTGTAATTATACCTACCAAATGCGCTTATATTAAAATTTTCTTGCCCTCTAAATTTGTAGATGTTAGCTAACGTAGATTGGGGGTTAAATGGTTTATCAAACTTATTATAGAGTCCAATTATACCTAATTCTGAAGATTTATTAGAATAAGTTAGAGCAGCTCCGGCAACCTCTTCACGAATGGAGTTTTGAGCAGCTATCTCCGAAGCTGTTCTATGAAGTCCATTGGTTCTTAAAGAAGTGAAATTAGGTTCTAGGTTACTAATACTTGCATCTTTACGTTTATTCGAGTAGAACATTGAAAGCTCCAGTTCAGATGTTAGGCTAATTGTAGTCCCAACACCTCTAAAAAACCTAAACTCAGTAAGTGAGGTATAGGGTTGAACCTTTAATGTGGTTTGTATAGAAGTAATGGAACTAGCGTTTTTGCCCACTAAAAAACCAGCACCTAAAAGTAGGCCTTGGCCAAATTGAAGTTTATAGTCACCTAAAGCTAGCTGCTTAATTCTCCCTTGGTTTTGAATATAATAATGCACAGAGTAAAAATCGGGTCCCTTGTACAAGGTGTCATTTCTAAAAAGAAGTTCACCGGGATCTTTTTGCAAAGTAATGCCCAAGCTCGTATGGCCTGGGTTTACAAACTTCAACCTAAGGTTGTATTGATAGGGGTCTCCATAGAATTTATTAGATTGAAATCCATCTGCAAGCTCTAAACTCCTTGATCCAGAGGCTAGTAGGTAATTGTTATTATCACTGATTGTTTGTTTAAGAACTGCTCCTACATTAATAGGTTTAGTAAAACTTAAGAATGGCAGAATCTCTTTTATGCCCTCGAGAGAAAGAGACAATACGGACAAAAGTTCATATTTATTGGCAAAGAATCCATACTCAGTTCTATAAGTAAGAATGTCGTCAATCTGCCTAGTAGATAATAGCTCTAATACCAGTAATTCTGATGCAGAACAAGTATTGATAGCTATGGGATTATTGTAAAACTGAACTAATAATTCATAATAAGATCGATTGTCAGCTTCTTCTCCTTTGGACAATAGAATATCATTAATATGATCCTCTATATTAATTGGAGGAGTAACCTCTTGTGCAAATCCAACTAGCGGAAGGCATAGAAGCCAAATAAACAAGGCCTTACTTTGCATCAGAAATCACTAATGGTATTCCAATAGAAAGGCCACCCGACCAGCCCAATGACTGTTGGTACGAAGCCACCAAATCAAGTTTAAATTTAGCCCAGTTTAGGCCAACACCAGCAAAAGCAGCGGTGGGCGATGGTAGAACACCAGTTCTGATTACTACATACTTGGAAATAGAATATTCAAGTGCCAACCGTAATATAGCAGGATTTGAAATATCCTTTTCTATTTGCGCAAGTAGGATGAGCTTACCATGAGGATGATAATTTATGCCCACTTGAACGCTTGTGTTTGGGCTACTTATTGACAGTGTATCAAATTTGGCTTGATTAATATTATTAATCACCATTCCAATAATCACCTGTTCGTTTATACTAATTTGTCCTCCAATATCTAGGTAGAAAATACCTTTACTACCAATTTCATTAATCCTCAATTGGTCGTATGTGGTTTTTATACCTAAGGATGTTTTACTAATTTTATGTGCAATAGATGCAACAACTTTCGATTTGCTTAATAAATTATCTCCAAAATAGGAGGCACCTATTCCTAATGCTGTGTTTTTTATAGGAAACGTAAACCCAAAAGCTCCATCATCTATACCTAAAGAAGTGTATTTACTTTGGTAACCTGCAACCACTTCTACTTGTTGATATACAAGCCCCGCAGGGTTATAAAATAGTGCCCAAGAGTCGTTAAGAGCAACGGTAGCTCTTGCAAGTGACTCATTTCTAGCACCGTAAAAAATAGCCTCTTGCGAAAATACACATAAGGAATTTGCTAAGATTAATATTGGAAAGATAAAAAGCAGTTTATGAAATCTCAATTCACATTTATTTTGGTATTAAAATAATAAATAGTAGAACAATTTAGGGCAATAATTTTAATAATGCAAATGAAGAAATAACGGGGAAGTATTGCTTTATAAAGAAAACTACAGCTTTGCTTTAGGTAATGTACATGCTATGTTTGTGGCTCTAATTTATATATGTCAAAAGAACTGCAAGAAATAAAGGCTCCTATAAATTCTGAAATCGAAGGGTTTGAGAAAAAATTTAGGGACTCTGTAAAGAGTAAAGTGGCTCTTTTGGATAAGATAATGAGCTATATTGTCAAACGGAAAGGCAAGCAAATGCGCCCAATGTTTGTGTTTTTAAGCGCTGGTGTTTCAGGTGGTATTAGCGACTCAACTTACATAGGAGCTTCTTTAATTGAACTCTTGCATACAGCAAGCTTAGTGCATGATGATGTCGTTGATGATGCTAATTACAGGAGAGGGTTCTTTTCCATTAATGCCTTATGGAAAAATAAAATTGCGGTGTTGGTTGGTGATGTCTTATTGTCGAAAGGCTTGCTATTGGCAATGGAAAACAAAGAATATGATTTGTTGCAGATTGTTTCTAGGGCCGTAAAAGAAATGAGCGAAGGAGAACTTCTGCAAATGGAGAAAGCTCGTAGGCTCGATATAGATGAAGAAATATATTACGATGTCATCAGACAAAAAACAGCTTCGCTTATTGCTTCTTGCTGTGCAGTGGGAGCGAGTTCTTCTGGCCAACCACAAGAGGTAATAGATAAAATGTGGGATTTTGGTATTAAGGTTGGTATGGCCTTTCAAATAAAAGACGATCTTTTTGATTACGGCAACGAAGAAATAGGTAAACCTGTGGGTATCGATATCAAAGAAAAGAAGATGACACTGCCACTAATCTATGCCTTAAAGGATGCTTCTTGGAATGAGAAAAGAAAGATTATTAATCTTATTAAAAACCATAGCCACAAACCTAAAAAGGTAAAAGAAGTTATCGAGTTTGTGAAACAATCGGGTGGTATTGAGTATTCTATTGAGGTTATGAATACCTACCATCATCAAGCGCTAGAAGTACTTAGCGATTTTCCTGATTCTGATTATAAAACCTCGCTACAAAAGCTGATTGATTATACCATTAATCGACATAAGTAGATTCTCTTCCACTTTCCCCCACCGTTATTTTATCATTTTAAAAGCAGGATTAAGGTGTTAGATCAAACAATTTTGATTGAGCATTGAGTAGCAGCGGAAGAGTGAATATTGTTTGAATGGCCAATTATTGCTCATTTTATCTATATTTTGCAAAAAAAGTGGGAGATTGTGTCATAAAATGGTTGGTTGTGTCATTTATTTTCTTAAGTTTGTTTAATTAATGTCCAAACTGAGCGATTTAGGAAAGATGAGAGGTGCTAAGTATTTGAGAATAAAAAGTTTACAAAAATCACAGGAACACCCACAGGGTATTGCAAGTATTTTTGGAAACCTTTTTAACTCAAAGAGTTGGTACTTATCGCTTTCATAAATCACTCAGTTTGGACACCAAGCTTTCAAGGGGAAAACAGATGGCTTTTTTTACAAGTGAATATACAGGTAAACTCGATGCAAAGGGCAGGTTAGTGCTTCCTTCGCGGATGAAAACCGCTTTGCCTGAATCTTCGTCCACAGAATTATACATTAAACTAGGGCTCGAACCCTGTTTAGAGCTGTACCCCTTGAGTGAATACAAAAAGGTTTACTCGAAAATTGCAGGACTGAATGAATTTGACCCTGAAGTGAGAAAGCTTCAAAGAAATTTTTTCAGAGGCAGTGCTACAGTTGAGTTAGATGGTGCAGGACGTTTTCTAATACCTAAGATGATGATCCAATATGCAAAACTCAATAAAGAGGTAGTGATTGTTGGTATGGGGAGCAAAATGGAAATTTGGGATCCTGAAGTCTATCAAGACTTCTTAATTCAGGATCCGGACGAAATGGCCAAGCTTGCGCAAAAGCATCTATCTAAAAGTGAGTAATCCTACAAACACCTATCACCAACCTGTAATGCTCCAAGAGTGCATCGATGGGCTGTCGATAAAGCCCAATGGCATTTATGTAGACTTAACCTTCGGAGGAGGAGGGCATAGTAAAGAAATATTAAAACTTCTTACAAATGGTAAGTTGTATGGGTTTGATCAGGATGATGACGCTAAAAAAGAATCTGACGTTATTCAAGATGACCAATTTGAGTTTGTAAATGCTAATTTCAGATACTTAAAAAAATACCTCAGACTGTATGGTGTAAAACAAGTAGATGGCATTTTAGCTGACTTGGGAATATCATCGCATCAAATTGATGTGCCTGAGAGAGGATTTTCCACTCGCTTTGATGCAGCACTTGATATGCGAATGGATCAAAATAGTGAGCTAACAGCAGAAACCATCATAAACGAATATACCGAAAAGGAACTGGTTGATTTACTAAGTAGGTATGGCGAGGTTAGAAATGCAAAAACGCTGGCTGCTGCCATTGTTTCAGAAAGAGTAAAAGGTAGAATTGAATCTGTTAAAGACCTAAAATCCATTTTAGAGAAATACGCAAAACCGGGTAGGCAGTTTAAATATTTTGCTCAGGTATTTCAGGCTTTGCGCATTGTGGTTAATGACGAAATGGGTGCATTGGAAGAAATGATCGAACAGGCTACCGAGGTGTTAAAACCAGGAGGACGATTTGTGGTGATGAGTTATCACTCATTAGAAGACAGGCCAGTTAAAAATTATTTTTCTAAAGGAAAGTTTAGAGGAGAAGTTGAAAAGGATTTTTATGGCAACATGATTAGGCCATTAGAACCTGTAACTCGCAAGCCAATTGTGGCAGACGAGGAGGAGTTAAAATTGAATAATAGAGCACGTAGTGCCAAATTAAGGATAGCGACAAAATTAGTAGTTAATTAAAATGGCTAAAAATTCATTTAAAGAACCTAAGGGAACAAGAAAAAACCTCTTTTCAGTAATGGAGAGGCTAGTTCGCGTGGATAGGTTTTTTGAGAATGGCCTTCCTTTAAAGTATTTACCCAATGTGTTATTCACCATTTTACTTATCATATTTTACATTGGCTATAACCATTATGCCGATAAAAATGCTCGAAATATAAATAAGCTTGAGGCTGAAGTAGAAGATTTGCGGGCACATTATACCACCCTTAAGGCACAATATATGTACTCGCGTTTGCAATCGGAAGTGCAGAAGAAGGTGAAGCCACTAGGCTTGGTAGAAAGCATGGATCCTCCTTACAAACTAAAAATGCCTGCGGAGTGAATATAAAAAATTCCATATTGCTTAGAGTAAGGTTAGCATTTTTGCCAATGCTATTATTTGGTATTGCCATTGTATACAAAATTGGTGTTATTCAGTTTGTAGAAGGGGAGAAATGGAGATCGATTGCTGCTGAAATTGGCCTAGAGTATAGGTCAGTCCCTGCCACTAGAGGTAATATTATTTCAGACAACGGTAGTTTGCTAGCTACTTCTATTCCATTCTACAGGCTCGCACTAGATCCATCAAGGGCTACCAAGCAAATGATGGATGATGGGCTCGACTCATTAGCCCACTTGCTTAATAATTTTTATAAAGACAACTCAAAAGAAATTTATAAACAACGAATCCTAGATGCTCGAAATTCTGGAAGAAGGTACGTTCTTCTTAACAGGAAACTCATCGATTATCAAGAGAAAAAGAAAATGGAGCAATGGCCAATCTTTCGTGAAGGACGAATGGATGGCGGTGCCCTTTTTACCAAAGTGGATAAACGATTTAAACCATTTGGATACCTCGGTCAACGATCTATTGGGTTTATTAATGAAAACGGAAGAGGAGCTGGGTTAGAATACTCGTTCAATACAGACCTTGCCGGCTTGGATGGCAAAGCCCTCTATCGGAAAACCGTAGGTGGTAAATGGCGACCTATTCCTGATGCTTCAGAGGTAAGGCCAGTTGATGGTTACGATTTAGAAACCACCATCGACATTAATTTACAAGATGTAGCTGAGTCTGCCTTATTAAACGCATTAGGCAGGCATAAGGCGGATTATGGAACTGTGGTAGTGATGGAAGTAGCTACTGGTCATATTAAAGCGATTGCAAACCTTAGTAAAAACTCCAACGGCACGTATTCTGAAAGGTATAATTATGCAGTAGGTAGCCATGGGTTACGAGAGCCTGGTTCTACTTTTAAATTAGTTACTATGTTGGCTTTGTTCGAGGACACGAACTTGAAGCTTACAGATTCTATAAAAACGGGAGATGGTGTAGAGCAGTTTTATGAAGAGTCTGTAAGTGATCATAAAGAAGGTGGGTATGGAACGATAACAATCAAAGAGGCTTTTGAGCAATCCTCCAACATTGCCATGGCCAAATTGGCTGACAAGTATTATGGATTAAAACCTCAAAAATTTTATAACCACTTAGTGGATTATGGCCTCACCCGACCCATGGGATTTCAAATGGTAGGTGAAGGGGTGCCCAAAGTAAAGAAACCTGAAGAATGGAGTGGAATTACACTTCCTTGGATGGCACATGGCTATGGGTTAGAGCTTACTCCATTGCATACCTTAACGATGTTTAATGCGGTTGCCAATAATGGGGTAATGGTTAAGCCAATGATTATTAAAAGAATAACCAAGGCCGAAAAAGAAGTAAATGTATTCAACACTACAGTGATGAATAAGAAAATATGCTCGGATGAAACGCTGGCTCAAATTAAAATTTTACTTGAAGGGGTAGTCGAAAATGGTACCGCCAATAATATAAGTGATACAGATTATAAAATTGCCGGTAAAACAGGTACTGCTCAAACATTAAAAAATGGCAGGTACCAAAAGCAATATATGACTTCTTTTGCGGGCTATTTTCCAGCAGATACACCTCAATACAGCATAATAGTGGTAATCGAAAACCCTAGAGGGGTGTACCAGTATGGTAGTAATGTAGCGGCTCCGGTTTTTAAAGAAATTGCCGATCATGTATATGCCAAAGAGGTAAATATGCATACTGAACTGGCCCATGATTTTAAGCGTGAATATGGTGTGTTTCCTGTGATTAAAGCTGGTTACCAGCCTGACTTAGTCGCCATTTGTAATGAAATTGGAGTGTCTAATCATTTGGCTGAGGAGGCCGATTGGGTGAAAGCAAAGATTAAGGATAACTCCATCGATTGGAAGAAAAATGAGATTCAATTAGGATTAACACCGAATGTGGTGGGTATGACCTTGCGTGATGCCCTTTATGTACTAGAGTCAAATGGCTTTAGAGTAGATATTTCGGGCGAAGGTAGAGTGAAGAAACAATCAATTTTGGCTGGCAAAAGGTCGAGTAAAGGTGACATTATACTTATTGAATTAGGCTAGTGAAAAAGTTAAACAACATATTATATAATGTTTCTCTAAAGGCCGTGTCTGGCTCAACAGATGTGAGTTTTAACAAACTATGCTTTGATTCTAGAAAAGTAAAAAAGGGCGATGCCTTTGTGGCTGTGAAAGGTACAGCAGTGGATGGTCATTCGTACATTTCTAAAACAATTGAGCAAGGTGCAAGGGTAATTGTATGTGAAGTGCTCCCAGAGATTCTGGAAGAGCAGATTACTTATATAGAGGTAAAAAATAGTGCAGAGGCCTTAAGTATTATGGCTGCAAACTACTTTGACAACCCTTCAAAAAAACTAAAGCTAATTGGTGTTACAGGTACCAATGGTAAAACCACGGTTGCCACATTATTATTCAACTTGTTTAGTCAGCTGGGCTATAAATCAGGTTTGCTTTCAACCATAGAAAATAGAATTGGCGATACGGTACTTAAGGCTACCCATACCACAGGAGATGCTTTACAGCTAAATGAGAATTTAGCTGAAATGATAAAGCAAGGATGTACGCATTGTTTTATGGAGGTGAGTTCACATGCCTTAGATCAAAAGAGAACGGCAGGAATTGAATATGCTGGTGCCCTCTTTACCAATATTTCCCACGATCACCTGGATTACCACAAAACATTTGATGCTTATATAGCAGCTAAGAAATTATTATTTGATGGGCTGCCAAAATCAGCTTTTGCCCTCGTAAATACCGATGATAAACGTGGTAAAATAATGTGGCAAAATACGAAGGCAACAAAGAGTAGTTATTCATTAAAAAGTGCCAGTGAATTTAAAGGAAAAATTATTTCTAACAGCTTGCAAGGATTGGAAATGACCATCGATAACCGGTCAATCTGGTTTAAGTTATTTGGCGATTTTAATGCTTATAACATTTTATCTGTTTATGGAACCGCCATTTTAATGGGCGAGCAACCAGATGAAGTGCTTACTGTGCTTTCCAATATTGATCCCGTTCCTGGTAGAATGGAAGTAGTACCCAATATGGTAAAAATTACAGCTTTGGTTGATTATGCACATACACCCGATGCCCTTAAAAATGTGCTAGACACCATTTCAGGATTGAGGACAGGAAATGAATCTGTAATTACCGTGGTGGGCTGTGGTGGTGATCGTGACAAAGACAAAAGACCATTGATGGGTTCAATTGCCTCAGAGATGAGCGATAAGGTTATTCTTACGTCAGATAACCCAAGAAGTGAAGACCCAAATGTGATTATAGATGAAATGAAGCAAGGTGTAGGCGCAAGCAATAAGCGAAAAGTGGTGGCTTTAGTGAATAGAGAAGAAGCCATAAAAACCGCTTGTTTATTGGCTTCCCCCAATGACATTATTCTGGTAGCAGGCAAGGGTCATGAAAATTACCAAGAAATTAAGGGTGAGAGATTACCATTTGACGATCGAAAAGTGCTAAGTGAAATGTTAAACCTTATGAACAACTAGTATGCTATATCATCTATTTCAGTTTTTGCATACTAAGTTCGACTTTGCCGGCTCGGGGCTGTTTCAATACATCTCCTTCAGGTCTGGTATGGCTGTGATTTTATCCATATTAATATCGGTAATTTTTGGCGAACGTCTTATTAAAATGCTTCAAAAACTGCAAGTGGGAGAGTCGATCAGAGACCTTGGGCTCGAAGGGCAGATGGAGAAAAAAGGCACACCAACGATGGGAGGCCTTATTATTATTCTATCTATTGTATTACCAACAGTGCTGTTTGCGCGCTTAGATAATGTGTATATCATCTTATTACTTGTAACCACCCTTTGGATGGGTACTGTAGGTTTTATTGATGATTACATTAAAGTTTTTAAGAAAGACAAAGAAGGTTTAAGTGGTAAATTTAAAATTGTGGGGCAAGTAGGCTTAGGCTTAATTGTAGGTTTAACCCTCTATTTTAATGATGATGTAGTGGTTCGAGAATTTGACCCAAAAGCGTCAACGCAGATGTCCGTATCCGATAAAACGCCTGTTTATAACGATGTAAAATCTACCAAAACAACTATGCCGTTCTTTAAAAATAATGAAGCGGATTACAATGTATTAAACCCATTTGATAGCAAATACACGTGGATAATTTACGTGCTCATTGCCACTTTTATTATAACAGCAGTATCAAACGGAGCCAATATTACTGATGGCATAGATGGGCTAGCAGCAGGCACTACAGCCATTATTGTGGGCACTCTTGGTGTTCTGGCCTATGTATCGGGCCGTGTCGATTTTAGCCAATACCTCAACATAATGTACATTCCAAATTCGGGTGAACTTCTCATTTTTAGTACGGCATTAGTAGGAGCAACTGTAGGTTTTCTTTGGTATAACTCATATCCTGCTCAGGTGTTTATGGGAGATACAGGAAGTTTGGCTTTGGGCGGAATTGTAGCCGTTTTTGCCTTGGTAATTCGAAAAGAATTACTGATTCCAATATTATGTGGCATTTACCTAATTGAACTGCTTTCGGTGATTGTTCAAGTGAGCTACTTTAAATACACCAAAAAGAAATACGGAGAAGGGCGAAGAATATTTTTAATGTCACCCCTTCACCATCACTACCAAAAGAAATTAATACCAGAACCCAAGATAGTTACAAGGTTTTGGATCATAGGAATATTATTAGCAATACTAACCTTGGCTACGCTAAAAATTAGATAATGAGTGAACGAATCATCATACTAGGAGCTGGAGAAAGCGGAGTGGGAGCAGCCCTTCTTGCCAAAAGCAAGGGCTATGATGTATTTGTGTCAGATTTCGGTACAATCAAGGGTAATTATAAGCAGGATTTAATTGATAATAATATTCATTTTGAAGAAAATGGACATTCAGATAATCTATTAGAAGGGGCTTCATTAGTCATTAAGAGTCCTGGTATTCCTGAAAATACTCAAATTGTAGAAAGTGCTGTACAAAAGAAAATTGAAATTATAGATGAATTGGAGTTCGGGTATCAACATACCTCAAAACCGATTATTGCCATTACGGGTAGTAATGGTAAAACGACAACCACATTGCTAATTCATCATTTATTAACTAAATCAGGTGTAAATGCAGGTTTAGCAGGCAATGTAGGGCATAGCTTGGCACGCCAAGTAATTGAAGATAGTGCAGAGGTATATGTGGTGGAAGTCAGCAGTTTTCAGTTAGATGCTATTAGCAGCTTTAAACCTAGCATAGCTATTCTGTTAAATATCACACCTGACCATTTAGACCGTTATAATTACGATTTTGATAAGTACGCAAATTCTAAAATGCGTATTACTAAAAATATGCAAGAGCAAGATTGCTTAATTCATTTTGAAGAAGATGACGTGCTGCATGAAAAAGTGATTCAACTAACTCAAAAGATAAATTTGGCTCCAATCGGATTTAAGAAATCCATTAAAACAGTTGGGTTTAAATCTCTAGAAGGGCTTGCTATACAGTTTAAGGAAGACCAATTTGATGTTCCAGCTAATTTATTTCCTTTAAGAGGCGAGCATAATGTACTCAATATGTTGGCGGCTATAACTGCTGTGTTACACTATGGTATTTCTAAAGAAGATGTGTTAGCGCATTTACCTAGCTTTAAAAATGCACCAAACCGAATGGAGTATATCACTTCTATTCAAGGGGTTGAATTTGTGAACGATACTAAAGCCACCAATGTAGAGGCCGTTTATTATGCACTAGGTAGTTATTCAAATGATATTGTGTGGATTGCAGGAGGGCAAGACAAGGGCAATGATTATAACCAAATAAAGGAATTAGTAACAAAAAAGGTGAAAGCGATGGTTTGCCTTGGAGCTGATAATAAGAAACTGACTGATTTTTTTGAACCTATCGTCTCAAACATCTCTGAAACACAAGATGTAAAAGAGGCGGCTCGAATGGCATTTGAATATGCAAAATCGACCGATGTGGTGCTTTTATCTCCTGCCTGTGCTAGTTTCGATTTATTCGAAAATTACGCCCGTAGAGGTGAATTATTTAAAGAAGCTGTTTATGAACTTAAATCTGAGATAGATGGATAAGGTAAAAGAATGGCTCAATAATAATATCAAAGGTGATCCTGTAATCTGGGCAATTGCAATCATTTTAGGTGTAATAAGCTTGTTTGTGGTGTACAGTTCTACACGAGCATTAGCTTACCGAAATATGGAGAGCACTGAATACTATTTGCTAAAACATACACTCCTCATAGCCTTGAGCTTATTCGCGATGTGGGTAGCCCATAATATCGATTATAGGTTTTATTCTACCTTGGCCAAAGCCGGGATGATTTTGTCTGTTCCTTTATTAATTTATACTTGGGTAGCTGGCACTAGTTTAAACGAAGCTTCTCGTTGGATTACCATTCCAGTAATCAATCAAGTATTTCAACCATCCGATTTAGCAAAGCTTTCATTAATAGCCGGTATTGCAGCAATGCTTGCCAAAAGGCAACAAAATATAGAAGATTTTAAGACTACACTTATCCCCATGTTGGTATGGAGTGGCATCATCTGCGGGCTTATCGCCATGGCAGACCTTTCTACAGCCATTATGCTGTTTGCAACTGTAATGTTGATAATGTTTATAGGAAGGGTGCCACTCAAATATTTGGGTTTATTAGTGTTGGTTGGCGCAATGGCAGGTTCTCTAGCCTTTGTTGTTGGTCAGCGAGGAGCTACAGCTAAAAGTAGGGTAGAAGCGTTTTTTAATGACGATAGATTACCTTATCAAGCTGAACAGGCTCGAATTGCCATTGCTTCTGGGGGCATTACAGGCAAAGGGCCTGGTAAAAGTGCCCAAAAAGATTTTCTTCCTCACCCTTATTCAGATTTTGTGTATGCCATTATCATTGAAGAGTATGGTATGATAGGGGGAGCAATAATTATACTCTTATACCTCGCCCTTTTATTTAGAGGAATGAAAGCCGTAGCTAACAGTGAACGAGCCTTTGGAGGCTTATTATCTGCTGGATTGTCCTTTGCACTGGTTATACAGGCCATGGTTAATATGGGTGTGGTGGTAGGCTTAGGGCCTATAACAGGCTTACCTCTGCCTTTCTTAAGTATGGGAGGCACATCTCTTTTGTTCACCGGAATGTCCTTAGGGATTATTTTAAGTGTAAGCAGAGGAGAGGTGGATACGAGTATTGCACCTGCCAAAGGACAATTTAAAAATGTTGCAAAACTTAAAACAGAAACATAATAACCGTCATTCCTGCGAAGGCAGGAAACTGTTAGAATAAACAAACTAATATAAAAGAACAATAAAATTATCGAACCCAATAATAAATCATATCGAGTGATACTAAGCGGAGGAGGCACCGGTGGCCATATTTTTCCTGCGTTGGCGTTGGCAGATAAAATAATGGAGCAGTTTCCTGCTTCTGAAATTTTATTTGTAGGAGCCAAAGGACGTATGGAAATGACTAAAGTAGTAGAAGCTGGCTATGATATAATTGGACTAAATATATCAGGATTTCAAAGACGCTTGACTCTGGAGAACCTTCTATTCCCCTTGAAAGTAATCTCCAGTTTCTTGTCGTCTATTCGTATTTTAAGAAAGTTTAAACCACAAGTGGTTGTAGGATTTGGAGGCTATGCGAGTAGCCCAATCACATTGGCTGCAGCTCGCAAAGGAGTGCCTATAGTGTTACAAGAACAAAATTCCTATGCTGGCTTGGCTAATAAGGCTGTGGCCAAAAGAGCTAGTAAAATTTGCGTAGCCTATGAAAATATGAGTCAGTTTTTTCCTGCTGATAAAATTGAATTAACAGGCAACCCGATTCGACCAAACATTAAATTAGGCATTGATAGGAATGAGGCTTTAGCCCATTTTAACCTAGAAGAAGATAAGCAAACAATCCTCGTGATTGGAGGCAGTTTAGGAGCTCGCACATTGAATGAAAGCATTATGCAGAACATTGAGCGTTTGCTTCTTTCTAATTACCAAGTGATTTGGCAAACGGGCAGTTTCTATTATAAAGAAATGTTGGAGAGAGTTAAACCGTTCGAACTCAAGAATATCAGATTGGTAGAATTTATTAAAGAGATGGATAAAGCTTATGCCACAGCAGATGTAGTTGTCTCAAGGGCAGGAGCTCTTACCATTTCAGAGTTAAGCGTAATTGGTAAAGCAGTTGTTTTTGTTCCTTCACCAAATGTAGCAGAAGATCATCAAACAAAAAATGCGATGGCTTTGGTAAACAAAAATGCTGCAGAACTAATTAAAGATGAAGATGCCATTAACGAGTTGGTGGACAAAGCTTTTGAGCTTTTAGAAAATGAAAGTAGGCTTAAAGAATTAGAGCAGAATATATTAAAGTTGGGCAAGCCCGATGCAACGCAATCAATTCTCACTCAAGTATTGTCATTGATTAAATGAAGAAATTGAACTACGATATCGTGTATTTTATTGGTGTGGGTGGCATCGGTATGAGTGCGCTTGCACGTTGGTTCAATGCTACGGATTATAGAGTTTTTGGCTACGATAAAACTTCATCAGAGTTAACAGTAATACTTGAAAAAGAAGGAATTATGATTCATTATCATGATGATGTTAAAAACATTCTTTCAGCCGCAACTAAAGAAAACACCCTAGTAATTTATACACCTGCTATTCCAGCAGATCATAAAGAACTAGCCTATTTTAAAACAGGAGGTTTTACAATTAAAAAGAGAGCAGAAGTACTAGGTGATATTAGCCGAAACTACTTTACAGTTGCCGTAGCCGGTACTCATGGTAAAACCACTACCTCGTCTATGATTGCCCACCTTTTACATTTTGCAGGCGTAGATATTACAGGCTTTATTGGTGGAATTGCAACTAATTTCAATTCCAACTTAGTGATTGGAAAAACGGATAAAGCCATAGCCGTAATTGAAGCAGATGAGTTTGATCGTTCTTTCTTGCACTTATCTCCAAACATTGCAGTGGTAACTTCTACCGATGCCGATCATTTGGACATTTATGGAAATGGGGAAGAACTGAAAAATAGCTTTAAGGCGTTTATCAATAAGCTTGAGGAAGATGGGGAATTATTAATTTCCCAAAAAGCAAATGACTCACTAGCCTTAAACTTCGGGTCTGAATACGGATTAAATGGAAGCGGAATTCGAGCTAAAAATATTAAAATAGGAGAAAGTGTTTTTGTCTTCGATTATGTTGATGAAAACACCAAGATTGAAGGAGTAGAGTTAAGCCTTCCCGGTTTTCATAATGTAGAAAATGCATTGGCAGCCATTAGAACCGCCTTGCTTTTACATATACCAGAACAAAAAATAAAAGAGGGTGTAGCTGCTTATAGAGGAGTAAAAAGAAGATTTGAGTTCATTTTTAAATCTTCCAGCAAAGTATATATCGATGATTATGCACATCACCCTGAAGAACTCAGTGCATTTATCAGATCTGCAAAAGCATTATACCCTGGTAAAAAACTAACAGTTATTTTCCAACCTCATTTATTTAGTAGAACCAAGGATTTTTCTTCTGGGTTTGCAAAAGCCTTAGATCAAGCCGACCAAGTTTGGTTATTGGATATTTATCCTGCCAGAGAGTTGCCAATGGAAGGGGTTAATTCTGATTTAATCCTTAGTCAGATGCAGTTGGGCAATAAAAAACTAATGAGAAAAGATGCAGTAATTCAAGAAATTAAGAGTTCTGATTTTGAGGTGCTGGCCACCTTAGGAGCTGGGGATATAGATCGTTTAGTGCCTGAAATTAAAAATATATTAGCCCATGCGTAAACATATTAAAACCATATCGTGGGTAGCAGGGGTATTATTAATAAGTGTATTGCTTATTGGGTTCGAATCGGCAAAAAGTAATAGCAAGGTATGTAACGACATTATTATTACTATTGATAATCAGCTTGAAAATCACTTTGTTGATGATAATGACATCTTGGATCTCATTACTTCAAACGGTACAGCAATTATTGAAGGAGCGCATTTTAGCCGACTGAACCTTAGAGAAATTGAACAGCGTCTAACTGCAGAAGCATTTTTGAATAAAGCAGAAATATATGTAGATCACGCAGGCAATATGATGGTGCATGTGGGCTTAAGAAAGCCGATGGCTAGGGTGGTTCGTTATAATGGGCCCGATGCCTACATTGGTGAAGATGGGCAAATTCTACCTGTCTCTTCTAAATACAGCAGGCGCGCGATCATTATCACTGGTGAAGAGTCAAAGGAATTATCGGAGCAGGTTAATATTACAGAGGGAGCGTATGCCAATTTATATAAATTGATTCAGTACATAGTAGCCGATGAGTTTTTAAAAGCTCAAATAGCACAAATCAAACTATTGGAAAATGGGGAAGTAATTCTCTACCCACAAGTAACCAAACAATACATCGAGTTTGGAAAAATAGAGGATATAGAAAAGAAATTTAAGAAGTTGAGATTATTCTACGATAAAATTCTGCCTAGAAATGGCTGGAACTCATATAGTAGAGTTAATCTCAAGTATAAAAACCAAATCATTTGCGAATAAACCCAAACAATAACGATATGGACACAGACAAAATAGTAGTAGGACTTGACATCGGCACCACAAAAATTTGTGCCATGGTTGGCCGTAAAAACGAATACGGCAAGCTCGAAATTCTTGGTACAGGCAAAGCTGTGTCGGATGGTGTAATTCGTGGTATAGTTATCAATATTGATAAAACCACAAAAGCCATTCAACAGGCCATTGCCGAAGCCGAAAACCAATCGGGCATAAATATTAATGTAGTTAATGTAGGTATTGCTGGCCAACATATAAACAGCATGGTTACCCATAATGGTATCACACGGAAAACTACTGATGAGGAAATTACGGTAGAAGATGTACTTCAATTAACTGAAGAACAATATCGAACTGTAATAGCACCTGGTAGCGAAATTATTCATGTAATGCCACAAGACTATATTGTGGATTACGAAGATGGTATTAAAGAACCGGTTGGCATGTCAGGTGTGCGTTTAGAGGCTGATTTCCACATAATTACTGCTCAAACCAATGCCATTAATAACATTAATAAATGCGTGAAGCGGGCAGGGTTAGAAACCGATAACCTCATCTTAGAGCCTATTGCGTCAAGCATGTCGGTATTAAGCGATGAAGAAAAAGAAGCAGGCGTTTGCTTGGTAGATATTGGCGGTGGCACCACCGATGTGGCTATATTTTATGATGGCATTATCCGCCATACTGCAGTAATTCCTTTTGGAGGCAATATTCTTACTGCCGATATAAAGCAAGGGTGCCACGTACTTAATAACCAAGCAGAATCTCTTAAAACTAAATTTGGAGTAGCCATTGCGGAGCAAGCAAATCCGAATGAAATTATTGCAATTCCAGGCTTACGAAATCGGCCTCCAAAGGAAATTTCTGTTAAAAACTTAGCTCATATAATTGAAGCTAGAATGGAAGAAATTATTGAGCATGTTCATGCTGAAATAATTAACAGTGGCTACGAAGGAAACCTAGCTGGAGGTATTGTGCTTACTGGAGGAGGTTCTCAATTGCAATCGGTAAAACAATTGGTAGAATATATGACAGGTGTGGATGTGCGAATTGGGCATCCGAATGAGCATTTAGGAAAGAGCACATCGGATATTAAATCTCCCATGTACGCAACGTCAATCGGGTTAGTGTTATCTGGCTTTATGGATATTGACGATCGCCAAAACACCTATGAAGAACTCACTGCTTCCACTAAAACTGGAGAACAATCTACCGCTGATAATGCAAAATCATTTGTGCAGAAAATATTAGCTAAAACTAAAGGATTATTAATAGATGATATGGGTGATGGAGATTATTAATATCCATTAACCAATAACAAATAACTAAATAAAATAGAAACCAAAATTTAAACATTATGTCTGACAACATGTACAATTTTGAAATTCCCAAACACCACAAATCCATAATAAAGGTAATTGGTGTAGGAGGTGGTGGCAGCAATGCCGTAAACCACATGTTTAATCAAGGAATCAAAGATGTAGAATTTGTGGTGTGTAACACCGATTCTCAAGCTTTGAAAAGTAGCCCCGTGCCTAATAGGCTTCAGATAGGTATTAACCTTACGGAAGGGCTTGGTGCAGGAGCCAACCCCGATAAAGGCGAAAATGCAGCCATAGAAAGCAAAGACGAAATCCGTGAAATGATTGGTAGTGATACCAAAATGGTTTTCGTTACTGCTGGTATGGGAGGCGGTACTGGTACTGGAGCTGCTCCAGTAATTGCTAAAATTGCCAAAGAGATGGATGTGTTAACTGTAGGTATTGTTACAGTCCCATTTGCTTTTGAAGGCAAAAAGAAAATGAAGCAAGCAGAAACGGGTATCGACCAATTGCGGAAGAATTGCGATACTGTGCTGGTTATTCTTAATGATAAATTAAGAGAGATTTATGGCAATTTGGCTATTAGTGAAGCTTTTGCCAAAGCCGATAATGTATTAACAACAGGCGCCAAAGGCATAGCCGAAATAATAACGGTTCCAGGCCATGTAAATGTTGATTTTCAAGATGTGCGTACCGTTATGTTTGAAGCAGGTGCGGCTGTAATGGGTTCTGCCACAATGGAAGGTGACGATAGAGCCTTACGTGCCGCAGAAGGTGCTTTAAACTCACCACTCTTGAATAATAAAAATATTCATGGTGCTCAGAAAATACTGCTTTCCATTATTTCTGGTGAACAAGCAGAGCTTCAAATGGATGAGTTAACCATCATTACCGAATACATTCAGGAAATTGCCGGTGATGACGCTGAGGTAATATTTGGCCACGGTGTAGATAGTGAGCTTGGTAATAATATTAGAGTTACTGTTATTGCTACAGGGTTTGAAGAAACCGATAAAAATGGATTGAATCTTGAGCCTCAAAGAAAAGTGTTTGACTTAGATTCTGAAAAGCAAGTAACGAGCTTTAATGAAGCCGAGTCAGACCCAATTTCTTCTGAAAACCATCAAGAGGAAGTGATTACTTCTTATGAAAAACTATCAAATGAGCCTCCAATGGTGCAAACCGAGGAAGATGAATTTTCTAAAGGCTTTAGATTTGATATGAATAGCAGTAATAGCGAGGAGGGTAGTGACTTGTTTGGGCAAGAAGAGGAGGAAGCAATGGTACTTAAAACTACGCCTCAGACACCGGGTGGAGGCCTTGAAATATCATCTACTCGTAAAGAAGTGTTAGACCATAAAAGGCGTGAACGAGTTGATAAACTGGTGAGTAATAATTTTACTAATAAAGAAGAGAATTATAAGACCAAGTTTGATGTGCCTGCTTTTGAACGTAGGAAAGTGAAATTTGACGATGTACCTCATTCATCGGAACGGAATATTTCTCGGTTTAACTTAAACGATGATAATCATATTCTTGGGAATAACAGATTCTTACACGATAATGTAGATTAATGTCAGCTATAAGTTATCGGTTAATCGTGCATGCAATGTTGAGTTGAGGCACCATTAATCCTTAACTCATATCCTTAAAAATAATATCGAGTATTGGGTTTATTCGATTAAAATTGCCTTGGTTTCAGCAAGTCAGACTGCTTGGAGCTGGGCAATTTTTTTGTTTACAACCTTTTTTTTCTACTCTGACGAAGAGCCTGCCCCGTTTTTTCAGGGAAGAATCTTCTGAAGCAGCCATCTTTTAAAGCTTGAAGAGTGTAATGTTTTCTTTTTCTATTCTGACGGAGGAAGAATCTTCTAAACCTGAGTTCGACCTAAGGAATACTGTCAGCTTTAAGTGAAAATTTCGTAAACAACTCAAATTTATGCAGGACTAACGAGTTAATTCAAAGAAATTTGAGGAAGTTTAGGGAAATTTCACTAAAGCCCAAAGGGAAAATATCTAGCAGGCAATCTTTTAGAAATAAAATTCTTGAAATAATCCATTATTTCTTCACTTTTCATTTCCAAAATTTCACCTACTATCTTCTTTTCTGGCAGCATTCCTTAGGTCGAACTCAGGTTCTAAGGTTAAAACAATTACCAATGATAATGGTGTAGAAGATTCTTCTCCGCTAAAAAGCGAATCAGAATGGAAAAGGAAGAATGTGAGTATTATTGAATTTTATGCTGACGCAGGATTTTTATTTGGTTAACACAATATCAAAAGAAACTAATTGAATATTAGATACATCATTTATGTTTTCATCCAAGTCTTTCATCATTGGAAAACTCTTAATAGTTCCCTTAATTTTTCCATCTGCAAAACTTACATCTTTTAAACTTATTGGAATAGATGATAGGCCTTCAAATAAGCCACTACTAAAATTCAATTTAAGGGTATTATTGCTATCTTCTAACGCCCAGGTACCAACATCGTCACTCTTATCGTTTTCAGATGAACAAATAAAAGCAAGTACATTGTCCGATTTGAAATTAATCGCATACTGCCAGTTATTTAAATTTAGATCAGTGCAGGGTGCACTTAACGATAGCATTAAATCTACTAAGTCAGAGGTAGCGGCACTTTCCCCTTTTTGAAGGGTTAAAGAATTAGGCGGAGTTGCATCAGGGTCAGTTGTGGCATTAAGTATAACCAAGTCTGTGGTGGTTAAATCTAATATATTGCCATCTACCAGCGTG
Source organism: Cyclobacteriaceae bacterium (assembly GCA_021648745.1). GTDB lineage: Bacteria > Bacteroidota > Bacteroidia > Cytophagales > Cyclobacteriaceae > JAKISE01. Next base: position 23,918 of record JAKISE010000009.1, read on the forward strand.
GCCGATTCAAAGGTGTAATTACCCGATAAGTCGGGTGCCAATTGTTCATCTTTTTTACAAGAGGTAGAAATTATAGCAAGCAATAAGAATAGTGTTGAGATTTTTTTCATAATAAACTTAGTTTGTGTCTAGATGGTAAATATAATAAACAAGGAATTTATAAACAGAGAGTCAAGTTTTTATTCCGAACTTTTAAAGGTACTAACTGCCAGGCATTTTCGGGTTTGGGTGGTTATGACTATTCAAAAACTCCCAAATAAGGCCACTTGCATTAATATCTTGGTTGGTGCTTCCTAAGGAAGCCACAGGAAAGGCTCCTGGCCAAGTATGTCCCCCATTATTAATGGTATAGAAAACAACATTCGTTGCTTGGTTGCACGAATTATATTGCTGTAACGATACTGTTGAGTTATCATCTATGTTGGTGTCGGGCAATTCTTCTTCAATTACTTCAGATGCATTGCACTGGTTATTGCTTACCCAAAAATCTACCACATCTGGTACGGTTGGTGGTAACCCATCCAGGCCCCAGTAAGGAACTACTTCATCTGCTGTGCCATGAAATTCGATTATTGGCACGGGTCTTAACGGTGAACAAATATCTAACGAGTTAGCAGACATGCCTCCTGTAACAGAGGCAATTGCTGCAATTCTATCACTCATATCGCAAGCCAGGGTATAGGCCATAAACCCTCCGTTAGACATTCCAATAGCATAAACTTTAGTTAAATCAAGGCCTTGATTAGCATATATCTCATCAATCATTACATTAACAAAACCCGTATCATCAATGCCTGTTCTAAAATTAGAATTCCAGTGTGTAGCTGTTACACCTCCTACAGTGCCAACTAACCCTTGTGGGTATGCTACCATAAATTTATGCTCATCTGCCAAGGTGTTAAATTGAGAGTAGCTCATTTGAACCTGGTTTGAGCTACCTCTGCCATGAAAATTAATAACTAATGGCCACTCAGAACTTTCATTATACCCTTCTGGAATATAGAGCAAATATGCTCTATCCTCATTATCGTGTGTAATACTTGAGTTAAGCAGTAAAGGATAAATAACTTCTGGCTCTGGGGTAACTTCTGAGTTATTACAAGAAAAGGCGGTTGCTAATACAACCACACACCAAAACGGGAAGGAAGTTTTAAATAATGAGATTGTTTTTTTTAACATGTACTCAAACTTTTTATGTTTATACGATTAACGCTACAGGTAGGTTACAAAAACAATATCGAGTATTGGAGCTCTTGTAATCTTTAAAGCCCAAAGGGAAAATATCTAGCAGGCAATCTTTTGAATATAAAAATCTTGAAATAATCCATTATATCTTTGCTTTTTATATTAAAAAGCTCACCTACTATTTTATTTTCTGGCAGCTATTCCTTATCCCGAACTCAGGTTTGTAGTTGTTTGGCATCGTGGTAATGTTTTTTGTACACTATTGTTTATTGCATTGCCTCATTCAACAATTACTGGGTAAACTAAAAAAGGCCAACTTGCTAGTTGACCTTTTTTAGTGAGATAAATAATCTAATTACTTACGAAACATTTCATCAAATGTTAACGATAAATAATAAGTGCTTCCAATAGCAGGAGCACCATACGCTTGTACAAATTCTGTACCTAATATATTATTAGCACCTAGTTTAACAACAGACCTCATTCCAGTAATGTTATAACTAACTTGCATATCTAAAGATGAAAATGCTGCTACAGGGCCATTACCGAAGGTTCCTGTCCAGTCGTATTTATCAGACCATCTATAAGAAGCGCTAAACCCAAAATTGTCAAACACTTCGCGATTGCTAAACTGGATATTATACCTGTTTTTTGGTGTGTTAAAACCAGGGATGTTATCTGGGTTCGATTGTGTATCTAAGCTAAAATCAGCATAATTATAACTACCACCCAAATCGTAGCCTCCAGGTAATAAGTAGTTTAAACCAATGCCAAAACCACTAGAAGTTACAGGGTCTGCTATATTAGTGTATAATTGGTAAGCTTCAGTTTCACCTAAAGATGCCATTCCTAGAAATGCCTGAGCACCAGTAAATGTTGTTAGGTCATTTACGTCTCCGGCAGCATCTGGTATTACAACTACTGTGTTAATTAGTTGAAAATTAGTGTATTCGCTCCTATAGAAATTTACATCTATCATAAATTTATTATTAAACACACCTTTGTAGCCAAGCTCTATTGAGGTTACTTGTTCGGGTTCTATTAGTTTGTTCTCTGCTACAATCAACTCATCAGCATGTGCCGCCAAAGCCATTGCCTGTGCAGTAGGTAAATCTGGAGCCCCATTCACAAATGCCTCGGTTACATAGCCAGGAAAAGCAGCACCAAAGGCAGCAGCAGACGATGCCGTATAGGCATTATCATACAAAGTTGATCCTGATATTCCGCCAAAGTTTGTTGTTTTTGAATACATATCAAGATTTTTTTGTGTTCCTCCTACCAAGGTTGCAGGGCCTAAATCCAACGCAATAAATTGCGATTGCGTATCAGGGTTTCTAAAACCTGTTTGATACGATGCCCTTATGTTATGCTTTCTGTCAGAATCAACAGACATTACTGCAAATGCACGAGGAGAAATCTGGCCATCAAAGTTTTCGTTTTTATCGTAACGTATCGAAGCACCTAGTTTTAAACGATCATTGGCAACTCTTTTCGAAGCCTGTGCATATCCACCGTATTCGTTAATTGAAATAGGGCCATTACCACCATCTTCTACTGGTCTGTCATTAAAAATGGTGCCAAACGAGTTTAAATTATATTGTCTAAAGTGCGCACCAACTACTAAATCTAGAAACGAGATTTGATTTTTAAAATTAAAACTACCTTCGGCATGGTACATTTTAGACTCATCTAAAAACTTAGCACCCGTTGCCAAATCGGCTAATTCAGTAACTCTTTTTTTCTCGTCCTCAAATGCTTGGGTGCCTGGGACTAAACGCCCTGTATCAGCAACGCCTCTAGCAGCATCGTGAACGGCTTGTTTTTGTGCATCTGTTGGTAGGTTGCCTGTTCCAAGAATGCCGGCTATACCGGTAACGTAGGCTCCAGCGTATTGCGCAAACCAATCTGTATCCGCTTTCCAACCTCTATTAATGTTCCAAGCAGCAAAACGTGAATCATAGGAGTCGCCCGCATTTTCGAACGTGCCATAAGCTCTAACAAAAAAGTTATCGCCTCTAAGCTCAATTTTATGCTGTTGTAAGCTTAAATTATTAAGCGAATAGCGGCTAAAACCTTGGTAAATGGCAGTGCCTTTTCCAAATCGGTAGTCGTAAGACAACTCCATTTTGTCCGATAGCCTATAGTTTAGCCCAACAGAACCTTTAATACTTTCTGTATTATAATCAATCAGGTCAACTTCTTGATACCCTGTACGTGCTATTTTTTCTGCACCAAAAGTTCCTGGAGGTGCATTTATTCCAAAATCAGAAGCTATTGCATCAAAATTTAGGGTGGTTGCAACTGCGTCTCCATAGATATTAATCCCATTATAATTGGTATTAAACTGTCCTGGCTCTTCTTCTGCATGCTGAGAGTAATCAGCAGCCCACCAATCTTGTGCGGTTAGGTAAGAAAAATTAACTTTAAAGGCAAATTTATTATTAAATGCTTTTGCATACCTAAGGTTAAAATCGTAATAACCATTTGTTCCAGCGGCTTCTTGTTGAGTAACACCTGCTTTGGCGCTAACACTGAGACCTTGGTAATCAAATGGGTTTTTACTGTTCATTAGTAAAATGCCGTTAAAAGCATTTGGGCCGTATAATGCAGAAGCTGCCCCTGGAACCAATTCAACACTTTCAATATCTAACTCTCCAATACCAACCATATTTCCCATCGGGAAATTAAGCCCGGGAGCAGAATTATCCATTCCATCTATTAATTGTACAAAACGAGTATTGGCCATTGTAGCAAACCCCCTCGTGTTAATAGACTTAAATGTCATGCTCGAAGCCGTCATTTGTACACCTTTTAAGTTGGCAATACCATCGTAAAAAGTGGCAGAGGCCGTGTTTTTAATGGCATTAATTCCCATTTTCTCAACTGTAACAGGCGATTCCAAAATAGATTCTTCCATCCTAGATGCAGAAACAACTACTTCTTGTCCTAAAAGAGCTTGCTCATCCATCTTAATGTCCATTCCTTTGGTATTTGCATCAGTAATTTCAATTTCTTGCGAAGCATACCCAATCATAGAAACAATAAGGGTTAAAGGAGGAGCTGATCTTACATCTAGAGAGTAATTTCCATCAATGTCGGCAACTGTTCCTATAACTTGTCCTTTTACAAGAATGTTAGCTCCAACCATTGGGTCACCGTTATTATCGGTGATTTTTCCATCAACATGTGTGGTCGATTGCGCCATTAGCCCAATGCTAAAGGCAATGAAGAAGGCACTGAGGGTAACCTTTCTTAGTAATAGTTTTTTCATATTTAATCTTTAATTTGGTTAAAATTATAGTTTATTTAGTTTAAACCTACGTAAAAATTTACGCTATGAAAAATAATAGATGCAATTTTTAATCAAACTAACGGGTTGTTGAGTGCAAATAATTGGTGTTAAGTAATTGAAAAGTAGACATAGAGAAGCACCAAAATAGATGCGGTGATAAACCTAGGTGTCGAACTATATACCTGAGTTCGGGATAAGGAATGCTGTCAGCTTTAATCGAAACTTTCATAAACAACTTAGATTTTTGTAGGACTAACGGGTTAATTCAAGAAAATATAAGGAGGTTTAGGGAAGTTTCGTTAAAGCCCAAAGGGAAAATATCTAGCAGGCAATCTTTTGAATATAAAAATCTTGAAATAATCCATTATATCTTTGCTTTTTATATTAAAGAGCTCACCTATCTATTTTATTTTCTGGCAGCTATTCCTTATCCCGAACTCAGGTTATATGGGTAATGTACTTAGATTTTAGACCAGTACTAAAAATTATGAATCCAACATGTTGCTCATTAATTCTGTTAAAAATGGTTCTGCTTTGGCAGCTGCAGCCAATATTTTTTCAATCTTCACTTCTTCAATTGCCTCAGGGTAACAAAGGTCGGTTATTACTGAAACGGCAAAGCAAGGAAGATCCATATGGCGAGCCACAATTACTTCGGGCACCGTGCTCATACCTACGGCATCGGCTCCAATAATGCTTAAATATTTATACTCGGCAGGAGTTTCTAAATTTGGGCCGGGCACCACTGCATATACACCTTGGTGTACATTGCAATCCATTTTAGAAGCTATTTCAAGTCCTTTTTCTATTAATTGGCGGCTATAGGGTTGGCTCATATCCGGAAAACGAGGCCCTAGCTCATCGTAATTAGCACCTGTTAATGGGTTGGCAGGTTGCAGGTTAACATGATCATTCAAGATCATTAAATCTGCAATGCCATAGGTAGGATTTAGCCCACCAGCGGCATTGGAAACAAATAGTTGTTTTATGCCAAGTAACTTCATTACCCTTACAGGAAAAGTTACTTGCTTTAAGGAATAACCTTCGTAATAATGAAATCGGCCTTGCATTACCACTACCTTTTTTCCGTTCAACTTACCTAATAACAATTTGCCATGATGACTTTCTACAGTAGAAACAGGAAAATGAGGAATATCATCATAATCAATTTCTTTTTCAACTTCCATTAATTTCACGAGCCCACCGAGGCCAGTACCCAATATAATGCCTGTTTCGGGCTTAAAATCTAATTGTGCTTTTATATAGGCTGCAGCCTCTCTAATCTTTTCCATTATTGATGTTAAAAGAATGTAATTATCGCAATTTTAAAGGGCATAAAGAAGAGCCTGTATTAAAAGAAAAAGAGCACGATCATTCTGATTCCTTTTCGGGAGAAGAATCTCAATAATTTTTAGCAAAAGGCAAAATGAAATTATTCACTTCGTTCAGAATGACGGGTTTCTTTTATACAAATTCTGTGCAAATTTACTTCTTCCTATTTCCCTCAACTGTAATTTTAATTAGCACCTCTTCGCCAACTACAGCTGTAGCAGCCCAACTACCTGTTCCTACGCCATAATCATTACGGTTTATGGTTAGCCCACCTCTAATAGCAATAATATCAACGCCTTTTTTCATAGGGTGATCCCCTCTACCCAATACTTTGAATGGTACTTCAACCATTTTAGTTACATCTCTAATGCTTAAGTTGCCCTTGGCCACAAAACCTTCATCAGTTTTAGTAATTTCAGAGGAAGAAAATTTCATTTCTGGAAATTTAGCCACATCAAAAAAATCGCTTGATTGTAAGTGTTTATCTCTTTTTTCGCTATCAGTTTTAACGCTTGCTACTTGCACAGTAAAGTTTACCAAACTACCTGCTAAGTCAGCCTCATCAAAAATCAATTCGCCTTTGTAATCATTAAAAAAGCCTTCAATAGGTGTGAAAAAATGATTTATTTCAAAACTTATTTTGGAATGATTGGTATCAATATTCCAAGTTGGGGCGTCAATTTTTAGTGCAAATGAAAATAATATTGCTACTAATGCTATTTGGGTGAATCTTAAAAATGTTTTGTTCATAATGTAATCTGATTTTTGTTAAACGTTTGTTTCTTTGTAAACCTTAAAGACATTTATTAAGTTCCAGAGTATGACCGAAAAAGTTTACATTATATCAGGCACAAATCGCCAGCAAGCAGTATCGTTACAAGTTTCAAAAGTGTACCAACAAGAGTTTGAGGCACTTGGTGTTGACAGTGAGATTATTGATTTACAACAGTTGCCAGCTGATTACCTTTTTTCAGGTTTATACGAAAATGCTGGCAAAAATGAGCTTGTGAATGGATTTAGAGAAAAAATGAAAGTAGGCCATAAGTTCGTATTTGTTATTGCGGAGTATAATGGGTCTTTTCCTGGTGTACTAAAAGCTTTTATTGACGGATTGGAATTTCCAGATTCATTTATGAATAAAAAATGTGCCTTGGTAGGTTTATCTGCAGGTATTCAAGGAGCAGTTTTGGCTATGAGTCACTTTACGGACATTCTTAATTACTGTGGAGCTCATGTATTGGCGGAGAAACCAAAGTTGGCCAGTATTGGTGGGCATATACAAGATGGTGAAATAACCAACGAGCGATATATGAAACATATTAAGAAGCAGGTTAAGCAGCTGATAGAATTTTAAAAGACTAAAGATTATTAGATGCTAGATTTGTCTAGCACCTTATGTCTAAATGTCTCAAGCCTTCTTTATCCTGCCCGGATTTTCAGTGATAAAGGCTTTCCAGCTAGTAGGGCCCTTCTTTTGTGCACCTCCTTGAAAATGATGGCAGATGGCTACGCCTAGTGCATCGGTTGCATCTAATAATTTGGGCGTTTCATTAAACTTTAATAGTTGTTTTAGCATAGCAGCCACTTGCTCCTTACTGGCATTTCCATTGCCAGTTACAGCCATTTTTACTTTTTTAGGAGCATATTCAGTTATAGGAATATCTCGGTACAATGCTGCGGCCATCGCCACACCTTGAGCTCTACCTAGTTTAAGCATAGACTGCACGTTTTTGCCAAAAAATGGTGCTTCTAAGGCTACTTCATCGGGGTGATACTCATCGATAATGGAAAGAACTCTCTCAAATATTTTCTTGAGTTTTAACTCATGAGTCACATATTTTTTCAAATGGATAACACCAAATTGCAATAAAGTTAATTTTTGGCCTGTTACTTTTATCAAACCATATCCCATTACATTTGTTCCTGGGTCTAACCCTAAAATTATTTGCTCTTTTATTATAGCTTTACCCATCGGTGCAATTTAGTAGATATCTTACATATAGAAAAAATAGTTCCTTAATTCGTTTTTGGCCTTGGGTGTTAAAAATTGGATTTGCAGGAACCTCTTTTTATTATGTTATGTCTAAATTATTGGAAGAAAAGCTTGTTTTAAGTGAAGTTGAAATTCTTTTTAAATCTTCTAATTTCTTACTGTTAATTTCATTGGTAGCCATATTGATGGTGCTAAACTGGCTTTTAGAAAGTAAAAAATGGCAGATATTAGCGAAGCAGTTTCAACCAATTTCTTTAGTACATGCCTTTAAAGCAATTTTAACAGGAGTGTCTCTAGATGCTGTTTTACCGTTTGGAGCTGGTGCTATAGGTAGTAAAGTACTAAGTCTAAACGGCAGTGGCAGACAAAAATTAATTGGACCTGTTATTATAGCTCAAGGTATTCAATCGTTTTTTACCATAGCGTTTGGTGTAATAGGAATTGCTCAGTTGGCAAAAATGACAAATGTATTATCACTTTATAGTGGTGTACAAGTTTCGATTCTGATACTAGTATTAACTGGTTTATTAACTTTAGGTATGTCAAAACTGCTTCCTGAAAAAAGGGCTTATTATGTAGAAGCCATTAAAGAGGTTTCCAAAACTGTGTGGATTAATATAGTAGTACTTTCATTTTTTAGGTATGTTATTTTTTTAGTTCAGCTACTACTAATTGCTACTTATTTGGCTCCTGAAATACCTATATTAGTTTTGGTGGGCTGCATTACTTGGATGTTTTTTGCGAAAACCATTGTGCCAAAGCCGGGTCATTTAGGAGCGGTTGGAATTCGAGGGGCTTCTGTGGTATTCTTTTTAGGGTTAGCAAGCTATAGTGCTTCGGGTGTGGTTTTAGCTACCTTAATTTTATGGGTTATCAATCTGGCCATTCCATCACTTTTGGGGTCGTTTTTTATTAAAAACCTCTCTCTTAATCCTGAAGTGTCCAATGATTGAGTGGGGATTCATCATCTTAATAATTAGCTATTGCCTATTTATCGTTTATTTATGGATGGGCTGGGAACGGATTCCTGTTTCTCAGGATGAAGATTATAAGCCTTCCGTAGCGGTTATTATTCCTGTACGAAATGAGGAGGCTAATATTCAATTATTGCTTGAGGAGTTGAATGCTCAAACCTATCGAGGTGAGCTTGAAATACTTATTATTGATGATCATTCGGAGGATGGCACAAGAGATTTAGTGGAGGAATATATCACAGGTAAGCCGAGCTTTAAATTAATTTCTCTACAAGATGCTTTTGGAAAGAAGAATGGGCTCACAAAAGGAGTTATAAGCACTAAAGCTGACATAATATTGACCATGGATGGGGATTGCCAAGCTCCCAAAACTTGGGTGGAGGTTATGGTTCAATCCTTTCAAAAGAAAATTCAGTTTATAAGTGGCCCAGTAGCTTTTATGAATGAGCAAGTCCTTTTTAATCAGATGCAGTCAATAGAATTTGCATCGCTTATTGGCAGCGGGGCTGCTCTTATTGGTTGGGGCAAGCCATTAATGGCCAATGGTGCAAATATGGGGTTTCGTAAATCTGCTTTTGATGCAGTTAACGGATTTGAAGGTAACCAAGAAACTGCCTCAGGAGATGATGTGTTTTTACTGCATAAAATTGCTAAAAAATTTCCAGAAAGCATAGCTTTTGTGAAGCAAGAAGGGGCACTTATTAAAACGAAATCGCAACCCACTATTAACTCATTTGTGCACCAACGAATTCGGTGGGCAAGCAAATGGAAGGTCTACACCGATTTATTTACCAAAACTACAGCGGTCTTCGTTTTCGCACTATCGCTGAGTATAATAATATTTCCATTTCTGGTCAAATTCGATTCATCAGCTTTGTTTTTATGGGCCAATTTAGTGGTGATGAAGGCGTTTTTCGATTTCTTTTTTATTCGTCAAATTGCCCGGTTTATGGATGAAAAGATAGAATTGATTCCGTTTATGGCACTTCAAATCCTTTATCCCTTTTATGTGGTTCTCACTGCTTTATTTTCTTTTCGAAAATCGTATGTTTGGAAAGGAAGAAACGTGAGTTAAGAAAATTGAGTTATTCTTTACTCAATATCTTTTCAATTTGATTTTTGAGATTGGGAATTTTGTTCATGATTACGTCCCAAACAATGGAGTAGTTAATTCCAAAATAGTCGTGGATTAACTTATCTCTCATTCCAGCCATGTTTTTCCACTCGATTTCTGACCATTTAAGCTTAACATCAACAGGTATTTTCTTGGTGGCTTCACCAATTATTTCCAAACTCCGAACAACAGCTCGCTTAAGAGTTTCATCATTTATTAAATCTTTTTTTGAGGAATCAGAAGGGAAAGATGTAAGAATGAAATCACACTCATCGAGAATATGCTTTAGCAATTCGACATAAATCTTAGGCATATTCGGTTTCTTTTAAAATATAGGAACCTATATGTTTACTGAGCCCGTTTTTTGTAACAATGTCAACCTTGTTGTTTTTGAAACTTTTTTCTAGCACATCGTAAATTGACATTAGGTTATCAAACGTTTCTTCGGAAGATTTAAAATCGACTAAAATGTCGATATCGCTATCACTTTTTTGATTATTACCAACAAAAGACCCAAACAACCCAATATTATTTACACCATAGGTAGCAAGAAGACTTTTTTTTGTCTTTAACACTTCTAATATGGTATTTTTGGTGAGCATCTTCTTTTTATTCAAATTTACATACTTTTTAGTAGTGTTGCTAACATTCTATTAATGACTAATCAAGAATACGATATACTAGATGAGCTCTATTTTTTAACAAGCTTTCAATTCTTGCAAGAAAATGTGGGTGCTAAATCATCTGAACTTGAGCAAATTCTATGGGAACTGATTGTTAAAGACTGGGTGCTTTGCCACCAGGATGGAGATATAGAAATTACACCAACAAAAGTCAAATTTGAATCTGAATTTGGCAATTATCATTATCTTGCATCCAAGAAAGGACTGTTAGCTCATAATGCCAGATAAAACCAAAACATCAGAATCAGACTACAAGCAAAAATATACGCTTAAGCAAATGGAACTCAATTCGTTGCTTGAAATTACTCAAGCAATTAATAATAATATGTCGGAGGATAACCTCTATAAAATTTATGAGTTTACCATTAGAGCTAATCAAAATATTAGTCAACTGGTGCTAATTGTTAAAGATGAAGGCGACTGGGAGCAGCGTGTGATTTATGGGGTAAGTTCAGTTGATGACTTACTTCTTGACCAATCTTATTTTAATGTGGATGAAGTTACAGCTATTCCTAATCCTGATGAAGCAAAGGGTTTTGAGTGGGTAGTGCCTGTAAAACATAAAGATAGCATGTTGGCTGTTGTGCTGGTAGCTCAATCAAGTGAGCAACCTGAGCAACTCAATACTACCTTTTTACAAGCTATTAGTAATTTAATTATTGTGGCTATTGAAAATAAGAGGTTGGCACGTACTCAATTAGCAGAAGAATCTTTTCGAAAAGAACTGGAAATTGCCAAAGGTGTTCAAAAACTATTGTTCCCCGATAAGTTACCTGATGGCAATCGACTAAAGATGCAAGCTAGTTACTTGCCTCATCATTCTATTGGAGGAGATTATTACGACTATATTCCCATTAATTCCAATCAGTTTTTAATCTGTATTGCGGATGTATCGGGTAAAGGGATTCCAGCAGCTATTATGATGTCGAATTTTCAGGCATCGTTGCACACCCTGTTAAGGCAAACTTCTAACTTAACCGAAATTGTGGAAGCACTCAATTTTCAGATTATGCAAAATGCGAAGGGCGATCAGTTTATTACTTTTTTTGGAGCCATTTACGATCATAATTTAAGCACTTTGGTGTATGTTAATTCTGGGCATAATCCACCTCTTTTAGCCAATAGCAAAGGGGAAATTTCAACTCTTACCGAAGGGAGTACTGTACTAGGTGCATTTGATGAGCTTCCGTTTATAAATGAAGGGTTTATAGATAATTTGGATGGATTTACACTTTTTGCTTACACCGATGGGCTTACGGAAACAGAAAACCCATTGGGAGAGGAGATTGGATGCGAACCGATAGAAGACTATTTTAAGGAGAATTATACAAATGCATTAACTCAAATTCACGATGATATGTTGGAAATGATTGATGTGTTTAGGCAATCAAAATCATATCGAGATGATATTACGATGTTGAGTTGTAAAGTAGAAGCTCGCTAAAATGCTCCATCGGATTCCACGTTGGTTTCAATATTTATTCCCTAGATATACTTGGAATCTTCGGGTGGAGGAAAAGGTAATTTACATCAATTTTGATGATGGACCATTACCAGATATTACGGAATGGGTGCTAGAAATTTTAAATGAATATGAGGCTAAAGCGACCTTTTTTGTTGTAGGTGGAAATGTGTCAAAATACCCACAAATAATAGCTAAAATTAATAGAGATGGTCATGCTATCGGCAACCACACTTTTCATCATATTAAAGGTTGGGAAACTTCCGTAAAAAGCTATTTGGAGGATGTAGAAAAATGCTCTTTGATAATAAAAGAATATACTAGAGAGGTTCCAGCTCTATTTCGTCCTCCCTATGGCCGAATAAAGCCCTCTCAGGCTAAAGTTCTACGAGAAAACTATAAACTTATTATGTGGGATACATTAACAGTTGATTACGATAAAAACCTTGATAGTCAAAAATGCTTAACCAACTCCATAAGGGCTACTAGGTCTGGCTCCATTGTCGTATTTCACGATAGTATTAAAGCTGAGAAGAATTTAAAGTATGTATTGCCTAAATACATTAAACATTTTCATGATTTAGGTTATACATTTAAAGCCTTATGATCGAGCTCATTACCATAGCCATTATTGGAGTTGCGATTGCTACTGAGCTACTGTTGATAGTTTTTATGTTAATCAATTTTAAAGGCTATAGTAATTCAGTTAAATTTTTTCCAACCGTTGCTATCTTGGTAGCAGCCAGGGATGAAGAAAATAATATGATTGCCTGCCTAGACTCACTTATAGCACTTGATTACCCTGCTGACAAACTAGAAATTTGGGTGGGAGATGATGCTTCTTCTGATAGCACTTGGCAGATTATTAAGGAGCATGCTGATAAGTATTCTATAATTAATGGACTTCAAATAATAAAAAACATCACTAAGGGGAATGGTAAGGCTAATGTGCTAGCACAGCTAGCTAATGCAAGTAAAAGTGATTGGATTTTTATAACGGATGCTGATATTCAAGTGCCAAAACAATGGGTGAAAAGTATGTTGGCTGCGGCTGCAGATAATGACATTGCCTTGGTAACGGGTACTTCTTTGGTAAGTGGAGAAGAGATTTTAGCTAAAACCCAACGGTTAGATTGGCTATATGCAACCTCTATGCTAAAAGTAATTTCTGATATTGGAACACCTGTTACTACTATGGGCAATAATATGGCTGTAAAAAGAAATGTTTATGAAGAAGAGGGAGGCTTTGAGAATTTGCCATTTTCAGTAACCGAAGACTTGGAACTATTTAAACAAGTTAAAAAGAATTATAGCACCATCAATCTATTTTCGGCAGAAGCGCTTAATATAAGTGCTCCTCAAAAATCGATAGCAGAATTGCTCATCCAACGAAAACGGTGGATGCGGGGAGCTTTCGAACTGCCATTTCAATTATTAGGAATATTGCTCATCCAAGCGTTTTATATGCCGGCCATTATTATCCTTAGTATAATAAATCCATTATTGGGCGTTGGGTTGTGGGCTATGAAATGGTTGTTAAAGTATATTTTTTCGAGTATATCTGCCAAAAAACTAAAGGAGAAAGTCTCTTTATTCGATAGTTTTGTAACTGAACTTTTTGCAATGTTTTTTTCACTAGCTTCGGTAGTGTATTATTTGTGGCCAGGTAAGGTATATTGGAAAGGGCGGGCGTATTAATACGTCAATGGTAGGTACGAGCGAAGCAATCTCAATATTGAATATAGAGATTGCTTCACTATGTTCGCAATGACGTTAAGAATGGAAATTAATATGATTAGAGTAAAACTATTTGGAATAATACGTGAAATTGTGGGCTCACCCATTCTTGAAATTGAAGAGCCTTTAGAAACTGTTGGGCAGCTCAAAGCACATATGATGTTGACTTACCCTAGAATTAAGGGGCTAAACTCTTTACTTATCGCTGTTAATAGTGAGTATGCCGAAAATGAACAGGCTATAAAATCAACAGATGAAATTGCGTTGATTCCACCTGTTAGTGGAGGTTAGATAATGTTCAATCGTCAATTAATAATTAAAAAAATAGAAAAAATAGCAATAAAGAAGTGGAGGCAGTTTTAGTAACAGATAAACCATTAGATACCCAAGCGATTATAAAATCGGTGGGGTCACCTGAGGGAGGAGCTGTGAATGTGTTTATTGGCACAGTTCGCAATGCCACCAAAGGGAAGAAGGTACTAAAACTGGAGTTTGAAGCTTATGAGCCTATGGCTACGAAAGAACTTACCAAAATTGTAGAAACAGCTAAATCAACATGGCCTATTTTAAAAGTGGCAGTCCATCATAGAACAGGAATTATGCAAATTGGGGAGGTGCCGGTTGTAATTGCAGTAGCCACTGCCCATCGAGGAGCAGGATTTGAAGCTTGTCAGTTTATAATTGACACCCTTAAAGAAGCCGTTCCTATTTGGAAAAAAGAATTTTTTGAAGATGGCGAGGTTTGGGTGGCAGCGCATCCATGATTACTAAAATTTATTAGGCTTAGCTTTCAATCCGCTTTATGTGATAGGATTCGTCATGAGAATGCAAACTGTAATAAATCAGTGGTTTATGTTCGAAAAGAATAGCACCGCTATGGTTAAGAAGATAAACTAAGTAAAACGGCTGATTTTCAGCAGTTTACATTTGTAATAGAATTTCTATTGCATAATGCGGGTTAAAGCTTATTCATTCATTAACGTTTCTATCTCTTCAGCTTCAATAGGAATATTGCCCATTAAGTTAATAACTCCTTCGTTTTGAATAACAATATTATCCTCAAGGCGAATACCAAAATTCTCTTTAGGAATGTAAATTCCAGGCTCTACGGTAAATACCATACCTTCGGTAATGGGTGCATAAAAATTACCCACATCATGTACATCTAATCCCAAAAAGTGTGAAGTTCCATGCATAAAGTACTTCTTATAGGCAGGGTTTGCGGGGTCTTGGTTTTTAATATCGGTAGAATCAATTAATCCTAAGGCCAATAATTCTTTTTCCATTACAAGGCCAACTTCTTTATTATAATCGTTTATAATGGTTCCAGGGCGGAGCATATTAGTTGCTTCGTTTTTAACATGAAGTACGGCATCATATACCGCTCTTTGGCGTTCTGTAAAACGGCCATTTACTGGAATGGATCTGCTCATATCTGCATTATAATTTCCGTATTCAGCTCCTACATCCATTAATAGCATATCCCCATCCTTGCAGCTTTTTTTATTTTCTACATAATGGAGTACACAGGAATCAAGCCCACTTGCAATAATCGGCTGATAGGCAAACCCCATTGATTTATTTTTTATAAACTCATGGATATATTCTGCTTCAATTTCATACTCGTTTACACCAGGTTTTACGAATTTCAAAATTCTCCTAAAGCCGGTTTCGGTGATATTACAAGCAGTTTGGAGCATATCTACTTCCTCTTTATCTTTTACCGCCCTAAGCTCTTGCATAATTGGTGCTACTCGTTTGTAATTATGGTTGGGGTATTTATTATGACACCATTTTGAAAAACGTGCATCTTTCGTTTCAACCTCTATCACCGCTCTAGTATGCTCATTCGAGTTTAAGTACACATTTTCAGCCACTGTCATTAAGCTGTTTAAAACTTGATTGAATTCTGATACCCAATATATTGTCTCTATTCCTGAATGCTGTGTAGCTTCTTGTTTTGTAAACTTATGTCCTTCCCAAACCGCAATCAAGTCACTGGTTTCTTTTAAAAATAGTATTTCTCTGTGGCTTTTTACAGGGTAATCTGGCATTACCAATAATATGGTATCTTCCTGGTCGATACCTGTGAAATAGAGTAGGTCATTATTTTGCCTAAACGACATAACACCATCTGCATTGGTGGGCATAATATCGTTAGAGTTAAAAATGGCTACGGAGTTTGTATCCATTTTTGTCACCAATCTTGCTCTATTCTTACTGTATAATTGTTTCGAAGGAGGGGTGTAACGCATTATGCTAAGGTTTATATTGTGTACACAAAGTTACAGCTTGTTTCATTAAGTAAAGTCTTTGAGGGTCTTGCTGATTACAAGATGCTCAAAAAATCAATTCTCAATTTTTGCCGTTCAATTTCAAATTATCACTTTTGGCATATAGTCATAAAAAATTAAGCTATGAAAAAGATTTTTTTTACCCTCCTTTTAAGTTTCTTATTATTCTCCTTTTCAAATGCACAAATACTCAATTTTAATAAGGGGTTACTCCAAAACGATTCGGTAAAATGGTTAGGCAAACTTAGTGTATTCTTTACCTTAATCGATCAAGAAGTGAGCGTTGCCAATATGGGGTATAATGTAGATGTGATTCGTAAATTCAAGAATCATAGCGTTATGGCTATTTCAAAGTTGAGTTTTGCCACAAGCAATAATGAAACTTTATTAAGTGATGGCTATGCTCATGTTAGGGCAATTTTTAATAGAAATGAGCGATTTGGAGAGGAGGTATATGCTCAAATTCAATATAATGCCATTCGAGGACTGGAAGACAGAAACTTAATTGGAGCAGGTATGAGGGTTAAAATTTATGACAAAAACAAGTATGGAGTTATTTTTGGTTCGGCCATTATTAAAGAATGGGAAAACTGGAATTTTGAAGGAGAAACAACGCATAAAAGCTTATGGAAAACCAGTAATTACATATCACTATTTGGTGATGTAAACAACCATTTTCATTTTAATGTTATCAGTTATTACCAGGCAACATATACCGATTTCTTTAGTCCGAGAGTATCTTTAGAAGTGAATGTCAACCTCAATATAACGGCTAAGTTAATCTTTACAAGTAATTTTACTATGGCTTATGATAATGCTCCGGTTATCCCTATTAAAAGCACTATCTATAAATTTAAAAATGGAATTGGGTATAGGTTTTAGTTTACTCTACACCAAACACCTTCATCAACCTACCTTATTAACCTGAGTTCGGGATAATGAATGCTGTCAGCTTTAATCGAAACTTTCATAAACAATTTAGATTTTTGTAGGACTAACGGGTTAATTCAAGAAAATATAAGGAGGTTTAGGGAAGTTTGGTTAAAGCCCAAAGGGAAAATATCTAGCAGGCAATCTTTTGAATATAAAAATCTTGAAATAATCCATTATATCTTTGCTTTTTATATTAAAAAGCTCACCTACTATTTTATTTTCTGGCAGCTATTCCTTATCCCGAACTCAGGTCAATAGCATTGGCATTGGGCGCGGTCAACAACATTAAGCCTACAATAAACAGCCCCATCCCATAAATCACTTGTTCTCTCGTGTTATTTGGAGATGTTTTAGGCATACTGTCCCAAAAAGTCCGTTCTCTGCGTTGCGCTCATTAAAAAAATGCTCGATTACTCCAGTAAACTCCGCTTTAAAAAATTCCAAAAGCCTTGATAGCGAACGTTCTTAACTAGATACTGGGTTTATAGACGGACACTAGTTCATCGAAAACTTAAATTGAAAAGCAGGAAACCAGCCTTCAACTGAATAGCCAAAATTTAACGACATATAAATAATTTTTGCAGGAGCAACCCAAATACCAGCTCCATAACCATGGTGCCAAACATTTGATTTTTCGTCTTCTACAGCTACAATTCCAGTATCATAAAACAAGTTTAGCCCAATTTGGGTTGGCAGAATATAGGCTCTTACATTTAAGAGTTTAATAATCAGGTTTGTGTTATTATAAATCATTCGATCGCCACCAAACCTATATTGTCTAAAACCTTTGAGCTGATCGTGACCACCTAAATAATTGGCCTGATAAAATTCATAATTACCAAATGCCTGTGCAAACCCCGTTCTATTTGACAGTGTTACTCTGGAAGGCAATTTAAAGCTATAATAAAAAGAAAAATCAGATGAGAAATTTCCAAAGGAGCCGGCTCCTTCTGAAACTCCAATATTATAGCCAAATTTCGAAGTCCACTTTATGCCTTTTTCTGTAAGAATTTCTTTATTTCTGGTATCAATTTTTAAGGTGCTGGAAAAGCCTGTCCATGCCTTGCGGTTAAAAACAGTAGCAGAATCCAAATTGTTTTCAGAAAAATTAGTGATAAATCTTTCGGCAGTTGGTTCAACTTTAATTAATTGAGATGAAGAACCTAAAGAAAATGTAAACTGCTCCCCCAGGTTAAACCTAACGTGGGCACTTAGTAATATTTCCTCAAAGCGAACTCTATAATAGTCGATATTAACACGTTGGTCATAATCCGATTCGTTGCCCAAACCAAAGAAATTGGTTACAAAATTTGGTGATCTAATTTCGCTTTTTAAAACAACATCCATTTTTTTTATTACATCTATGTATTCTCCTTCATAAATAAAATTATAAGAAGAGGTAGCTATGGCGTTTGTAACTCCAATTTTATGGCTCGATTTATACGGGTCTTTTCTAAATCCGTGCATTTTAATATTAATGCCTGTCCCTAAGAATATGCCATCGTCCCTATTAAATTTAATACCGATAAACGGGCCAAAATAGTTATACTTAAAAGCCTCTCTATCATAGGTATTTACTATGGGTTTATGCGAAAAATTATTTTTTGTTTCCTTGCCTTTGTTAATACTGTTTTTTTCACCTTTTAGATCATAAATTAACCATGTTTTTTGTAACGAATTTACATTTGAATTGTCGGTAAAACTATCGTTGCCTATGCCACCAATTACCCGTATCCTGGGGCCGTGCGACACGTTTCCGGTAACTTTAAAAACATCGTTGCCCCCTAACCCAAATAAGCATATTTCTTTGGTTTCCGAGGTAATAAAATTTCTATGATAAAGAAGCATACGATGCTCGCCTTTGCTATTTATTTTAAACATTTTAACAGAAGTAGTATCATTACTTTTTCGAATTACTTCAAAATATTCTTTTTTATTACTGCCAACAATATCTACCTTTCTGGCCAATGCTTTATAATAAGTTAAAGCATAATATTCCATTTTATCTCTCCTTAATTTTAAATCTTCTACTATTTTGGGGCCATGGTATTGATAAATATTTTTTGGCCATTGAGCAATGGCATCCTCAATAATTTCATCTGTAAGCTGTAAACGCATTGCCGAGCCGGCTCTAACCCAATCATCTCTTTCAAGTTCAGTTAAAAATGACCGATCGAAGTATTTTGCTGCAAAACTCCATAAGCCAGGCACATTTTTAATTTCGGGGCCAAAGCCCTGAAGCGCAGGAAGTGCCCAGTTAGAACCAATTAAAAAGGGTATAATACCTTCGTTTAAAAAGAAAGCCTGATCTCTATCTCTGGGAATTGGCTGAAAATATTTCCCTTTGCCTTCATTTTTAAATTGTGCCCACCTCCATTGGTCATCATGCCTGTCCCAATCTCCTAAAAAAGTATCAAAAAGACGTGCTTTCAACACCATCTGCTGGTCAACTCTATTGTCATTATCTTTATAAAGTTTAGCCAGCATATCGGGTGTATTAATAACTTTTTTAGAATTGCCAAAATAGGGCGCATCCGATTGGTCTTTGGCCGGTCTTTCTTCAAAAAGAGCAAGCTTGTTTTTAAAATCTTCACGATAGATTCCCAGCCTTGGGTCATCCGGTAAAAAAATTAATTTGGGGTTAGTATGGTAAACCCCAACAGCATCAGCCAAAGGTGGAATAACAAAGGCAGCGTAAGGGTTACTCCCGCTAATTCCTTCCTGCATTACTTTTTTTACAAAGCTGCTCTTAAACTGATCCGGAATTAATTTAGAGGCATCTTTTTCCAATAACCGTATTACATACTGTTTACCATTATCACTTTCTAACCGGAGTGATTTAGTTTGGTTTCCTCCTCCTCTTTTTAAAATTTTTAAACCGCCCTTTTCTTTACCAATGTCAAAGATGGGTGCTTCAACTTTTTCAAACCATTCCGACCTGTAGCCTTTTCCAAAAAAGAAGCTCCTCACGTTGCTGCCTTCAAATAAGTCGGTTACATTCGTTAGCTGTTTTCCTTTCGGAATAATTACTGGAGTATTTTTTTCAGGAATGTATTCTTTATAAAAAGGAGTATTGGAAATTTGCATTTCAAATACTATTGAGTCAGCAGTATCTGGTGATTCAAAAGTTAACCAAACCTCACCATTTTTATAATAATCGAGATAAGCATAACCGTGGTAGTTACCTGCAAATAAGGACGGCTTCTTTTGCTTTACGGTTGTATTTTGCTTAGACCCGGCTCCGCTTACAACATAGTTTACACCATTTTTTGATAACAACTGCAAAGCGTGTTCGTGGCCAGAAACATGAACTAGGTTTTTGTGTGTAACAAGCAGTTCATTAATTGTTTCCACCATTGCTTTATGCTGTAAATTGGCCTGATCTTGTAAACTGCCTAACACTTGCCTGTATAATGGAAAAATTGACCCTATGACCGGTAATGGTATCCATAAATTAGGATTTAGTTTGGTGAGAGGAAATAAGTGATCCTTACCGGTTACAACCCCACCGTGCATGCCCTTGGTATAAATTGGATGATGACTTGCTACAATAACTTTTTTGTGAATATTTCTTTTTAAAATATCATTGAGCTCGGCAAAAGCCTCTTCTTTAGACTTGGCTCCACAGGAGGAATACCTGCCCGGCTTATCTCCTTTTTGCAAAAAATACTGGGTGTCTAATATAACAAGTGTTATATTTTCATCAATGGGTATTTCTACTGGCCCGGGGCATCCATTCGAGGGGAAAAATACATCAGCAGAATCGAGCAAGTTTTCAATATATTTTTCTTGTTCTTTTATTTTAATCCAACCTTCTTTTTTTCCATTATCCCAGTCATGGTTTCCCGGTATAAAAAAAATATCTCCTTTAAAATTTTTTACGGCATTAATTTGCGTATTAATAATTTGTTCCGCTTCAAACCGATTTTTATCGCCTGCCAAAGGCATTCCACTTGTATAAATATTATCTCCCAAAAAAATAATTCCGGTGTTTTCTCCTTCGGCTGCTAATTTTAATTTTAGCATATCAAGGCTTTCGCTATTGCCAGAGCTACCGGCATCGCCAATTAAGTATAATCTGTATTTAAACGGTTTTAAAGGTCGTTTTTGAGCAAAATTATCTTTTGAAAAAAGCATTAAAACCACCAGTAAAAAAATAGTAAACACCTTCATATTATCTTTTTCTGGCTAAATGATAAACATTGGCTCTATCATTCTTCCCTTCGTTGCTAATGTATAAATCGCCCTTTGGTGAAAAGCATATTCCTTCTGGTTGAGCATAAATTTTCTCAGGGAGGCTTACCACATTTATTATTTTCAGGTTTTTGTTGAGCACAATAAGCAACTTACCAACAGAAGCCAGAATATAGATATTATAAGTTAGAGGGTCAATAGCTAACGCAGACGGTTTAAACTTTTCGACCGTAAAAAAACTTTTGAGGTTAGATTTCTTTATGGTAATCAAAGGCTCTGTGGAAAATGTATGATTTTCAACGTTTAAAGTAAAGATGGATTTTCCTTTAAAATTATAATCAGAAATGCTTCCATTATCTTTAGAAATAATTAGCAACCTTTTATTTAAAGGGTCATACCCAAGCCCCTCAACATTGTTTTTCCAGGTTAGCGGAGTGTTTATTTTTTTAACTTTATTTGGTGTGTTCTTATCAAAATAAAACAAGTTTCCGCTGCTTGTCAATGCATAAATACAATTGCCAACAGTTTCAACACCTTCAAAATCACCAGGGAGCGAAAACTTGATTTTTTCTTCAATTTTACCGGTTTTAGCATTTAGTATATAAAAAATACCGGCTTCGTCCTGCACTGCACCTAACTGGTTATTATTATACCAAGTTAGCCCCGAAATTTCTTTTAATTCTTTAGAAAGCTCTATTTTTAGTTCTGGTTTAGCAATATTAAAAGGTATAATATTATTTGCTTCATTACTTAAAGCAAGCAATGTTGAAAAGATGAGTATATAGGTAATATGCAGCATAAGTGCTTTAAAAAATAACGTAAACTATTAATAATAACGTATCATCATTAAAAGTATTCCAAATATGAAAATGGAAAATGACAATGTAAAGAAATATCGGGCATTTGCAGAAAAGATATTAATTAATGACATTAAATCCAGCCTTGTCTATCATTCAGTAAATCACACAAGGTTAGTGGTAAAAGCATTTGAAGAAATTGGCAATGCAATGAATTTCTCTGCCAAAGAAATGGAGTTAGGGCTAATTGCTGCTTGGTTTCATGATACAGGGTATTCGAAAAAATATACATTACATGAGGTTGAGAGTATTCAAATTTTTGAAAAAGTTAGAAATAAAGAGGACTTTACAGCAGAGGAAGTTTCTATAATTCATAACTTAATATTAAGTACTAAAATGCCTCAAAAGCCTTTAACTACTCTTGAAGAAGCTCTTTGTGATGCTGATTTACTTCATTTAGGTACAGACTCTTTTTATGATTTATCTAAATTGTTAAGAAAGGAGATGGAATCGGAGTTTAAAATAGAGATTGGCAAAGAGAAATGGAATAGAGATTCTTATTATTTTATTCGTAATCATACATATTTTACATCTTATGCCAGGGAAAAATATGGTGCAAAACACAAAGAAAACACAAGTCTGATTCGGAGTAAGGTTAAAGAATTTGTAAATCAGGATAAAGTCGTAAAAAGCTTAGAATCTAAACTTGAAAAAGCAACTGAAAAGCTGGATAAAAAACCTACCAGAGGAGTAGAAACAATGTTTAGAATTACCTCGCGCAATCATTTACAATTGAGCAGCATGGCAGATAGCAAGGCCAATATTATGATTTCTATAAACACTATATTAATATCTATTTTAATTTCGGGCTATGCTGGTAGAGTGGCAGATTACCCCCAGTTTATTCTGCCTGTGATTACATTGGTACTTGTTAGTTTGGCAACTATTGTTTTGTCCGTTTTGGCCACACGCCCATCGATAAGTGAAGGAAAGTTTTCGAAAAAAGATATTATTGAAAAGAAAACTAATTTACTTTTTTTTGGAAACTTTCATGGAATGGATATTGAGGATTATGAATGGGGCGTTTCAGAAATGTTAAAAGACTCGAGTTATTTATACAGCAGTCTTACCCGAGATGTGTTTTTTCTTGGAAAAGTTTTAGGTAGAAAATATAAAATTTTACGTATTGCTTATACCACCTTTATGCTTGGTTTTGTAGTAAGCATATTAATGTTGCTAATAGCTATTTACTGGAAGGCTCCGACATTGCCAAGTCTTTGAAGCTCTCTGAGTATTTTTTTTATTAAAAAAAACCCTACAGTACAACTGCATGGCTTTTATGCATGGATGGTTAGCCCGCTATTTTTTAGCACGATTTTTAAATATAAAATACCCAACATTACCAATCAGCAACCCGATAGCAATGGCATTAGGTGCATTTAACATGGTTAACCCGGCAATAAAAAGCCCCATTATTACACCATAAACCAATTGTTCTTTCGTGTTGGTTGGAGATGTTTTAGGCTCAATAATTACAGCTGCTCCAACAAACATAATAATGATAAGATACGAAAAACTATCTTGTGCATAGGCACCTATAAATAAGCCTAGAATGAGCGAAGTAGCAATATAACTTATAGCCAACGGATGCCTCTTTACTCTGGCTACGTTAAATATAAACGCTAATGTAATTGGCAACAAAGAAAGAGGAACAGCCATCCCACCTATTGGAAAACGTATATCAACTCCAGTAAAATCCATTGGTGGCACACCTAAGAAGCTAACAAATAGAGACAGTAAAGTGATCGCACCTATGGTAAAAATAACAGGGTTAAATATGTTCTTTCCCTTATACTTTACAAAGAATTTAGCCACGTATAAAAGCAGAATTACCATCACCCCTCTCACAGGTTCAGGGTCGGCATGGGAAAGCATTAAAATGATTAAAAACGTGCTGATTAATGAATGTAGGTATTTCTTATTCTTATCAAATAATTTGCTAAACACTAAATGCAATACCGAAGAAATAACAATGAGACCAACCCCCAGTTTAGTAAAATGTAATCCTTCATCAAATCCATTGGTTATAAATACATTAACAATTTTTAGTACTGTTAGTATGATTAAAAACACTAAGAAGTGATGGTGTGTGGTAAGTTTTTTAAATAGGTTTTGAACTTTGCTCATGTTAATTGTAGGTTAATTTAATATTGATTTAAACAAGCAGAACCCTTTGTAAAACCTTGGTTTTAACACCAATTAATTATACAAAGAGTTCCAAATTTTATTATGTATTATTTGCTATAATTTTGACCGCATTTTTCGTTTTCTCCGTTTACAATGCTACCAAACTTTTCCTGCGATATAAACTGGGGTGTATAAGTTACATCCAACTCATTTAACCTCGATATAAATGCCCGAAGATGGTTTCGTGAACCACAGTATAAAAGGTTGTAAACTCTACTAATATCCTCATTGTCTGTTTTCGAAATAAACAATTCAAGGTCTCTAATGTCAACATCTTCAATAGTGGCACCTACTATTAAGGCCGCTATTTCAGAGTCTTTCCCCTGCAACATTAAGTCATCATACAATTGTTGTAATACACTGTTTGAAAACTTACCAATTTCAGTAAATGAAGGGTCATCAATTTTATAGGTATTTAATAGTTTTAACACCTCATCCATGTGGCGTTGTTCACTATTCGAAATATTATTAAACACCTGGTTATCATACATTTCAAACAATGAAATATAGACATCCCGCGCCAGCTTTTCTTCTTCACGCATAAATAGTAATCCATCCATATCGTTGCTGGAAATTTCAATAACTTCTTCAACGGGGTTAATTGTTTCATTATCGCAACCACTTGAAGTTAATAATACTGCGATAGCTCCTAAAGAAATGAATTTAAAAAATTTCATAATTAAAAAATTAAAAGGTTAAAAAATATTATTTAGTGTCATGTCAACACTAGTTTTTAGACTACTATAATCCTTAATGGTTTAGTCATGTTTTATTCTTTTGTTAATAAATTTTGCATACGAAACCCCCAGCCCAATATTTTCAATTCCAAGGTTGGGTTCTTCAAACCCTGCATTCGAAATATGACGAATACCGGCTGTAAAGCCTAATTGCCAGGTGTTTATCTTTTTCTTATAGGCAATATTAAAATGGTCTGAAAATATAAAACCTGAAGCTTGTCTATTAATAGCAGCCGTTATGTAATGAGGCCCTGTGCCAACATTCGCACTTAAGATAGAGTTCTCTCCTACCTGAAATCCAAAAGAAAAAATAAAATTAAGGCCAAACTCATACTCCATACCGTTTTGGTAAGGCACAAACCCAATTTGTGGAGCAAGGTCAAGTGCTATATTAAACCTTCCTTTGGTTTGATAAAAGGGCAGATGCAATGCACCTCCGATAATTAGCGGTTGGTACTGTGTGCCCTCTTCAAGCCTATACAAGGGTAAGCCTGTAGAAATAAACCCGCCAATTGTTTTTTGGTTTATAAATTTAGATTCATCTTGAGCCTCCAAATTTGAGTATATAAAAAACATCAAAAGAGCTAAAACCCAAAGTCTAAAATTGGCAATATGATGAATGAAATCTCTCATTTACATATAAATAACCTTTATTTCAATGGTCATATCTGCATTTAGTTCAAAGCTTGCTCTTTTATAGTTAGGTCTGTTTGTTGGCCCTAATGAATGATAATTGGAAAACCCAAGGCCTTCCTTCGGGAGAATAAATCCTTTATCAATTTTTCCATTCTTATTTTCATCGTGTAATATATTTACTACATAAGTACCTTTTGCTAGCCCCTTAAAGGTTATTACAGCCGAGCCATTACTAATGCTTGATGTTTCCATTTTGTAATATTTTTTGTAATGCTGATCCGGTATAGATCCATCTTTATTGTATAAAGCAAATTGCACTACTCCTTCTGAATTTTGCAGTTTGTTTACCTTTACAGTAAGCGAGAAATTTTCATCGGTTTTATAGGTGAATGATGCTAATAAAACCACCCCTATAATCACAGCTACTTTTTTAATTGAATTTTTCATCGTATGTATTTTATTGGATGTCATATTTTTTGTGTGATAATTTTAGTTGATCGGCTTGTTCTAATTTTGGTAATATTATTTGCTTCTTTTTTTGAAAACGCTGCATTCGCCTTAAAATCTTATCCAAAGTTTTCACTGCCTTTTTAATGTAATTTCCTTTATTAAGCATTACACACTCTGTTCTTTGTGCTTGTGCGGCATCTGTAATTTCCGAACGGGTTGGCACTCCTTTACGGGCTAAATTATCTAATACTTGAGTTGCCCAAACTACCGGAATATAAGCCGCTTCGCTCACCCTCATAATCTCCTCTTGAATGGTGGCAAAATTTTTCCAGCCTGTTTCAATGGCTAAATCGCCCCGGGCAATCATTACCCCTATTGGGTACGTTTGCATGGCTGTTAATAGTATTTCAGGAAGGTTTCTAAACCCTTTTTGAGTTTCTATTTTTAGAATTAGACCAGGATTCGCCTCATACTTACCTATTTCTTCCAAGTAGGTTTCCACATCGCTACGTTGGTTTACAAATGATAGGTTTACCGCATCTGCATTTTCAGCAACAAACTCAAGGTCTAGTTTATCTTTCTCGGTTAAGCCGCTAATTTTTAAATCGCTCTCCGGAAAATTTATACCCTTATCTGCTTTTAGCTTGCTTCCTGTATCTTTTGCATAAGTTACTCTTAACATTAACCTTTCTGCATTAACTTCTTCAATAACGGCTTCAATTTTACCATCATTCAGAAAAACAGGCTCCCCTGCTTTTACATCTTCAAAAATTTCTGGTAGCGTGCACGAAATATGTGCTTTTTTGATGAGAGTACCATTCTCCTCATAAATAGCAGGCTCTCCTAATGCAGGCTCTTTGTGCAGCTCAAAAAAGTCATCAACTTGCAATAATATAAACTGCTCTGTAGGCAATAATTGTCCCACTAATATCCTTTCACTGCCATCAGCTTTCTTTTTACCAAGCCTTAATTCAGTACCTGTAGAAATATAAGCTGAATCTGAGCATACACCCCAACGCCCTTTCTTCTCTCTCTTTTCAATATCTATTTTACAATTCTTACCACGCGAATCTTTAAATCTAATGATATTACCTCTTTTAATTTTACCCATTAACTCCTCACTAACAGGAATAATAACATCTACATCATCGGTTGGAGGAAGAATATCAGGTGGAGCAACCCAAACCCTAGCAGGTTTAATTACTTTACCTTCTACATCTCTTTTAGGCTGAATATGAACAACATTGGGACCCGGTTTCATAGGGCCTGTTCTCAACTTGGGGCCACCCAAATCCATCATTACTTTACATTTTTTATGTAGAGCAGAGTTGGCATGGTTGATATTAGCTATAATTGCTGCCCAAACTTCGGGGCTATCGTGGGCACAATTTACTCGAGCACTGTTCATACCCAAGCCTATCAGCTGATTGACCAAGCGATAATCACCCGATGCGGTAGATGGCATAGTAACCATAATTCGAGTTCTCCTCTTTCTTGATTTATACCCAAATAGTTTTTTAGTATTTCTATTAAGTAGCTTTTCGCCTTGTTTAATAGAAATTATTTTCTGTTGATTGGGAGCAGCTTTGTTACCCATAAAGCTATCTACAATTGCTTTAATGTTTAAAAGGCTTTGCATTACATGGCCTTCAATATTAGCCAAATCTGGAAAGCCCAAATAACCGAGCTTTTCTTGGAGCTGATCGATATCAAAGCTTCTAAAAGCTAAATAATGTGTAAGATTTACGGCACTTGCCCTATAATTTACATGAACATTGGAAATCAATGCCTCGTATTCTTTTTCGAGCTTTCTTGCTTTCAAAATAATTTCTTCAAGTTCAGCTTTAATCTCAATTAATTCTTCTTGATTATTCATGGCTTTCTTTTAACTGATAAATTGAAATAGGTTTTTCTCTGCCTTTCACATTAACAGACCCTAGAGCAACGTACATATCTTTTATTTTGGGGTCGAGCTGAAGGTGTACTTCTTCAGAAATTAATAATTGGCTGTTAAATTTTTTGTTTAGTTGCTCAATTCGAGAGGCAAGAATTACCACATTGCCTGTGATAGAGTATTGTTTTCGAGCTGTGGAGCCAATATTACCTGTTACAGCTTCGCCAAAGTGAATCCCGATCCCTAACCGAGTAGCACGAATTTCTTCTTGTTCAATTTTGTTTTTTAAGGTTGTTAAAATTTCTTGTGCTGCCATAGCTGCATGTTCACTACTATTGCCTACTGCTATAGGTGACCCAAAAGTGGCCATAAACCCATCTCCTAAAAATTGATTAATAATACCATGGTGCGATTGCACAATATCTATCATAAAACCAAACATGATATTTAGGTAGTTTACTACTTCTTCTGGTTCTTTATTTTCAACAAATGGTGTAAAATTTCTAATATCCAAAAACATTATGGTCACATTCTTCCTCGTTCCGGTAAGTTCCTTTGGGTTTTCAAGAATTTCATGCACAACCTGTTGCGAAATTTGTTGACCAAACAAGTCTATTACTGCATTTTTTTCAATAATAGTATTTAACGAAGCGCTCATCTTCGATTTAATTAACCTAGCTACAAAACCAGCCGATATTCCAGCCGTAATCATCATAATGCTCTGCCCAAGGTATTGTATAGTTGATAAGCTAACATTATTGTAGGTTGAAGGAACATTGAAATAGCTATAATTAATTACAATTGCCACATACGTTATTGCTGCTAGTAATCCAGCAAAAATCGAAAGTTTGAAATCGAGATGGAGTGTAGATAAAATAATGAGGATAAAATAGGTAAGAACCGCAGGTGAAGAAAGAATTACAGTGGCTTCTGACCGCTCTACCACCACTATTAATAGCACACTTAACAGGCTTATTTCGGAAAATGTAGTAAAATAGGCTGAAAATTTTGATCTAAGGTTGAACCATTCGCTTTTAGCTTTAACCAAATAATGTACTAGTAGTTCGTACCCAATTATTACCAATGCATAAATTATAAGGGCATAAATTGCGATATTAGACTCAAAAATATCAATGTATTGTTCTCCAAAAAATAGATAGACCAGCAATAAAGAAATACCAACAAACGACAATAACCCAATTAGAATAATAGCCCGAAGACGCGCACTCTTTCCTATCTCATGGTGAAAGAGGTCTTCTAGCAGATTCTCACTCTGACTTCTCAAATTACTTGTAGTTTCCATCGCTTATTTAAATTTGAAAATTAAGAGACTGAGCCTACACCCTGCCTCTTTTTTTTCAGGTTAATATAATTAACCTGACTCAACCTAACCTAGGTTAATTAATTATCACTTCAATTCAAAATGAGCAAAAAACTGCTCTAAAGAAGCTTCAAGGGCTTCAATATTTTTTATTGAAGCTTCTAAATCTGTTTCATTTTTTATAACATCAATATTTGCAAGCATAGGTGCTAATACAATATGCAACTTATCATGGTCAGGCCCTTTCATACTGCACTTGCTTATAATTTCTTTGGTTATTTCACCAAGTTGATTGCCCAGTGCATTATACTCTTGATTGCCAGGAGCATTGTGGCTTGTTTTAAATAATATTATGGTAACTTTTAATTGTTTCATTCCATTGTATGTTGGCTCATCAGCCTCCCATTTTGCTCCGTTATTTAAACTTAGTCGGGCTTCATTATTTTCCTGATGATGCTCCTCTTTAGTCTCTTGTTCGTGCATTTCGTGTTTTTGCTCGTTTGATACCCCGCAAGACAGCAAAAGCCCAGAAGCTAATATAAATCCGGTAATAATTTTAGTAAGTTTCATAGTGTTTAAGTTTAATCTGGTTAAAAATTATATTTAATTCTAACATACATCATATCGTTATCATCGTACTGCCCAAACATACCTTTGCTACCAGTAAATATATTGGCTCCTAATTCAAGGCTAACAGCATCCATAGGATAGTAAAATCCTCTGATTCTCATTAGGGCATCGTTATTATTAAATCCGTAATAGGAGAACCATTCAAGTCTCACTGTTTCTCTAAACATTGATTTACTTATTAATAATGTAGCCAAATTATCCACTTCCTCATCTTTGATCGACTCGTCATAATCAATTATAACGCGTTGAATAAATTGTGCACTAAGTTTCCAATCTCCAATAGACTTATCTAAACCAACTACATAATTAATAAAGTTTTTTTGCACCAACGCATCTTTGGCTGTTGGATCTAATGTTTGATAATACTTATCAAAATAATAGGCTCCTTCTCCTCTTAATACAAACCCTTGAATATCCGTATTAAAACTCATACCTGCCAAAGCCAACCGATGATACTCGGGCTTAATTAACAAACTAGGTGCATTAGGATCGGGTGGAGCAATTTGAGTTACGTGCATAGTGGGTGCATCATCCCACGTATAAGCCCCCATTAGTTGAATATCTGCCCAAGATTTGCTAAGGCTATACTTTAGGAACACTTCGCTACTTTCTAAAGAAAATGGCACCTCTATATTGCTTGTATCAAAAGTTGGTGGTGCAGGAAAATCAATGGTAGGCTCCCAAATATCTGAAGGAAAAATGCTGGG
Source organism: Cyclobacteriaceae bacterium (assembly GCA_021648745.1). Classification (GTDB taxonomy): domain Bacteria; phylum Bacteroidota; class Bacteroidia; order Cytophagales; family Cyclobacteriaceae; genus JAKISE01. Next base: position 54,530 of record JAKISE010000009.1, read on the forward strand.
AGTAAACGATGGGATTAAAACCAACTCAAAACTATGATCGTAATTAGGGTAATAATTTATTTTAGCTGCGTTTACACCAATTCTAATCTCATTAAAATCTCGTAGCAAAAAGTCTGTTAAATCTAATGGAGATACAATGTCTGTAATAAATACACCATCGGCTTGTCCCCATACGATCTGCTGCTTACCTACTCTAAAATCAAATTTATCAAGATAAATGTCAACATAAGCTTCCCTTAGTTTAAACTCATCATCCTTGTTAGGGTATTGAAAATAATAAGGGTTTGCGTATAGGGCAAACTTATCTGACTGAAGCCTAAACTCGAGGTTAAGCGTATTTTGAATGATACTATATTCGTTAGGTGGTGCCAATAATACACCTGTATAATTTCTTACAAAGCCATTTATTTCTAGCTTCGGTTCATCCTCTGATTGGGCAAAGCCAAATTGGCTCCAAAGCAATGCTGCTCCCAATATGTAAATTGCTTTAATTTTCATTTCTATTTCTTAAATATGTAATTGATAACACAGCACTCCAAATAAGTATGCGGAAGGTCATAGCCTGAAGGCTGTCAGGTGCCACCGTGTCGAAAAAAATAATGAGTAATATGGTTAAAACAAGCAAATGGCTCATTAATATGGCCGTTGGCCCCTTATAATCAGGTTGCTTCCATAGTTTATAAGCAATAAACAAAGAGGCAAAACCTAGTACCACGTTGTACACTACCAACCACTCTAATACTTGATAATTAGGCGCAGTTATTTTTAATAATACACTGCTTCCGGCAATCACTGATAAACCACCAATCAGTGCTGCTAAAAATGCGGATACTATTCTACCTAGGTTTGCCATCTTTGTTTAGTTTTTTTGCACCGTTATTGCGAGCGAAGTGAAGCAATTTTTTCGTTTCACAGATTGCTTCGTACAGGCACTAATTACAATCCTTTCATCATAGCTCTTTGCGTAAATTTTTCATCGCCAAGGCCTTTTTCTAATTCTATGTTCGAAAGCTTTATTACTGTTTTATGGCTGCGTTGTACGTTTCTCATGTCTTGAGTTATAATAGTCCAGTAGCCGTTAATTTGTTTGAATTCAGGAATGGTAAGGACTTTTAATAACTCTTCATCCTCATCGTAAAACTCAATTTTTAGAGGAATCCACTTGTCTTTAATTACCCAAGCTACTCGTTTGGAATACTGCCCTTCTTCTTTGGGCGTGCTTTCAATAACATAGCATTGCTCTCCGTTTAAAGTCTCTTGTTTTAAGAGTTTATGCACATCCTTTTTAGGGCTACGCTTTTCCAAATCTTCATAAGTAAAATCCGACCCCATAAAATAGTCGTCTTTACTACCTCCTGATATTCTTTTTACTTTTTTCAAAGCAGGTAAGTATAACCATTGGTCATCATCACGATCATCGTCATAACTATAATTTAGGAATGAAGTGTTCTTAACATCGGCAGGAGCTTTAAAGAACATTACCTTCTTTTCTACTTCTTCGTAATCTTTTAAAAATTGGTGTAAGTAACGTACTCTTTCCTTGCCTTTTGAATTTATAAGAGTCATCGTCATATCTGACTCTCCATCAGATGGAGACGCTCTATTATATACTTTCCAGGCTATTTCTTCGCCTGTTTGCGCCTTTAATTTTACTGGTATTATAGCCGCTAACAAAGCGATACCAAGCGTAGCTGTAATTAATTTTAAATTTTTCATTTTGTTAAAATTTTGATTGTTATTCATTTTATTTTTTCTTTTTATCAAAATAGATATTAGTCATATAGAGTACTATAAACATAATGGTTACGGTGCCAATAAAGCTGGTAAACATATTAAGCGAAACCACTGCCCCTAAGGCTTGGTTGGGCAAAAATTCGGATACGAGCAATACTAAGAAACCAGCAATTACTACAATGGCATTGAACGAAATGGCTCTTCCAGAATGTGCCATTGTTTTCTTTATGGTTAGCTCTTTATCGCCTGTGGCAAGGGCATTAATTTTGTACCTGTCTATAAAATGCACGGCATAATCAATACCAATGCCAATGGCAATGCTTGATATTAAAGCGGTGGTGGTTTCGAGCGGAATATTTAACCAGCCCAGTACACCAAATGATATTACGGCTGTAATCATAATTGGTATAGTACCAATTAAGCCAACCTTCCAACTTTTAAACATGCCACCTAGCAGAATTAGCACAATAAAGAATGAAAGTATTAAACTTTTAATTTGTCCTTCGAGTATCAGGTTATTGAATAAAAGCAGTGTGTAGCCACTTCCGGCAAAGTTTAAATCAACGCCAACCGCTTTAAAATCATCTTTATAGGTTTTTAAATGGGCAATAATTTCTTCTAACGTTTTAGAATTATCGGTTTTTACCTGAAAATTGTAATTGCCTGTTTTAAAATCAGAATCTACCACTTCCCATAGTTTATCGGGGTCGCCACTCATTTCGTATAATAAAATGTATTGGGCTATTAAGTCGCTATCATTAGGTATGGTGTTAAACTCTTCCCTATCTTCATTCAGTACCTTATTCATTCTTTTTAAGAAATCGTTAAGGCTTATTCCACCTCCAATGGCACTAAATTTGGCAATGGTTTCGTTCATCATCTTTTCAGATAAGTGTAGCACTTCTGGTGATTTAAAAGCATCATTCTCCTTACTTTCCAGAATTACATTGATAGAGGTGGTTCCCATAAACTTCTCATTTACAAAAGCATCTGTTTGTACAATAGGGTTCGAATCTGGGAATCGTTCTAAAAAGCTGGAATTAATCCACACTTTAGATGCGCCATAGCCAAAAAATATCACCAACAGGATTGTCCAAACAATAAAGGCTGTTTTATACTTGGTTATTTTAAGTGCAAACCACCCAGCCCAGTTGGCAAAAGCGTCTTCCTTTTTAGCTTTTTCATCTTGGTGTTTTACTTTGGGCAAGCCAAACATCATAGAGCCAGCTGGTATTATAACTAATGAAAGTACCATAGCAAAAAGTACTCCCAGTGCTGCAAACACAGCAAAATATTTAATAGGATAAACCTCAGAAGTTAATAAAGAAAGAAACCCAACAGCGGTTGTAATGGAGGTCATGCCAACTGGTTTCCACATTTCGGCCACCATATTGGTAATTTTATCCTCTTTAGATTTGGCTTTATTAGAGCGCATATACAACTGTAGATGGCTAAACATGTGAATGCCATCTGCAACACCAATAGCAATTAACAACACAGGGATTAAGGTGGTTACCGCATAAATAGGAATACCTAGGCCAGCCATAATAGCAAACGACCATATAGATGAAACCAGTACAACTAGCATGGTTAATACAGTAGCTTTAACGCTTTTAAGCACTACCATTAGCACAATAATGATTAAGAGCATTACAATGGGCAACATGGTTTTCATATCCTTGGGCATTAAAATGGCCATGGTGCCTTCTATAATGGGTTGCCCTGCCACATAAAGCACATCGCCATCGCCTTCGTATTCTGTACTAAGCTCAATTATGGTATTATAAAAATCTTCGCTAAACACATCATCGTCTAATTTAGTAATGATAAGCGTAGCCGTTTCATCTTCGGATACAATTCGCCCATGCACCATATCGTTGGTTGTTACTGCTTGCGCTAAATTTTCAAGTTTTTCTTCCGATTTAGGCACTCTTTTATAAAATTCATCAATCTCCAATCCTTCAACAGAGCCTCTGATATTATCCGCAGTGTATAAAGAAGTAATATCTGATTTATGAATTTCATCCATCTTTCCCAAAGCTTTCGTCAAGTCTT
>JAKISE010000093.1 GCA_021648745.1 Cyclobacteriaceae bacterium
TCAACTACTATGGCTTCTGCTGACTCCTCTGCTTTACCAACTCGTGGTTACTTGCCATCGCGGCAGCCTGGCTCATTCGCTAAAATAGTCCACAGGACTATTTCTTAACGCTCTGCCCTCTCGGTAAGGTAAATATCCTTCCGTCTAATCCTGCGGAATCTACATAACTGCCCTTTGGGTAACCGTAGGACTTTGCAATGATGTGCTTACTCATCCTAGGCTGTTATGCCTCGTATTCCGTTCCTGTTCAGCCTGCCCCGCACTCGATGCGGGGTCAGTTCAGACTTTTGTAGTCTCGCTTACTTCACTGCATCCCTCACGAGAAACCAGCTTGCGACTTACTAATGCTTCCAGGCTCTAACCCAGCGCATAAGGGATTCTCACCCTCTGGACATTCTTATAAAAAGAACTTATATTTACCATTCAAGGCACACACATAAACTATATGCCATAGGGGTGCATTGCTGAAAGCTAAGCCTATCTCTTTCTATTAAGTCCGCCAAATATTTGCTTTGGGTAGTGCTATGTATTGATTTGTTCCAAATCAAATATCCGTCTAAGTGGGTTATCTCAATTTATTCGTAATTTAGTCCCCTACGGACATATAGTCCAGAGCGTTGTGCCCAATTAATGAGAGCAAACCAAAGATTTCATGATATTAGTACAACTCCTTCTTTTACTCTAGCCTTGCAACAAACTAAGTATTGTAGAAGAGGCTAATACTCGGGAGTTTATAGCGATAGGAATAATTGATGAGGAGTATGATGCAGGAGGGAGTGACCCTAATTACACTTTCAAAATTATAGATTTTTTTAAAGGATACGGAAACCTTAGAACAGTATTATATGCGCCAGATTTTGAATTTGAAAATAATACATATTACTTAATATTTGGTTCGGGGAAGGGGTTAGATTCTCATTTTATAGAAAAATGCTCTTACACAAATAAACTCAGTCTAATAGACAATAACACACTAAACTACTTGTATGAAAACTTAGGAACGGTGCCCTGCTATGATGAGAGAAAAAGAAAAGAAAATGGAGAAGGAGCTTGCCCCAGAATATATAACCCAGTTTGTGGGTGCAATGGGGGGACTTATGCAAACTCATGTGAGGCGATCAAGTATGGAGTAAAGAAGTATCTTCCAGGAGAATGCAAGTAACGCAAGCTAACATTCTGTGCTATGGTTAAGAGGATAAACTTAGTAAAACGACTGATTTGCAGCAGTTTGTATTAGTAATAGAATTTCTATTGCATATTTCGGGTTTAAATGCGCTATGGCTTAGTATTGGGTGGAAATGATTTAGCCATTTATTCCCTACGCTTTAGCAAGGGCATTAGATCTCTCTACTTGAACCAAAACTAGTATATTTATCATTATTGATAACCTACTCAAAGCCAATTGATATGAGAACTATTTCATTTGTTCTACTGCTGTCAACCATTATTCTAATGAACTGTAAAAAGGAATTAGGCCCTACGGACAGTTGCTCTAAAGAGAACTTGCTTGAATCCTATTCTACTGATGAAGGGTTTGATGTATACATCTATGAAAATGGTGACCTATATTCAGAACGAGATGGAAGCTGCCAATTTGAATTTCAATATTTTGACCCGGAAAAATTAGAGGGTAGTTACCAAATTACAGCAACCGATACTTTCTTAGTAGCAGGGTCTGATTTATTTCCAATCAAAAATAATTACATAGAAGACTTTGAGTCTGCTGCGACCTTTGCAGACCTGTTTGTCTCTTCACTAAACGATACTGATTTGTATTGGACAAGTTTCACCTTACAAAGTCCTGCTGCCCCTACTGTAGAAGAGTATGTGGCATTGCGAAAATGTATATTGGATGGAACTTGTGACTTTATAGATAATAGAATAGATATTGCATCCGATCCAACAAACCCCAGTAATACAACCCTCAAGTTTACTAGTGTGGCTCCTTCGGCAGATATGGTTACTGCCAAAGCGTCCATTTCATCACAATTAAATTACTATGTGCAAGGGTCGCACTTTTGGTTTCAAGCAGATTTTTATATTGAAAGTGGGATGCCTTTTAGCTTAGTAGATTTTGAAAGTAGCTACTTTGATAAATCACCAGGGCCCAGAGTTGTCATTAGAAATAGCCAACTTGAGGTTGAAAATAAATTCAGCGAAAAAACTAATTATAATAACACCACAAACATTACAGTACCTACTGGTGAGTGGTTTACAGTTAAGGTACATTTAAAATACAGCAGTACAAACGATGGTATAATTGAACTATGGCAAAATGGAGAACAGCTTATTTCAGCAACAGGAGTTTCTCTTCCTCTCTCAAATGCCATTCAAGATATTCTTGAATTTGGAGTTTCTGCTACGCCTGAAGGGAGTGTGATGTATGCTGATAATATGCGTGTTTCAGATACAGCATTCTAGAAATTATACATGAAATCATGTGTGTCCTTACTCAACCTCTTCATAGTCTACATAATCTCCTCCTTTAAAATCGGTCTTTTTCTTCTGCCGATTAGGTGCAGAGTCAACATGCAAACCACCTCGGCTTGCCCTTTGTTGCCCTTGGCTGCTATATGGATTTTGACGTGTACGAGTTTGAGCACTCCTACCTAAAACTAACCTCAAAACATGCCCTATCGAACGAAAAAAGAAATATAAAAGGGCTAATATGGCAAAAAATTTTAACATACTATTTGCTCAAATATAGGTTTCGTTCCGAGTAAATATTTAAGAAATAATCATCCATTAAATCATCAATAAAGTAAATAGATTCACCCGTTGACTTCATTTCTGGCCCAAGTGCTTTATTAACATTCGGAAATTTATCAAACGAAAACACAGGTTCTTTTATGGCGTATCCCTTTTTAGTTGGATTAAATTTAATGTCTTTCACTTTTAACTCACCAAGCATAACTTTAGTAGCATAATTTACATAAGGCTCATCGTAGGCCTTGCATATAAATGGTACGGTACGTGATGCCCTAGGGTTGGCTTCTATTATATAAACCTTATCATTTTTAATGGCAAACTGAATATTTATGAGCCCAACAGTTTTTAATGAAAGGGCAATTTTTTTAGTGTAGGTTTCAATTTGCTGTAAAACCAAATCGCCAAGGTTGAACGGAGGAAGTACTGCATAGGAGTCTCCTGAATGAATCCCTGCGGGTTCAATATGCTGCATAATACCAATAATGTACACATCTTTCCCATCGCAAATAGCGTCTGCTTCGGCTTCTATGGCTCCGTCAAGGTAGTGGTCGAGCAGCACCTTATTATTGGGTATTTTTTTCATAATATCCACAATATGCTCTTCCAGCTCTTTTTCATTGATAACTATTTTCATCCCCTGTCCACCAAGCACGTACGATGGCCTTACAAGTAAAGGAAAGTTCAGTTTTTTAGAAAGAGCCAAGGCATCTTCGGCATCTTCTACCACACCAAACTCTGGATAAGGAATATTATTTTCTTTTAGAAGCTGAGAAAAACTGCCCCTGTCTTCTGCTAAATCTAAGGCCTCAAAAGAGGTGCCTAATATTGGAATTCCGTATTTTTCTAACTTCTGCGCTAGCTTAAGTGCCGTTTGTCCACCTAGTTGAACAATAACACCTATAGGTTTTTCTTGTTCAATAATTTCATAAATATGCTCCCAAAATACCGGCTCAAAATACAGTTTATCTGCTACATCAAAATCAGTTGAAACTGTTTCGGGGTTACAGTTAATCATTATGGTTTCATAGCCACATTCTTTGGCAGCCAAAACGCCATGAACACAGGAGTAGTCAAACTCAATTCCTTGCCCAATACGATTAGGCCCTGAGCCTAACACCACAATTTTCTTTTTATTGCTAATGACAACTTCGTTTTCCGAATCAAAAGTTGAATAGTAATAAGGTGTATTTGCCGCAAATTCTGCTGCACAAGTATCTACCATTTTAAATACTCTGTTAATACCTAGCTCTTTCCGTTTTTTATAAACAGTTGATTCAAGTTCCTTTACTAAATGGCCAATTTGTCTATCGGCATATCCTTTTTCTTTGGCGGTTCGAAACAAATCAATCGGTAAAGTTTCTAAGGTATAGTTTTCTATTTCTTTTTCTAATAAAACTAGTTCTTCTATTTGCGTTAAAAACCATTTATCTATTTTAGATAATTTATGAATTGTAGAAGGAGAAATACCTAATTTAAAAGCATCATATACGTGAAAAAGTCTATTCCAACTAGGGTGTTCTAGGCTTTCTAAAATTTCTTGCTGATTTTTAAGCTCCCTGCCATCAGCACCCAATCCATTTCGGTTTATTTCTAAGGACTGAGCTGCTTTCTGCAAGGCCTCTTGAAAGTTTCGTCCAATGCCCATTACTTCTCCAACCGATTTCATTTGCAATCCTAAATGACGATCAGCGCCTTCGAATTTATCAAAATTCCAACGAGGGATTTTCACAATTACATAATCCAATGCCGGCTCAAAAAAGGCAGAAGTGGTTTTCGTAATTTGATTACTTAGCTCATCTAAACTATATCCAATAGCAAGTTTGGCAGCTACTTTAGCAATAGGATAACCCGTTGCTTTGGAAGCCAAGGCAGAAGAACGAGAAACCCTTGGATTAATTTCAATGCCAATAATCTTTTTATTGTCTGGACTAACCGAAAACTGTACATTACAGCCTCCTGCAAACTGGCCAATTCCATCCATCATCTTTTTGGCTAAATCTCTTAGCTCTTGGTAAACCGTATCAGGCAATGTCATAGCAGGGGCTACTGTAATTGAATCTCCAGTGTGAACTCCCATAGGGTCGAAATTTTCAATAGAACACACTATAATAATATTGCCCAATCCATCTCTTAACAGTTCCAGTTCGTACTCTTTCCAACCTAAAATACTTTTCTCAATTAAAACTTCGTGAATAGGTGATGCATGAAGGCCGTTCGACAGTGCATTTTCAAACTCTTCAGCTGTGTTTACAAACCCTCCGCCTGTTCCGCCAAGTGTATACGATGGCCTAATCACCAATGGAAAGCCAATTTTTTGAGCAATTTCTTTCCCTTGCAAAAAGGAAGTTGCCGTATTACCTTCACATACTCCAACATTTAATTCAATCATTTTTTGACGGAATTTCTCTCTGTTCTCAGTAGTTTCAATGGCTTCAAAATCAACACCAATTACCTTCACATCAAAAATGTTCCAAATGCCTGCTTTTTCACAATCTATAGCTAAGTTTAAAGCTGTTTGTCCGCCCATCGTTGGTAGTACAGCATCTATCTTGTGCTTTTTTAAAATTTCTATAATAGACTTTTTGGTTAACGGCAACAGATAAATATTATCAGCCGTAACCTTATCCGTCATTATAGTTGCAGGGTTAGAATTAATAAGGGTAACTTCTATGCCCTCTTCTCTTAACGAACGAGAGGCTTGGGAGCCCGCATAGTCGAATTCACATGCTTGGCCAATTACAATGGGCCCACTCCCGATTATTAATACAGACTTGATGGTGTTGTCTTTAGGCATATTTTCTTAGAAAGGTTATAATATTACTCTTGCGTAAATTAGCGCAAATTTAGAAGAATAAAGGAGAAATTTCGAAAGGGAAGGTTAAATAATTTTTATTATTAATAAAGTACTGAGTTTTATAGAAAAAAGTAAGGGTTATTCTACTTTTTTCTATAATCTGCAATGCACAATAATTACTAAATAAAAAAGCAGCAAAATTTATTTTGCTGCTTTTTTATTTAGCATAAGTACTACTAAGTTTTCGGTAGACCTATTTAATTACACATAATAGAGTAGTCGTAAATAAACATTTCAAATTCTGACCAATTAGGATTTTCTCCATATTTTTTTAGCAACTCTGGGCATTCGGCAAAAATCTCTGCCATTTCTTTTTTGTATTCTTTCTTTGTTATTTTAATTGCAACGTCTTCACCCTTCTTTTTCATATAATACGATTTCTCCAAACCACCAGCAACTTTCATTCCAGCAACTCCAATACTCGCTCCTTCTTTGGCTTTAGGGTCGTTGTAAATTTTAATTTTTCCACTGTAAGAAGGGTTAACTAATTGCATCATATAGCTACCTGTTTTCTTTGCCTTCACTCTAACTTTCGATTTTTCCATATACATATAGCCATCATCCAAGTATTGGGTGGTAAGCTCTCCGTCTTGTAGTTTTTTCAAGTCAGAAACAGCTTCCAATCTGTTTGACAATTTTTGAAGTCCACTGGGTGGTACATACATAAACTTTATGTCTTCTGGATCAATTTTGATTTTTTTATCATTAAGATCTTTAATCTTTAGTTCTTCGATAAGGCCTTTTTTAAACTTTAACGATTTAAGACGACCCTCTAATGTTGTTCCGTCTTCTAGCGTTATATAAGTTGTTTTTTTGCCAGAAAAACTTGTAAAACCAGGAACAAAGGACTGTGCCCAAGAGGGTGAAACAATGAGGGCAATTACTAAGGTTAATAATAGGGATTTTTTCATATTTATAAATATTTATAGGTGTAGTTGCAATTTAGTATAATTTTATCCAATTATAAAACTTAAAAACCATCATCGTCTTCGTCATCACCAAACCCGTCATCATCATCAGTAGGTTTTTCTTCACCCAAGCTCTCTATAGGCTTGTCATCAATAGCAGTAGGGTCGCTTAGGTTGTAGTCTTCATCAATATCAAAATAAATGGCTCTAAAGGTATTGATAAACTGTAAGGTTTCGGGCAAATCGGCAGGCCCAAACTGAAATTCGCCAATTTTGGCTTTGCCCATATTACTTTTACTAGTTACAAAAGCATTAAATGCTTCATTAGAAGAGTACATTAATAGCTTATCTTCTTCCATACTATAATAGTACCACGAATCAGGAGAAGCTTTTATAAATAAATTTATGGTTTCTCCTGCTTCCGTTTTTCTAATTTCAAAGAAGCTTTCAAACTGAGCATTTAAGTCTGTTCTTAATACATTTGATAGGCCTACAAAACCATCGTTATAAAAAGCTTTTTGGTCCTCGCTCCATTTAAACTTTACATTAGAAAAGACCATGGGCCGTACTAAGTTGGGCGACATAGAGCCCAATGGAACATACTCTAATGATGATTTTTCCTCATACGCTTTTGTGGCTCTATTGCCTATAATTTCGGCCAGCAAATAAAGGAGTTCCGTTCGGTCTTCAATGGCTTCAGGAGCTCCAATTTCCTCTACTACATTTTTAAAATCATCCCCCATCATATCAAATAAGGTACTGGGTATTTTAAAATTTAGTGTCATAAAACTGGTAAACGCTAGTTCATTGGTAGCCATATTACCCAAACCAATAGCAGAGGCTTTAATGGCTCGAGTCTTGCTATTATCAATAAACCTTACTGGCCCTTCAAATCGAATATTCCTAGTTACCTCGTCATAGCCAAACACTTTTCCTGAATAGGAGAGGCCAAGGTCTTTGTCTCGGTTTACAATTACAAACTCATTGCTATCTGCTTTAAAGCTTAAAAATCCTGATGGCTTAAAAAAATCTTCATCCTGGTCATCTTCTTTGTCATAACAAAAAGTACTGTAGAGGCTAAAATCGCCATACCTAAAATGAAGGCCTGCAGACAATAATTTTCCTTGAGAAGTTAAACTCTCATCGAATTTAAATACTACCTGCTCCTGTTCTGCACTACTTGTGTACTCAATCCAGGTATCATAATCAGGAATACTTTTTAGGTCGAGCTTAACGAAGCCTTCAAGTTCCAATGCCGGCTTATGAGCTAGCATTTTAACATTGCCTCGGTAGTACATTCCAGGCGAAATTACGAGTTGATCTTCTTCCACTATGGTTCCGTTTGCAACGGTATGCTTGGCAGTTTTCCCTCTTTTCCCCTCTGCAAATTCTTCTAAGTGAAAGTTACTTAATTGTATTGCAAACGTATCTTCCTCCGTATTGATAAAACGGTAAGTTCCATCTCCTTCAAACTCATTTCTTGAAATAACTGTTACCGTGGCATCATATACTTCATGAAATTCATTGAGCGTATCTAATACAATATTGGTGTTAATAAGTGTTCCTATTCTGGCGTCTTCCAAAATAAGCACCTCTCCATTTTCGGGGGTAATTTTTGAATCGGCCACAATAATATAGGGTATGCCACTTACCTTTAACTCTAAGGATAGCATATCATATTCAGCCGCTGTGGCATTAAATGCAAGGGAGTCCAGGTCTTTTCGTGTGGTGTAGAAATAAGAATCTTCGATGGGCACATTTTCGGGCTTAGTCATAAACACTTTTTGCCCTTCCAAATCCCAAACAGCGCGTGTAATGGAGGTATTAAATTGAGCGTAAGGAAACTCTATGGCTGCATCTCCTGCTACCTCAGGGTTAATATCTGCTTTTTTAGAAGGCAAATCAAAGCTTACACGAACATTATATCCAAAAAAAGCTGGTTTTTCAGGGTTGCTAGAGTTTATTTTAAACCTAGAATGTCGTGCTTTATAGCTTTCTCCACTTAGGCTATAATTTGTTGAAAGCGTTTCTGAGTTATGTGTGAGCAAGGTTCCACTGCCTTTCACTCCTTTATTGGTAACAATTAAAGAGCCATCAAGAGTACCGTCTCCATTATACAGCCTAAATGGCTCGCCTATATTTTGAATATACATACTATCCTTTTTGGGTAGCCACTGCATATGATAGGTAGCGGCTGAGGCCTGTGGAAAAACCACCCCATTAAACTCTTCATTACGCATTTCGTATTGAAAGCCACTTCCGGCAACCGAATCGGGGTAGAAAATAAAGGCTTCACTTTCGAGTATGGTGGTTAAAAACTCCAATTTACCATTACCTACTAAGCCTCTTTTATCCAAAGATAGCCGGTTAAATAAACGCCCATTGCCACCAAAGAGTTGATAACCTTCTGGAGGAATGCTATGCTCAAAGCCAAGTGAGTAATCTGACATGATATGTAGCTTTTCGGCAAATTCTGGAAACCAGCCATTTGAATAAAAAGTACCTGCAAACTGAATGGCGGAAAAATCACTATCGCTTAAACTGTCCAAATCGAATGGAGGCAATTTATAATCGGCCAGATCAAGTGTTGGGTCAAATTCGGTATCAACACCAAAATGCTCACCGAGTTTAGGTTCTTTCGATTCTACTTCATGGGTTTTTGATACTTCAACTGTTAGCTTTAGTTCATTGGCATCCTCTAGTTTATCATCTTTAATTTTATTTCTAGATTGCTCAACAGCCTTTTCTTCTTCAACTTTAAAGGTGTTACCCGTACCGGTCTCCGGTTTAACAATTTCAAAACCATCATTTGCATTTTCATCAACCGTAAACTCTTCTGTGTTATATATGCTTTCGCTGGATGTAACAGATGTGTTTACAACATCGTTATCTACGTTGGTTGATTTTGATTTCTTCTTACGTAAAAAACTAAAGTTATATTGAAACTTAAAATCAATAATAGAGAAAAGTACAGGGATAAAAATTACCAATAAAATAATGCCTGCTTTACCTAAATAAGCTTGTAGCCATATATTTAATTGATGACCCGCAATGCCACCAAATAAATTTTCGGGATGACTTGAAAATAATAAGTTCGATGTAATGGGTATCCATAAAAAGGATATGATTAGCAATTGAAACCATCGCCAAAGTGAAAACATCTTTACCTTAACCAATAACTTCAGTCCCAAAGATATAAACACGAGCGAGAAAAAATAGGAGCCTATGCCAATACCGTTATATATTAAATGTTTGGCAATATACGAGCCAAGCCACCCTGTCCAGTTGGTAACTGTTTCGGTATGATCTTTAAATTGCTCGGCACTTACGGCAATTGTTCCGCTAGTTTCGGCTGAAAACCAATTAACAAAAAATGTAGTAATTGCAAGAAATAAGTAAATTCCAATTACCAAAAACAGAAAACCAATGCTACGCTGAAATCGGCTATCTAAGAAAAAAGATTTCGACTTACCTGAACTATCTATCTTCTTTTTTGTTGATTTAGATTTTTTGGCCTTCTGCTTTGCTGATGTTTTTTTTGTTTCAGTAGTATCAGTAGGCGGCTTTACTTTTAGTTTATTTGATTTTAGAGCCATTCGGAAAAATTTATTTATGCAAAAGTAACAAATTGAGGCTTTATTGCCAATTGACGCAATAAAATTTAAAATGACATCAGTATTTTTGATGGATATATGAGCTGCGGCAAGGATTGCAGCGGCAGCTTGTTGATATAACAATGATATTTTTGTTAGTAGGAGGAGGCGTAGGTACGGAGCCCACTCGCTACATACAAAAATACAATTGGAATGAAACAACTACAGCGAAAAGCCTAACTACTAGTTGGCAAGTTTAGCAGGTAAGTGTGGCCGCCCAAATAATAAAAATCATTGAATAACTACATCGTGGCATATTAATTGAGTATAATTCAGTACTTTTAATAAATGAAATTATGAACTGCAATTATTCCGTAACATACAGTGTTATAATTAATTAAGAATTATAATGCTTGTGTTAGCAGTTTTACAACTGACAAATTGACTTGTATGGAAACCGAAAATATGAATAAATTATTATCATTGACAAATATAGTAGATACTGAAACTGAATTTTTCCCACTGCTTTCATCGGAAGATGAAGAGATGATGAATGCGGAGGATGTACCGAGTGAATTGCCAATTTTACCCCTTCGAAACACAGTATTGTTCCCAGGTGTGGTGATACCGATTACCGTTGGTCGCGACAAATCAATTAAACTTATTAAGGAAGCATATCAAGGTAATAAAACCATTGGTGTAGTGGCTCAAAAGGATGCCGAGGTTGAGGATCCTGCGGCTGATGATTTGCAGAAAACCGGAACTATTGCCCGATTAATTAAGATATTGCAAATGCCAGACGGTAATACAACTGCCATTATACAAGGTAAAAAGCGATTTGAAATTACTAAAATTACGCAAAGCGATCCATATTTTAAAGCCAAAATTAATAGCCTTGAATATATAAACAATATACCAAAAGATGAGGAGTTTTCTGCCTTAATTTCTTCGGTAAAAGATTTAAGTATTCAAATTATTGAGAAGTCTCCTGGAATTCCATCCGAGGCTGTTTTTGCGATAAATAATATAGAAAGTCCTGTATTTTTGTTGAACTTTATTTCATCTAATTTAAATGTTGATAATGAAGCTAAGCAGAAGCTTTTGGAGATGACTGACCTTGATCTACGAGCTAACCAAGTGCTCAAGATTATGACAAAGGAGATCCAAATGCTTGAGCTTAAGCATGATATTCAGAAAAAGGTAAAAGTTGATATGGATAAGCAACAGCGCGACTATATGCTTAACCAACAACTTAAAACTATTCAAGATGAACTAGGTGGAGGTCCTCACGATTCTGAAATTAGGGACTTAAACGAAAAAGCTACGGTAAAACAGTGGTCAAAAGAGATTGCTGAAGTATTTAAAAATGAAATGATTAAGCTGCAAAGGATGAATCCGGCTGCTGCTGAATATTCAATTCAACTTGGTTACCTTGATTTATTTGTGGAGCTTCCTTGGAATGAATTCTCCAAGGATAATCTTAATTTAAATAATGCATTAAAAATCCTTAATGACGACCATTATGGATTGGAGAAAATTAAAGAAAGGATTATTGAGCACTTGGCCGTACTGAGACTCAAGGATAATATGAAATCGCCTATACTTTGTTTTGTTGGTCCTCCAGGGGTTGGCAAAACATCTCTTGGTAAATCTATAGCAAGGGCATTGGGTCGTAAGTATGTAAGAATGTCGTTGGGTGGTGTTCGTGACGAAGCTGAATTACGAGGTCATCGAAAAACATATATTGGTGCAATGCCAGGGAGAATAATTCAAAGTCTAAAAAAAATAAAGACATCTAATCCTGTTTTTATGCTAGATGAAATTGATAAGGTAAGTGGCAACAACTACAGTGGTGACCCACAAGCTGCTCTACTTCAAATACTTGATCCTGAGCAGAATAATACATTTTATGATAATTATTTGGAGACTGAGTATGATCTTTCAAATATTA
>JAKISE010000094.1 GCA_021648745.1 Cyclobacteriaceae bacterium
ACAAAGTAGAGGGGGTAGTGGGTAGTTATACTGATGCCAACATAGGCATAAACACCAGTTATAAGTACCGGATAAAGGCTATTTTTGAAGACGGGAGGTTTAGCGAGTGGTCGGAGGAGATTAGTGTGAATTATTAAATGAACTTTCCTTGGACCGTGTCCCCGCCAAAAAAATCTCCCCCCCCATCAGAGTCACTCGAAGAGGACTCTGATGTAACAAAAAAACTATAAAGAGTAAGAATAAAGAAATTAATTGCCCCAAAGAAGCATCAGAGTCCCTTACAGGTGACTCTGATGGGGGTAAAAACGAAACGAAGAGAAAAATAAATATAACGAGTTGAAAACCTTTGAATATAAGAATAGCACAAGTTGCAAACTTGCGCGAGGAAGGAATAAAATAAGAGTATCTCAGAGTCCTCTGCGAGTGACTCTGAGCAGGGGAAAGTGATTTATAATATGAAAAAGGTTATAGTATTTTTATTTTTTTATGGTTGGATATCTAATGTTCAGGCTCAGCAATATAGCGTAACTTATAATACACCTGGTTACTTTATTCCTGATAACCCTATTTTATTGGAATCTCTAACTTTCGGTTTGTCAAGCTCTCAAGAGACTAAGTATATTGATGGCGTGGGAACGACTACTATAAATGGAATGCCCACTCAACTAGTAATTACTTTTTTCGTTTATGAAGAGGAGCCGACTGGGTTGGTGGTTCAAGATTGTTCAGGTTCGTTAACTGTTGATATTAATTCGAGTCTGGATTGTTTTTCAATTGACAATTCTTCCTATACAGTACCATTAATTTGTCTTTCAGGGGGTGGATATACTGCTGTTTTAAATATTGGAAGAACACGATTTCAAGTCCAACCAATTCTCTCCTTTGGAACAAACACCTCTCCAAGTGAAGACGATGATACCTATTGCGAAGACCAAAACATTACCTTAGAGGCCAGCTATGGCTTTAGCAATTATAACTGGCAATATAAGGTAGATAATACAGGTTGGGAGAACTTTAGCCCACCTGGCACAGATAATTCTAGAACATTTGGGGTGCAGGATATTCCTGAAACTACCATTGACATTCTCACCAAAAACATCTACTTTCGTTATACAGTAGGCAATTGTGACATCAGTACTGTGTCATCTCCTAGTACTGGTGCTTTCGTTTTTAATCCCCAACCATCAAACCTAACGCTAGAGCCCATCTCTTCAACCTGCGATGAAAACAATACAAGCAGCATTTAAATTAGTAATATCAGACCAATATTAACAGATGAAACACTTATATTTTCGGTTTATAGCAGTCCTCAGCTTGGTGTAGCCTTCAAACTTTCAAATGATGTAAGCTATACCGGTAATCCTACAATAATTAATGCGTCCGACATGATATCTCAGAGCATTCCTGATGGTACCTATTATATTTTAACGGAAGGTAGTATCGTTAATTTTGAAGGTGCTACCGTTTCTACAGGCTGTAGTTCTGAATTATTTTCTTCTTCGGTTGTTATGGATGGTATTACTCAAGCCAATGCAGGAACAAATAAAACTGTTTGTTCAAGTAGTACCTCTTTATCAGGCAATGCAGTTGGTACTGGCGAAACCGGCCAATGGACTCGTTTATCAGGCAGTGGCACCATTGCCAGCTCCGGTAACTCTACTACGAATATTACAGGCCTCGGTGTTGGCAATAATATTTTTACCTGGACAATTACTCAGGATCTTACATGTACTTCTAGCTCAAACGTAACTATTAACCGATTAAATATAACCGCAGCCAGCGCAGGAATCAATCAGGTGGTTTGTTCTTCTGCAGCTACCTTAAATGGGAATGCCCCGGCAGGTGGAGAAAACGGTGTTTGGACACTTATAAATGGCAGCGGTAGCTTTTCAAACTCAACACAAAGCAACACAACAGTTAGCGGGCTTTCCGAAGGCACCAACACATTTAGGTGGACTATTCAAGACAATGGAGGAAATTGCTCAAATACAGACGATGTTGCCATTACCTACACCAATTTAACCACCCCAGATGCCGGCTCGGACGATGAAGCCTGCCCTGATGAGTTCGTGGCTTTAAATGGCAATACTGCACAAACCGGGGAAACCGGCACATGGTCAGTGGTATCGGGTTCGGGTTCGTTTACCAATGTAAATAGCAATACTTCTCAAGTTTCGGGGCTTACCGTTGGAGCTAACACTTTACGCTGGACCATCTCAGATAATGGGAGCAATTGCAGCAATAAAATTGATGAGGTTATTATCACAGTTAGTAACCTAGCTGTTAGTGAAATTTCAGCCAGTCGCGTAGAACCGTCCTGCTTTGGTAATGCAGATGGAAGCATTACGGTTATAGGCTCAGGAGGAACAGGACTGCCCTCATTAGATTATGAATTTACACTCTCTAATGGCGATCAGGTATTTGCAAATGCAGGTCAGGAAGTTGCTTTTACAGGGCTTGCTGCCGGCACCTATACATTTACTATACGAGATAACTCCTGTACCGTTCCTTACAGTCAAACTATTATTTTAACCAACCCGCCCGCCATTATCGCCACCGAAACCCTATCCAATTTTAACGGCTACCAACTAAGCTGTAATGGAGCAACCGATGGTGCTATTGCACTAAATGTAACAGGAGGTGCCGGTAGCTACACCTATAGCTGGGATAGCGGACAAACCACCAAAGATATTTCGGGGCTTACTGCCGGTAACTACACCGTTACCATAACCGATGCAAATAATTGCCCCGAGCAAATAATTTATACGCTAAACGAACCTTTTATACTTTCCGAAAGCATTATAACAAGCGATTATAGTGGCACTAACATTAGTTGTAATGGGGCAGCAGATGGTTTTATAGATTTGGATATTACCGGAGGAGCAGCTCCTTATACCTATAGCTGGTCTACAGGGGCAAGCACACAAGACCTCGCCTCTTTAGTGGCAGGCACTTATTCGGTTACAGTTACTGATGCCAATAACTGTATTAACATTATTAACAACATTATTCTTAACGAGCCGGATGTGCTTTCATTATCGATAGGTAGCAACATTAATGTGCAATGCAATGGAACTGCCACAGGGGAGGTTACACTTTCAAGTTTGGGAGGAGGAACAGGAAAGCAGTATTCCTTAGATGGCATTAATTACCAAGCCGGTAATACATTTAGTGGGTTAGTGGCAGGTTCTTATACCTTTGATGTAATAGATGCCAATGGTTGTAGTAATCAAATAAATACTACCCTCACTGAACCAACCCTGTTAATCGCCACCATTGGTTCTGTACAAAACACCACCTGCGGAGATTTAAATGGTTCTGCAACCATAACGGCTGTAGGTGGGGTGGCTTCTTATACTTACACCTGGCGCAATGCTGCTAACACCATTATTGGTAACTCCCCAGTACTCAGTGGAGTGGGTGGAGGCATTTATGAAGTAACTGTAATAGATGCCAACGGTTGTAGTATTATGCAATCGGCCAATATTAGCAGTACCGATGGACCGCAAACAACTGCTGCCGCTATAACACCAACCACCTGCTTTAACAGCACTGATGGAAGCGCAACCTTAAATATTACCGGAGCCGCACCCTTTGATGTGGCTTGGGCTAATGGTGAAACTGAGCTAACGGCAACCAGTTTGCAATCAGGAAATAACACTGTAGTAATAACGGATAATAATGGCTGCGTGGCTGTGGAAGTGGTAAATATTCCATCTCCATCCACTATTTCCATTAGCAATATAATCAATACTCAACCTACTTGTTTTAACAGCACTGATGGGTTTATTTTGGTAGATGCCACTGGGGGTTCTGGGGGTTATACCTATGCTTGGTCTAACGGCACAACCGGCAACCAATTAAGCGGAGTTACGCAGGGAACTTACACCCTTACCATAACCGATTCAAATGGGTGTCAGTTGCTACAAGAGGTAGAGCTAGTTGGGGTAGAACCAATAATAGC
This sequence comes from Cyclobacteriaceae bacterium, assembly GCA_021648745.1. Taxonomy (GTDB): domain Bacteria; phylum Bacteroidota; class Bacteroidia; order Cytophagales; family Cyclobacteriaceae; genus JAKISE01. Next base: position 3,965 of record JAKISE010000094.1, read on the forward strand.
AACTTTGGTATCGCAAACCACCCCTACCTGCGAAGGCGATACCGATGGACAATTAGAGATACAAGCTTTAGGAGGAAATGGCAGTTATACTTATGCTTGGGCAGGTGGGCAAACGGGTGCTAGCCTTACAAGCATTGAAGCAGGGCTATATGAAGTAACTATAACGGATGCAAAAGGATGTTTTGTGGTTCAACATATAGAACTTGAGGATGCCGACCTTTTTGTGATTGACCCATTTGAAGATGTAATAGAAATTTGTACTGGCTCCTCTTACATAGCCGATTACAACTTAACTGGTGCTTCTTATAGCTGGTCTTCTAACAACGGGTTTGCAAGTACCAGCAATGAGGTTACCCTCACCCAGCCGGGCAATTATCAGCTAACTGTTACCAATCAAAACGGTTGTGTGGCGCAAGATGGATTTGAACTGGTAATATCCAACGACCTGCTAAATGCCGATTTTTTGCTTATAAGCGAAGCTTATGTGGGAGACACCGTATTTGTAATAGACATAAGTTGGCCTGTGCCTGAAGCATTAACTTGGGGTTTTGCTAACAATGTTACTGTGTTGGAACAAGGATTGGATTATGCCGCACTTGTGTTTAATGAACCTGATATTTATGCTGTAAACATGACCGTGCAATTAGCCGATTGCAGTGGTTTTTACACCCAAACCATCAATATACTCGACCGCTCGGAAAAAGAAAATATAAATGGAAGAGTAGGAGAAACCCAAGAACTTATTACTCAATTTGATGTGTACCCCAACCCTAATTTTGGTGATTTTAGTATTGATATTGAATTAGCTCAAGAGGCTAACATTCAAGTACAATTAATTGATTTGCAACGCAACATTGTGGTATTGAATAATAACTATTCAGATGATTCATCATACAATATTCAGGTTCAAAAATATGACCTTAAACCGGGTTTATACTTGGTTACCTTAAAAGCAAAAGCAGTTTAAAGCTGTAAGAATTATGATTCGGAATTAGATTTTTTTTGTAAGCATAACTTATATATTTTTAGCAACAAGTTTTTCAGCTTTCAATCAACCAAGGCAATATTTTTTTTATCTGCTTATCCATGTTAAAAAACGAGCGCTTAGTATCATTAGATGCCTTTCGTGGCCTAACCATTTTTTAATGATTGTGGTAAACACCCCCGGCAGCTGGATCTATATGTATCCTCCTTTACGCCACTCCGAGTGGCACGGTGCCACACCAACAGACTTAGTTTTTCCTTTCTTCCTCTTTATTGTAGGAGTCGCAATGTGGTTTTCGTTTAAAAGTTATGATCAAAAAATGTCGGCCCCAGCATTTTTAAAAATATTAAAAAGAACAGCCCTCATCTTTCTAATTGGGCTATTTCTCAATGCATTTCCCAAATTCGATTTCGAACATTTACGAATTATGGGTGTGTTACAACGCATTGCACTTGCTTATGGGTTGGGGGCTACAGCCGTGCTATTACTTCCTAGGTTAGGCAGATTGATTTTTGCCGAATTTATTTTAGTTGGCTATTGGATATTAATGTACTTATTGGGTGGGAATGAACCCTATAGCTTGGAACAAAATTTTGCCACAGGTATTGACATATCTCTTTTTGGTGAAAACCACGTGTACAAAGGCTTCGGAATCCCTTTTGATCCAGAAGGACTTTTGAGTACACTTCCTGCTTCAATTAATGTAGTGTTTGGCTACTTAATTGGCGAATTAATTTCAACAACCAAAGGATTTAAAAAGATAATTGGCAAACTAATTCCTTTAGGCATTGCAGGCATATTATTAGGGCTTATTTGGAACAATTTTTTCCCAATTAATAAACCTATCTGGACAAGTTCTTACGTGGTTTACACTGTAGGAATCGCCCTACTTGTATTGGCTCTTTTTATTTGGATCATCGATGTAAAAGGATTTAAAAAATGGACCACCCCACTTTTAGTTTATGGCACCAACCCTTTATTAATCTTTCTATTGTCCATTATTTGGGTAAAGGTAATTATATACCTCGTGCATTTTGGAGAAGGTGATGACCGAATAAGTGGCTATGGCTGGCTTTACCAAACAGTGTTTGTGCCCATTGGAGGAAATATGCTTGGATCTCTTTTATTTGCACTAGCACATGGTGTGCTATTTTGGGGCGTAGGTTATGTGCTTTATAGAAAAAAGATATTCTTGAAGTTATAAAAACGATCCTATAGTTTGTTTTGAACCAAGCAGCCTGCCAGTTACAGTCTGTTCATAATACTACGGCCTAACGTAATCTCATCTGTATATTCAAGCTCTCCTCCTACGGGTACTCCTCGTGCAATAGAGGTAACCTTAACGCCTACCTCCTTTAGTTTTTTAGTAATATAAAAAGCCGTTGTGTCTCCTTCCATAGTAGCTGGTAAAGCAAGTATCACCTCTTTTACCTGCCCCTCAGTTGCTACAATTCTATTGATAAGTGCTTGAATTGTCAAATCAGCTGGTCCAATACCTTCAATTGGCATAATGATGCCTCCAAGCACATGATAAAGACCAAAATACTGACTTGTATTCTCTATGGCCATCACATCTCGAGTATCTTCAACCACACATATTAACTCGCCATCCCTCTTATAACTGCTGCATATAGCGCAGGTGTTTGAATCAGAAATATTGAAACAAGATTGACAGTATTGTGTGTTTTCGCGTAATTCCACAAGAGCAGTACTTAGTTCCCTTACACCCTCTTTTTCTTGCTTTAATAAATGAAGAGCCAAGCGCAAGGCTGTTTTTTTTCCAATGCCTGGCAGTTTAGAAATTTCTTCAACGGCATTTTCAATGAGCTTAGATGGGTACTCCATGTACTATTGAATTCTAGCGTCAATTCCTGCCTCGCAAATAGCATGTGCCATAGGTTTTAGAGTGTGTCTCTCCCCCATCTTCACAGAGCACCTTCCTTTATAATGAATCAGAAAGGTACACTGCTCAGCTTGTTCATTAGTATGTTTGCAAACTCTAATCAACGTGCTAATTACATGGTCAAATGAGTTTACATCGTCATTAAATACAACCAATGAGTTTGGTTCATTTATTAACTCGTCTAAATCCAGATCAGGTAATTCTAGCTCTTGCATATTATATTTTGAATAGATGGCTGCAAAGATATAGATTATTGATATAATTGCTAAAAAAAGATGCATCCAAGTTTAGTAATAGGAATTATTGGCGGGTATTTCGCCTTGCTCATTTTTATCTCTTGGCTAACGTCAGGCAAAGGAGATTCCAAGGCTTTTTTTACTGGCAATCGGCAATCTCCTTGGTATTTAGTTGCCTTTGGTATGATAGGAGCCTCATTATCTGGTGTTACATTTATTTCAGTACCAGGCTGGGTGGGGGCTACTAATTTTACCTATATGCAATTGGCACTTGGGTATTTGCTTGGGTATTTCATAATTGCCAAAGTACTTCTCCCTCTCTATTATAAATATAATCTTATTTCTATTTATCAGTATTTAGAAACTCGTTATGGGTTTTGGAGCTATAAAACAGGAGCCTTTTTCTTTTTGATATCACAAATAATTGGTGCCTCCTTTAGGTTGTTTTTAGTAGCAGGTGTATTACAAATTGCGTTCTTCGATAGTTTCAATATTCCATTTGAGGTATCGGTACTTATTACTATTACTCTTATTTGGGTTTATACCTTTAAAGGAGGCATTAAAACCATTATTTGGACAGATACCCTTCAAACATTTTTTATGCTAACCGCAGTTGTAATTACAATCGTATTAATTTCTAAGGAGTTGGATTTTAGTGCAGGTGCTATGCTAAATGCCATTACTAAAAGTGAGTATTCTACGATGTTCGATTGGGATTGGCAATCTAAAACCAATTTTTTTAAACAATTTTTTGCTGGTGCATTTATTGCCATTGTAATGACAGGCCTAGATCAAAATATGATGCAAAAAAACCTTACGGTTAAAACCTTAAAAGATGCGCAAAAAAATATGTATTGGTTTAGTACAAGCTTGGTTTTTGTAAACTTAATATTTTTAGGTTTAGGTGTTTTACTCTTTATTTACGCCCAACAAAAAGGGATAGCCATACCAGAAAGAACAGATGACTTATATGCTTTATTAGCCCTTAACCATTTAGGAACACTTGCCGGTGTAACTTTTTTATTGGGCATAACAGCTGCTGCCTACTCTAGTGCAGATTCTGCTCTTACCGCTTTAACAACCTCTTTTAGCGTTGATTTTTTAGGAATGGATGCCGAAAATGATAACAAAAAACAACGAACATTAACCCATCTGGGGTTTTCTTTTATTCTCTTTTTGGTAATTGTGGTTTTTAAAGCTGTTAATGATCAAAGTGTAATAAGTGCTGTATTTACCATGGCAGGTTATACCTATGGGCCGTTGCTAGGCTTATTCACTTTTGGCCTTTTTACAACACGAAAAACCGTTGATAAATATGTGCCGTTTATTGCCGTAATTTCACCCACGCTATCTTACCTCTTAAGCACATACTCAGAGAAGCTGCTCAATGGCTATAAATTTGGCTTTGAGCTATTAATGGTAAATGGATTAATTATGTTTATCGGCCTTTGGGTTTTTTCTAAGAAAAGTTAACCACAGTGTACACAAAGAAGGCACAAAGGTACACAGAGAACCTAAAAACCTGAACCCGGTTAATTCTATAACTCCAGTTCAACTATCGGATCCCAAAAAACTTTGCCAAACTCTTGAATTTGGTTTTCAACCACCACAATGCCTTCTGCTTCTAACCGCTCCTGCATTGGGTTTCGAGCATCAAAATGATGTTTGCCCGTTAAAAGTCCAACTCTATTTACTACCCGGTGCGCTGGAATTTCTGGTCTTTCATGTACAGCATTCATAGCCCAGCCTACCATACGGGCACTGCCTTTTGACCCCAAATAATTGGCAATTGCTCCATAAGATGTTACTCGCCCCACTGGTATTAATTGGGCTACCTCATACACCATTTCAAAAAAACCTTGCTTAACCATCCAAGTAATTTTATGCCTTTGTACAAGACTACAAAATTTTATTATATGCTTAAAGAACCTTAAATTAATTGTTAATTTTTTGCTTTTTAACAAAGCCTCTATCAAAGCCTTTACCAAGCCTAACATTAAGAAGTAAGCTATTTGTATTTAACAAAACATTTTGCGTTGGGGGAGTGTATGAATATACAATCCGTATATGTTTGGAAACTGTAAATCCGGCAAGAAAGTTAATGGAAGATGCCGACCTGTAACCCAGCCCTATATCAAATTTACTGCGATAAGAAAAAATACCGTTAACATCAAATTGTAAAGGAGCTCCCATAACATATTTTATGAGCCCATTGGGTTTTAACAACCAGTTTCTATCTAACTTTAAAACAATGCCTCCATTAAGGTAATAATGTCGATTTATATTTTCCCCACCTCCTGTTAACAGTTGTGGTGATGAAGCACCTATGTAGAAATTTCTTTTACTATAGTAGATACCAACCCCAAATGTTGGAATTACAGTTTCCAAATTTTGAGAAAAATTAGGGTCATTAACTGCACCCAATTGCAACAAATCTTCCTTACGCATCGTTAATCCTGCTTCTAGTGCCAGAGACAAATTTGTTGGAAAAAATCCTGAATTTGTGTATGAATTTCTATTTTTGGAAATTAATTTAAATGCATAACTAGCACGTACACTATTAGAAACCGTTGGTCCTGCTTTATCATTTATAAATGTAGCTCCAATTCCTGTTTTTTTAAAAGGAAGACTCATAGTAAACATGGCTGTGGAAGGCGAACCTTCTATTCCATTTAATTGCCCCTGCCCAGAAAAGGTAAAATCAACCTGATCGTAATAGCCTGCAAATGCCGGATTTATGGTAAGCGTATTAAGCATATATTGAGAATTTATTGGCTGCTGCTGTGCTACGCAAAATTCTGCTGAAACCAATACGAGCCAAGCAATGGCTATAAATATTTTAGTTCTGTTCATTATATAATATTTACCTTTTAAGCACCAGATAGCCTGATATTACCTCTTCTCCTTGATTCAACTCTATTTTAAAATAGTAAGTACCTTCAGGCAGGTTGCCAGCACCTAGCGATGTCATTCTATTTGCCTCACCGTTAAATACCTTTGTTATATTGTCATACCCACTTATCTCATACACCTTGTCGCTCCAACGGTTATAGATCACAACACGATTATTAGGATAATTTTCTATCTCATCTATTTTCCAAACTTCATTAATACCATCACCATCAGGCGAAACACCATACTTGTTTTTATATATTCCTTCCGATTCTTCTACAAAAACAGTTAGATTATCCTTGCCAACACAGCCGCCATCACTTGTAAATATTACTTCATAAGTAGTTGTAATTTTAGGGCTGGCTATTGGTGATGCAATGTCTGAAGCATCAAGGCTAAAGGAAGGAGACCAAGAATAGGTTCCGGACATATTGCTGCTTGCATTCAATTGACTGCTTTCTCCCTCTATGATGTCAACATCATCTCCAGCATCAACCAATAATACTTCATCCATATTAACTATAAATACACAATTGCTTGTATTGCCACTGGCATCGGTGGCAGTTAGGGTGATTGTCATACCATCAACAAAAGCAGAACCGACCACAGGGTTTTGAGTAACCACAGGATTGGGGTCTTCATTATCAGTAGCCGTTGCCATGCTCGTGTAATCGGGTATTACGGTATCAGCACAGGTTAATTGCTGGTTGCCGGGGCAAAAAGTAATGGTTGGTGCTACTGTATCTGGAAGTTGGTTAATAATAAATGTACAGTTGCTTGAATTGCCTGTGCCATCGGTAGCGGTTAAGGTAATGGTCATACCATCTACAAATGCTGTGCCTGCTACCGGTAATTGTGTAATTGTAGGGCTGGTATCGCAATTATCAGTAGCGGTTGCCAAACCTGTGTAATCAGGAATAGTAGCACCTAAAGCAAGTGATTGGTTAGCTGGGCAATTAATAACAGGATCTTCGGTATCTGCAATGATTACATCCTGGGTTTGGCTAGTCGTGTTGCCATTGCCATCATCATACGTCCACGTTATGGTGGTTGTGCCTTGTGTGGTTATAGGTAACGTAACATTATTGGTTACCGTAACTGAGCAATTATCTGTTGCCGTTGGAGCTGTTAATGCTGTAACCGAACATTCAGCTGCAATATCTACCAAAGTTGCAAGATCAGGAACAGGTGCAGTTACATCTGCAATGATTACATCCTGAGTTTGGGTAGCTGTATTGCCGTTGCCATCATCATACGTCCACGTTATGGTGGTTGTACCTGATGTGGTTATAGGTAAAGTGGCATTATTAGTTACCGTAACAGTTGCGGAGCAATTATCTGTTGCTGCTGGGGGTGTTAATGTCGTTACCGAACATTCAGCGGTAATAGCTGTTAGGGTTGTAAGATCAGGAACAGGTGCGGTTACATCTGTAAGTTGATTAACCGTAAATGTACAATCACTTGCATTGCCACTGTCATCCGTAGCCGTCATTGTGATAGTCATACCATCAACAAAAGCAGAGCCGGCTACCGGGCTTTGTGTAATAGTGGGATTAGGGTCTTCATTATCAGTAGCCGTTGCCATGCTCGTGTAATCGGGTATTATTGTATCAGTACAGGTTAATTGCTGGTTGCCAGGGCAAAAAGTAAAGGTTGGCGGTGTTGTATCTGGAGTTATGTTGAGCGTATATTCACAAAAGGATGAATTGCCAGTGGCATCGGTAGCAGTTATGGTAATTTTCATGCCATTTGTAGCAGGTGTACCTGATGCTGGAGATTGTGTAATGGCAGGATTTGAATCGCAATTATCAGTTGCGGTGAACAATCCTGTGTAATCACCAATATTACCGCCCACTATTGAAATTGGTGCGCTGGGTGTGCAGTTCATAATAGGAGCAACGTTATCTGCTAGATTAAGTGCAAAT
>JAKISE010000095.1 GCA_021648745.1 Cyclobacteriaceae bacterium
TCACAATAAATCAGGCAGTTTGGATTCGAAAGCATAGCACCGCTATGGTGAGAACACAAACAAAGCAAAGCGACTGATTTGAAGTGAGTTAAAGGCCTAATAGAAATTCTATTGCATATTTCGGGTTCAACTTAGCTCTTCATTGTCCTGTTATTCGGGACAATCATTCTTTGTTAACCAACCAAGGTAACAATCCTCAAAAAATGGGCTCGGAAGAGCCAAAAGATTATCGGGTCTTACGCCCGATAATGACGAAATTGTAGGGTATTACCCAAATTTCTAACCCATTTTCACCTTCAATATTCAAATTAAAGTACCTTAGCAATCGCTACTAAACAAACTAAAAAAATGAAAAACCTACTCATCCTTTTTCTATCAACTTTTATTATTATCAGTTGCCAACAGGCAGATGATTCAGCTCAATCGTCTCCTGAAATTATTGATGGAAGTAAAATAGGGGAACATATAAAAGTTTTATCGTCAGACGAATTTGGTGGCAGAATGCCTTTTACAGAATCGGAAACAAAAACCATAAACTATTTAAAATCTCAATTTCAAAATATTGGAGTAGAGCCAGGTAATGGGGATTCCTATTTTCAAAAAGTACCAATGGTAGAAATAGATGCCATTGAAATGTCTCCTTTAAAAATTACAGGAACCGGGTTCGAAAAGGAATATAATTACAAAACAGATTTTGTGGCACTAACACGAAGGGTTACGGAAAACATTTCAGTAGAGAACTCTGAATTGGTATTTGCTGGCTATGGAATTATTGCTCCAGAATATGATTGGGACGATTACAAAAATTTAGATGTAAAAGGAAAGACCGTACTTGTGCTAGTGAATGACCCGGGATTTGACTCGAATGATAGTACCCTTTTTAAAGGAAACGCCATGACATATTATGGTCGTTGGACTTATAAATATGAAGAAGCTGCACGACAAGGTGCTACAGGAATCATTATTGTTCATGACACCAAGCCAGCAAGCTACCCTTGGGGTGTAGTAGAAAATGGCTGGACAGGTGCTAACCTTTACCTCAAAGCTGAAGACAATAATATGAGTCGTTGTGCTCTAGAGGGTTGGATAAGTTTAGAGGTAGCCAAAGAACTTTTTGTTGCCGCTGGAAAACCAGATTACAGTTTCACTCTACTTGCAAAGAGCAGAGATTTTAAATCATTTGCAATGAATTTATCTGTTTCCATCTCATTTACTAATTCTACAAACTTTTCTGAATCCAATAACGTAGCAGGTATTATAAAAGGAAGTGAAAAGCCAGATGAAATTATTATTTACTCGGCACACTGGGATCATTTAGGAACGGGAACTGCAATTGATGGAGACTCAATTTATAATGGAGCTATAGATAATGCCTCAGGCACCGCTACCCTACTAGAAATAGCTCGAGCATTTAAGAATAAAGAGCAGCCCAAACGTTCTGTTTTATTTTTAGCAGTAACTGCCGAAGAGCAAGGTTTATTAGGCTCTGCCTATTATGCTGAGAACCCGATATACCCAACCAATAAAAGCGTAGCCGTTATCAATATGGATGCTTTAATGGCAAATGGAGAAATGAAAGACCTTACAGTGGTGGGTCACGGTCAGTCTGAATTAGATGGCATTGCTGAAACCTTTGCTACGCAACAAGGCAGGTACATTATTCCAGACCCAGAGCCAGGAAGTGGCCATTTCTTCCGATCCGATCATTTTAGTTTTGCAAAAGTGGGCATTCCAGCTCTTTACGCATCTGGCTCTTACGAACATATGACCAGAGGAATTGAATATACAAAAACAAAATCAGAACAGTATGTGGCCAATAACTATCACCAACCTTCTGACGAATATTCCGATGATTGGGATATGAGTGGAATGGTTCAAGACGGTACCCTCTTTTATCAAATTGGGGATAAATTATCGAATGACATAAACCTTTGGCCTAAATGGAAAAAAGGTTCTGAGTTTAAGGCAATAAGAGAAAATAATTAAAGTTAATTACTTGCAACTTTAACCTATTTTTACTGACCTTACTTTCGAATGAGTATTACACTTAGTGAATTCGAACAGCTCTTTGACCAATATTTTGAGTCAATTAAAAACTTTGTTTATTTTAAAACAGGGAACACCTCTGTTTCTGAGGACATTGTGCAAGAAACATTTATTAAGGTTTGGGAAAGAAGTTCTGAAATAAAACTGGAAACTGTTTCTAGTTTACTTTATACAATTGCTTCTAATCTAGCAAAAAATCACTTAAAACATCAAAACGTTGTTTTAAATTTTGTTAATAAACAAACAATTCATTCCTATGCTCAAACACCGCAGCAGGTTTTGGAAGAACAAGAGTTTGGTAAGAAACTAGAAGAAGCACTTGGTGGCCTATCAGAAGCACACAGAACCACCTTTTTAATGAATAGAATAGATCAAATTACTTATTCAGAAATAGCTAAAAGGTTAGACATAAGCGTTAAAACTGTAGAAAAAAGAATGAGTATAGCACTTAAACAGCTTTATCAGGCATTGGGTCACAAACTATAATCTAATTTTTGCAGGGCTCCTAGTATATTGTTATAGTAAATCCTTTTTAATGTAATTAACTACCAACATTTAGAGTCCATCCATCTATCTTAGTGGATGCAATGCAATTAAAGGTAAAAATCATACTGTTTTCTATTCTGCTAAGCCTAGCAGCTTCTGCCCAACAAAAGAATAATTTAACCTACATTACGGTACAGTTTTCGAAAATTACACTAAGTAGTGCCCTCACAAGTATTACAGATAAATACCATATTCCGATAGCCTATAATTCACAGGAAGCTGACAAGTACTATATTTCAGCTGATTACAAAAACATGTCTGTAGAAAAGGTATTGAAGCAATTGGCAAAAACAGCGAAGATGGAAGTAGCTAAAATTAACGATGTGTTTGTACTAAAACCTGCTGAATCTAAATCGGTAAAATCATTGGTTAGCATTTCTGCAAAAGTGGAGGATGAAAGTTCCGGGGAACCATTGTCCTATGCCTTAGCAACTATACCCAACTCCAAATTATTTTCAACAACCAATCGACAAGGAGTATTCAGCTTTTTAAATATTGTAGATACAGCAATGATCCAACTTAGCTATTTGGGTTATAAAGATACCCTTATTGCCGTTCGTGATTTAAAATCAACAATAAAGCTAAGACCAGACCCTAGCCTATTAAAAGAAGTAGTAATTAAAGACCAAGGCTCTAATACAATTATTTATGGTGAAGAAACAAGTAAAGTCACCTTTAATCCCTCTGCATTAGATCGACTACCTGTTTTAGGAGGGAATGATGTATTTAGAGCATTACAATTACTACCAGGCATTAGTGGTACTAACGAAACTTCAGCAGGCCTCATTGTTAGAGGGAGCTCTCCAGATAAGAACTTAGTTCTATTAGATGGGTACTCACTATACCATGTAGATCATTTTTATGGGATTTACAGTGCGTTTAACTCCAAAGCCATTAAGAGTGTTCAGCTATACAAGGGTAATTTTTTAGCTAAATATGGTGGCCGGTCGTCAAGTGTAATGGTACTAACAGCTAAGGATGGAAACAAGACCAAGTTTTCGGGCGATATAGGCGTAAATTTTGTTGACGTAAATGGCGTATTTGAATTTGTTTTATCAGACAAATTAACGCTTGTTGCTGCTGCTAGAAGATCCATAACCGATGTGGTAGAAAACTACCTTTTTAAAGAGTTGTTTGATAAAGCCGTTATTAACTCAGGAGATGTAAATAATGCATCAAATTTAAATTATAATGAACTAAGCCCTAATTTTAGCTTTGGCGACTATAATCTTAAAATGACTTACCGGCCCACTAAAGAAGATAACCTTGCTGTTAGTTTTTATGCCAGCAACGATAACTTAAGCTATGAATACACATCTGATATTGAGAAATTTGTAGAATACACGACTTCAGAGCGTAGTATTTGGGGCAATTTAGGGTTTAGTACTATATGGTCTAAACAATGGAATAAAAAATTGAGTACCCAAACTCAGGTAGCTTATTCTTCTTATTACAACAATACCAAATTAGAAGACTCTTTTGTTTATAATGACACTCTAGGGCTTGCAGACGAAGAATATGTGCAAGCACAAAATAATAATGTTAGAGACTTCACACTAAAAATTGATAACCAATATCGAACTTCAAAAAATACAATTATTGACTTTGGGATTGCCAACACATTTAACACGATCAACCTATCATCTATAATTAATGAAGAGGAGTTCCCTTTATTAGAACAAGAAGGAAATCAATTTCAATTTTATACTGACTATAATGTATTTATAACACCAAAAATAGAAACAAAATTAGGCTTAAGAGGAAATTATTTTAATTTAACTGATATTCTTTATTGGGAGCCAAAAGTTAATTTAAAATACCATGTATTGCCTTGGATGACACTAAAAGGGTCGTGGGCAATAAACAATCAAATGATTTCGCGCATATTGAGATTAGACCTGTTTGCTAGTAATCCGGATTTCTGGTTGCTATCTGACAAAAATATACCCGTTATTAATTCAAACCACTTTGCAGGCGGAGTGCATTTAAATTTTTCAGTCTTAACCTTAGATATTGAAGGATACATCTCAAATACCTATGACGAAGTTCAGTATTTACCTTCGCTAAGAAATTTTGATGTTGAGGAGAAAAATCCGGAGCAACTTTATGCCAGTGGAAATAGTAAAACTAGAGGAATTGAAGTTTTAGTTGAAAAAGGAGTGGGAAACTACTCCGGTTGGATAAGCTATACATTAAGTAATTCGTTAAACTACTTTGAAGAATTAAATGGAGGAAAACCTTTTCCGTCCAGATATGATCAGCGACATGAATTAAAATTGGTAAATATGTATAATGTTGGAGATTGGAATTTTTCATTAATTTGGATTTATGGTACAGGAAAACCCTATTCTGCCCCAGAAGGAAGCTATTCCTTATCAACCATAGATGGTTCAAATATTAGTAATATTGCCTATTCCAAGATTAATAATGAACGCCTCCCTAATTATCATCGCCTGGATTTATCATCTACCTATAATTTTAAATTAGGCAATACAAAGGCTAAAGTTGGGCTTTCCATATTCAATGTTTATAATCGAAAAAATATAAAGTACAGAAGATTTAGCAAAATCAATTTCGATGAGGATGGAAATCTTCTTGCAAACGATAAATACATTATATCTGATATCTTATTATTGGGCGTAACTCCCAGTGTTTTTTTAAATTGGAAATTTTAAGATGAAAAATAAATTATACATCATATTCGCATTCAGCCTTGTTGCTTGTGCCAGCTTGGAAGAACCTCCAAACTCTTTAGTAGTTGAGGCCTATATTTATGAAAACAAACCGGTTGAAAACATAAAAATCACGCTAGTTAATCCCATAAATTCTGCAACAGATGAAATTCCTGTTTCAAATGTGGAAGTGTATTTCAAAACGAATAATACTAGCTACAAACTAACGGAATCTAATACGGCAGGATACTATAACCTAGATTTTGATATACCTATTATTAGTGGTAAAAGGTACGAATTATTGGTGCTCTATAATGACATAGAAATGGTAGGGGAAACCACAATTCCAAAACCAGTTACAGGCTTGTTATCTTCTAAAGACACGCTAATACTAACATCGCCAAACGACTTTATTAATGTATCCTGGGATGGCACTCCTGATGAATGGTATTTGGGCGTAATTCAAGGCAATGATCCAGAAAATACTGACTTCCCATTTAATAATTTCTTTAGCATCCCTGCCCAGAAATCGACTATTAAAATTACTCCTAATGACGTGCAATCTGTGGGAATACAGCAACTTATATTATATGGTATCACAAAAGAATATGAAGATTTATACCGCATATCTACATCAACTATAGGATCTTCCAATGCTGGGAATATGACCAATGGGTTTGGTGTTTTTACTGGTTTTAGTAGCGACACACTAACCTTTGTGGCTTCTGAAAATTAATTTATTTTGATGGTAGGGTAATTTTTATGATAATTGTATTATTAGAAGAACGGAAGAACTATGGATAAGGAAGAGCTTGATAATAGAATAAATCAAGCATTATTGGAATGGAAAACACCAAGTAAGCGATCAAAAGAAGCTATTTGGCAAACAGTTTTAACCGAAACGGTACATAAGGAAAAAGACTTTGTAAAACAAAGCCCTTGGCGTTGGGTTGCTGCTGCTAGCATTATTGTTTTTTTTACTACTGCAACCTTGTTCTATTTTTCGCAGGTTAATATTAATTCTTTGCACGGAGAACAAACTTCGTTTTCTCTTCCAGATGGATCTTCACTAACTTTAAATGGGAATAGCAAGGCCAATTATAATTCATTTTCTTGGTTTATAAGTCGGTCGGTCACCCTTACTGGTGAAGGATTTTTTAACGTAAAAAAAGGAAGCAAATTTAGTGTTAACACAGATTATGGATTTGTAACTGTATTAGGAACTTCTTTTAATGTAATAGCCAGAGAAAATGATTTTGTCGTTGAGTGTTTTACAGGCAAGGTTGAGGTAAAAAACGATAAAAATAGCACGGTAATTACAAAAGGAGAATTAGTTGCTCAATCAGCAAATAAATCCCTTAAAAAAGTATTTGTGAATCGAGCAAGCGAATCACCGAATTGGATTTCAGGAGATTACTCTTATAAAAATGAACAACTGGGCACAGTTTTAACTGACATTTCGAATCATTTTGGCATTAAAATTAGTAGAAGCAATAAAATTAGTAAACAGAGTTTTACAGGAGCATGGAACAAATCTATGACCATAGATGAAGTACTTAAAATAGTATGCTTGCCGTTTAGCTTAGACTATACTTCAGACGATGGCAAAAAGTATAGAATAGACTATACTGAGCTCTAATTTTCACAACTTGTTACTTTTTATAGGCTCTACTGATAACTATAAACTTTGCTAAATCAACAGTTTATAGAGTCCATACAATTATTTTAGAACTTCGCTCAGTATGTACCTTGTGAAAGCAAAATTAATGGATTGGCAAAACCATTGCACTTTGCGTTACCGATGGACTTAAAATAAATGCGTTTAAATTTTAACCCGAAATATGCAATAGAATTTCTATTAGGCCTTTAACTCACTTCAAATCAGTCGCTTTGCTTTGTTTGTGTTCTCACCATAGCGGTGCTATGCTTTCGAATCCAAACTGCCTGATTTATTGTGACTTAAAGCCTCATCACGAACCCTATCGCATAATTCGGGTTTAATTTGTGGAGCGGTTAAAAAAAATGCTATTTGAGCCCCAAGTTTTTGGAGCGATTTTCAAAGTTTTTCAGCGTAACAAATTGAAATTTAGCAATTTAATTTACAGCCTTGACTTTTTTGCTTACTTTTTGTATCAAGACAAAAAGTAAGAGCCTGTCTGGCTTGAAGACAAAAACATGATTTTTTGATGGAAACACAAGTTTTTCTGTAGACTCTATTTATCCACTAATAGTGTTTCTTTAATAAATAGCTTAGTTTCTTTAATAACTGCTTCTATGTCCTTAGACCTTAAACTCGAAGCCATCGGATGTACACCTACAGTTGGCATCTCCACAAACTTTTTCAAATCCGCTGGCGTTCCTAGTGACTCATGCATCCATCTCATGGCGGACACCTTTACGGTAGGATCTTGATGCTCTTCATCTTTGTAATACGCCAACGTTAATGACGGGCATTTAATAGTACTAAAAACCGATTCGGTCATTGTAGTTTCAAGCAATTCTTGAAGCTGCGGTAAGGCTTCGGTTTTGTATTTAACTGTCCAGTATTGACTTATTAGCGAATCACTATTTGAATACTTATCAATATAGCCATTATTGCTCATCATATTTAATATTGAAAGCCCCCAGCGATCATTTAAAATAAATGTAAAAGCGTTATTAATAGCAACATTGGGAGAGTAGTTGATAAGTGCAGCAACTTTACCTGGGTAAGTTTCTGCTAGTTTTAATGCCAAGGTTCCTCCGGTAGAAGTGCTCATTAAAATAACTTTATTGCCTAAAGCCTCCCCTATGGCTAAAGCAGTTTTAGAGGTTTCCCACAAACTTTCGGGGGTCATATGCAATAATGCACTATCACTTTCTAGGCCATGTTCATTAAGGCGAGCCAAGTAAAGATTCATTCCAAACTCAGCTGCAATAACTCTATGCACAGGATCACCCTCCATTTGTGAAGCGGTAAAACCGTGTAAATAAACTATGCTCCAATCAGTTTTTGTTTTTGTAGAATCAGCCCAAATAATACGAACTTCGTTATTTATTTTTACCCCAGGGTTCGATAATTCTGCCTTGTTGATGGAATCTTCTAAATTATTTAGGTTAAGATTTACAGAAGGAAACTTATTGGAATAAATTGGCGTTTCGGGTTTTGCTCCTGTAAACCAAATAATGACTAACAGGAAAAGGACACCAATTATATATTTTAATTTCTTCACAATTAATTACCCTCGTTGGTTAATATTAAATTCAATTGTTCTACGAATAATATTTGCTCGATTAATGGCTTCCTCAGCTTTAATACCTGCATACATTTCCTTCACCGTTTCAGTAAACAACGCTATCCAACGGTCAAAATGTTCCGTAGTAAGCTTTTCTTTTTGGTGCAAGCGAATATGCACTCCCATCACATCACCATTAAACCCAGACTTTCCAAGTAAGATTCCTTCCCAAAAACCATAGATTTTAGGCATATGGGCATCCCAATCAAGATTGGCAACATCGTTAAAAAGGTAGGCAATGGTATCGTCCACTTTTACTTTTTCATAAAAAGCATCTAAAAACAGCTTTACATCTTGTTCGTTTTCAATATCTCTCATATTTTAAGGCAATAATATATCTTCTATTTTAATAAAAATGATTGAGTGTGTTAATGATAAAATGATTGACTATTTTGCTCCATTTTATCATTCAACCATTACTTCCTTCACTCATTCATCCATTCTATCATTTAGCTTACTTAAAACGCTCAAATGCAGCACGTTCTAGCATCTCTCTATCATCAGGGTGCGAAATCTTAATTAATCTCTTTGCTCGCTCCCGAAGAGTTTGTGCGTATAAATCTACAATGCCATACTCAGTAGCAATATAATGAACGTGAGCTCGAGTAGTAACCACACCAGCTCCTTGCTTTAAAAAAGGCACAATTTTAGACAGCCCTTTTTTAGTACGAGAAGGCAAGGCTATAATCGGCTTCCCTCCTTCGCTTAAGGAAGCTCCACGAATAAAATCCATCTGACCACCCACTCCAGAATAAATACGTGTTCCAATGGAGTCTGCACAAACCTGACCTGTGATATCAATTTCAATTGCACTATTTATGCTCGTTACCTTAGGGTTTTTCCTAATAACACTTGCATCGTTTACATATTCAATATCCTTTACTCTTACCATTGGGTTATCATCTACAAAATCATACAACTTTTTAGTACCCAGTAAAAAACCAGTAACGATAAATCCTTGGTGTCTTGCTTTATACTTTCCGGTTATTACACCAGCATCTACTAAAGGTAAAATTCCATCCGAAAACATTTCTGTGTGCACGCCTAAATCCTTATGATTGCCCAAAAAGTTTAATACAGCATCAGGAATGGCACCTATGCCCACTTGCAAGGTGGCTCTATCTTCTATAATACCCGCTACATGCTTGCCAATTTGCAACTCAATATCTGTAAGGGCATGAGGCTTATGTTCTTGAATTGGTTCATCGTAAACACAATAAGCACTCAGTTGAGAAATATGAATTTGACCATCGCCATGAGTACGAGGCATTTGAGGGTTTACTTGGGCAATAATTGTCTTAGCCACTTCCATTGCGGCCAATGTAGCTTCTATGGAAACGCCCAACGAACAATAGCCGTGTTTATCCGGTGGAGAAACTTGAATTAGCACCACATCCAATGGAATCCTTCCCCTACGAAACATAATTGGCACTTCACTTAAAAAAGAAGGGATAAAATCTGCCCTTCCATCGGCAACAGCCCCTCGTGCATTAGGTGCTAAAAACAAGGCATTTAGATGAAATGAATCTTTATATTCAATGTTAGTGTATGAGGCATCTCCCTCGGTATGTAAATGATATATTTCTACGCCTTTAAATTCGGATGCTCTCCCAACCATTGCTTTTACCAATACTTGAGGAGTTGCTGCTGCGGAGTGAATATACACCCGATCTCCTGATTTTATTAGCCCTACTG
The DNA here is from genome assembly GCA_021648745.1 of Cyclobacteriaceae bacterium. GTDB lineage: Bacteria > Bacteroidota > Bacteroidia > Cytophagales > Cyclobacteriaceae > JAKISE01. The sequence continues at coordinate 10,235 of JAKISE010000095.1, forward strand.
CTTGGGCTGCTGAGAGCTCTTTTTGAGATGTCATACCTGATTGATTTTCTGTGGCAAAAATACGCTTACACCCATCGAAAGGAAAGGAAAAACATCTAATTTCGCATGATAAATATATGCCCGTGACATACGATGTACTAATTATTGGCGCAGGAATTGTAGGCCTTGCAACAGCATTAAAAATAAAAGAGAAAAAACCAGCCCTTTCGGTAGTAGTGCTTGATAAAGAAGACGCTATTGCCCAACACCAAACGGGCAATAACAGTGGCGTAATCCACTCTGGTTTGTATTATAAGCCAGGTAGCCAAAAGGCTATTAACTGTATTACAGGCTATAAAATGCTTGTTGAGTTTTGCGATACGCACAAAATCGATTATGAGCTCTGTGGTAAGGTGGTGGTGGCCATTGACGAAGCCGAATTACCCGAATTAGAAAAACTCTATAAGCGAGGGCTTGAACACGGATTGAAAGGGTTAAAAATGCTAGATAAAGTCGGCATTAAAGAATACGAACCACATATTAATGGCATTAAGGGATTTCATGTACCTCAAACAGGCATTGTAAACTACACCTTGGTTGCCGAAAAAATGGCAGAGGTATTTAAAGGTCTTGGCGGAGAAATCATCCTAAATTCTAAAGTAACTAAGGTTGACAAAACTAATACGAGCGTTACTGTTCATGCTGGCAGCACCACCTATAAAGCCAGCTATATAGTAAATTGTGCGGGTTTATACTCCGATAAAGTGGCTCGCCTTAATGGTGATAACGAACCTATTAAAATCGTCCCTTTTAGAGGCGAATACTTTAAACTGAGTAAAGAAAAGGAATACTTGATTAAAAACTTGGTGTACCCTGTGCCTGATCCTAATTTCCCTTTTTTAGGAGTGCACTTTACCCGAATGAAAAAAGGAGGCGTAGAAGCAGGCCCCAATGCTGTATTGGCTTATAAACGAGAAGGGTATAAGAAATCTCAAATTAATTTAGGGGAGTTTTTCGAGACCTTGGCTTGGCCGGGCTTCCGTAAAGTAGCAGTTAAATACTGGAAAACTGGCTTGGGAGAGTTTTATCGCTCCTATTCTAAAAAGGCTTTTACTAAAGCACTACAAAGGCTTTTACCAGAAATTACAGAAAAAGACCTTGTTCCGGGTGGTGCAGGGGTACGTGCTCAGGCTTGTGATAAAGAGGGAGGTTTATTAGATGATTTCGCCATTCACGAAAGTGATAGAACAGTAAATGTGTATAATGCCCCCTCTCCTGCTGCTACTTCATCGTTGGCCATTGGCACTACCATTGCCGAAATTACTCTGAAGCATTTTTAATTGGAGGGCGATAGCCATTTTAGGGATCAATCAAATGGTGGGTCTTCTGTTAATTACGCAACTACTTTTTATTCTAAACCTGAGTTCGACCTAAGGAATACTGTCAGCTTTAAGTGAAAATTTCATAAACGACTCAAATTTATGTAGGACTAACAAGTTAATTCAAATAAATTTGAGGAAGTTTAGGGAAATTTCACTAAAGC
>JAKISE010000096.1 GCA_021648745.1 Cyclobacteriaceae bacterium
ATTTGAATTAACTCGTTAGTCCTACATAAATTTGAGTCGTTTATGAAATTTTCACTTAAAGCTGACAGTATTCCTTAGGTCGAACTCAGGTTATTAGTAATAGAATTTCTATTGCATATTTCGGGTTAAAGAGCCACAACAAGACATTGCTGCTATATCATTTGGTGTTACCATTGAAGTGTAGACGAAAATTGATTAGTGAAAAAGTTGGAGAAACAGTAAAACAGATTTGTCTTGATATTTCAGAAAGATATGAGGTTGAGTTTATAGAAATCGGATAGGAGACAACTCATGTTCATTTTTTAGTTCAAAGTGTACCTAGTTATTCGGTTTCAAAAATGGTAACGATGTATGAACCAAGAAAGATTATCCAGTTTAACGGGGCAATGACGAACTGATGGTTTTAAGAAGCAGTCTTCGATGATAATTAATTTGCCCTAAATGGTAATTCAGATGCCCACTGAGGTGGATTAGGAAGAATGAAGTGGTCATAGGCTTGCCAAATACTTCTACCGGGAAGTCGGCTGCCAATTGTTCAGGTGTTAGCGCTAAAAGAGTTTTAGAGACTATTAGTTGCGTAGTTTCAATTTTACTTAATAAGGTAGCAGTGGCCACATTTTTGTCACTAAATTCAGCTTCTCGTTTACGTACATAACCCGATTTGCCTAATACTTGCCCGACAAAATGTTGGAGGTTGCCAACTAAATGAAGGCAAAGGTTGCCTCCGGTATTATTAATTCCATCTGGTAATATCCATAAATCAGCTTCTTGTTTGTACGCTTTTATTTCTTTGGCCAACCGATCAAGGTCTCTGTCAAATAATTGCGCTAATTCGTTTACCATTGGTTTAAATTTAAATCGTTGATAATCTCTTCTACATTTTCCTTAAGCCTTTTGTTGGTGCTTTCTACCTCGCCTTTACCCGAAATTTTTTGAGTTAAACTAAAATAAAATTTAATTTTTGGCTCAGTACCCGAAGGCCTTGCTGAAATTTTACTCCCGTTTTTGGTAAAAAATTGAAGCACATTAGAAATAGGAAAATTCATTTTTACTTCGCTACCTGTTTCCAGGTTTTTCTCAATACCTGATTGGTAATCTTTAATGATAACCACCTTGTCTCCTCCTAAACTTATTGGAGAATTGGCTCTCAATTGCTTCATTTTAGCCGAAATTTCATCTGCTCCTTCAATTCCTTTACGAGTGATAGGTGTCATGCTATCGTACCAAACCCCATAGGTTTCGTAAATGTCGTGGAGCACATTCCATAGGGTTTTACCTTTAGATTTGGCATCTGCTGCCATTTCTGCAATGAGCGCACAGGAAGCCACTGCATCTTTATCACGCGTGACTGCCGAAGGCATATAACCGTAACTTTCTTCTCCACCTCCTATGAATTGATGAGGACCCTCTAACTCTCTAATGGTGGTAGCAATGTATTTAAACCCAGTTAAGGTATTATAACAAGGCATGTTATAATCTGCACAAATGGTGTCGAATAAATCAGTACTTACTATGGTCTTAACCATGTACTGAGTGCTTGTATTTAAAGTGCCAAGCTCCTTACGCTTATTAAGGGTGTAATTTGCAAGCAAGCTAATGAGTTGATTGCCATTCATTAGCTCAAACTTTCCATTGTCTGCCATCGCTGCTATTCCCACACGATCAGCATCCGGGTCGGTGGCCATAAGCAAATCTGCATTGGTTTCATTGGCTAGTTTTAGAGCTAGGGTTAAAGCCTCAGCTTCTTCAGGGTTTGGATAGATTACAGTTGGGAAATCTCCATTTGGCTCAGCTTGTTCTTTAACAATATTAACATTGGTAAAGCCCAACATTTCAAGTGCAGGAGGCACCATGGTTATACCCGTTCCGTGAATGGAAGAAAATACTATGTTTATGCTCTTCTCTTTTTCAATTGCTTGGGGGTCTAATGCCAATGATTTTATAGAATTTAGATATTGCGAATCAATTTCAGATCCGATTTTTTCAATTAAAGAATGATTTGCTTCAAATTTTATATCGGTGAGCGAAGTAATGTTTTGCACCTCCTTAATAATATTATTATCGTGAGGGGGAGTAACTTGTGCGCCATCATCCCAATAAGCCTTATAGCCGTTATACTCCTTGGGGTTATGCGAGGCTGTTAGCACCACACCTGATTTACAACCTAAAGTACGGATGGCAAAAGATAGTTCAGGCGTTGGCCTTAGCTCTTCAAACACATATACTTTAATGCCATTGGCAGAAAAGACGGCAGAAGTTATCTCAGCGAAATAAGTAGAGTTATTTCGACAATCGTATGCAATGGCTACTTTTATTTCTTCGTTCGGAAATGTTTTATTGAGGTAGTTAGATAAGCCTTGAGTGGCCATTCCAAGGGTATATTTATTCATACGGTTTGAACCCACACCCATAATGCCTCTAAGACCACCTGTACCAAATTCTAGTTCCTTGTAAAAAGCTTCGGTTAGCTCAGTTTCTGGTCCATCAAGTAAGGTTTGAATGCCCTCTTTAATGTCTTGATCTATATCTTGGCCGAGCCAATTTTGTGCTTTTTCTCTTGCGTTCATAATTCTAAACTTGGAAGCCAGAAGCTAGAAGTCTGAAGTTTTCACTTCGAACTTCAAACTCTAAACTTTACACTATTTTTTTGCTAATTCTATATGTGCTAAATGATGCCTGCAATGCCAATCGTATTGGCAAAGAGCTTCAGTTAAATCGTATTCTTTATTAAATTCAGGATGAATATAAGTACGGGTAAAGTCAGTCTTACTCATTCCATTTAATAATTCAATCCATCTAGAGTGAACTCCTTCCACAATTAGTATCGAAGATTCAATAGAAACTTTATAATCGGGTAGTTTTGCCCACTCAGCTTCAAAATAAGGTTTAATAATGGGTTTGTCTTCTGTAATGGCTAATTTAAAGCGCATAAATGCGTTCATATGACTGTCCGCCACGTGGTGTACTAATTGCTTAATCGTCCAGCTATTTGCTCGATAGGTGAATAGTAATTGGTCTTGGGTCAGTCCTTTAACAGCCACTTTTAATTTTGAGGGGAATGAAGCAATGGTATTTACCCACGATTGTAATACTTCTGAGTCTGGAGACTTGATGCTTTTGTATTTGCCAATAGGAAATTGCAATTCATTCATTTGCTTATTATTTAAACCCAACCACTTTTCGTACGCGGTTAAGTACCCCAATACCAATCTCTCTGGCTTTTGATTCTCCTTCTTGTAATCTATTTTCCAGCTCCGTTGGGTTACTTATAAATTCATTAAACAGGGATCTTTCAGTTTTATATTCTTCCATAATCAACTCAAAAAGGGCCTGTTTTGCATGCCCGAAGCCGTAATTGCCCCCTTCATAATTTGCTCTCATCTCTTTAATTTGTGAACCGGAACCAAGCAATTTATAAAGCGCAAAAACATTGCAAGTATCAGGGTCCTTTCGGTCTTCTAATGGAGTGCTGTCAGTGATAATGCCAAGCACAACTTTTCTTAATTTTTTTTCCGATAAAAAAATGTCAATAGTATTGCCATAACTCTTGCTCATTTTTTGCCCATCTGTTCCGGGTACAGTCATCACTGCTTTATCAATAATTACTTCAGGAATTACAAAAACCTCTTCATTATAATGGTGATTGAAGCTTTTGGCAATATCTCTAGTCATTTCTAAATGTTGTTGCTGGTCTTTGCCAACAGGAACAAAGTCAGCGTCATACATAAGAATATCGCTAGCCATTAGCACGGGGTATGTAAACAGCCCTGCATTCACATCCGATAATTTAGCAGCTTTATCTTTATACGAATGCGCATTTTGCAACATTGGAATTGGAGTGAAGCAGTTTAAGTACCACATAAGTTCCGTTACCTCAGGTATGCGTGATTGGCGGTAGAACAAATTTTTGTCTGTATCAAAGCCAAAGGCAAGCCAAGCAGCAGCTACTGCCTGTGTATGTGTCTTTATAAGTTCAGCATCTTTAACCGTTGTTAAGGCATGTAAATCAGCAATAAAGAATAGCGAATCATTCGCTTCATTCTTTGATAGCTCAATGGCAGGCTTTATCGCTCCCAATAGGTTGCCTAAATGCGGTTTTCCTGAAGATTGAATGCCCGTTAAAATTCTAGCCATAATTAAATTTTATTCTAATTTTAATACTCTTTAAAATAGTGTACAAATATGATAAATCTCGAACAGAACGGCTAGCAGAACATTCATATAATGTATCTTTGGGTTGCATTTAAATGATTGTTAAGATGAAAACTCTATTTTTTATTCTACTTTTTGCAAGCACTGCAACATTTGCTCAAGAATTGAAGGACATTACGTTTAATGAGCCCACACATGATTTTGGGAGTATTAAAGAAATTGGTGGTTCTGTTGAGTTTGATTTTGTGTTTAAAAATACAGGCACTGAACCGATTAAAATATTAGATGTTGAGGCATCTTGTGGGTGTACCACACCAGCTTGGACTAAGGTGGAAGTTGCGCCTGGAGGTAATGGGTTTATTAAGGCCAGTTTTGACCCAATTAATCGCCCTGGCCCGTTTCATAAAACACTAACTGTATCTACTTCATCTGCACAAAATAATGCTATTATACTCCACATAAGTGGGCAGGTAGAGCCTAAGCCAAGAACGGTGGAAGACGATTTGCCGACTCTTTTAGGAGGGATTAGATTAAAATACCGAATCTTTAACATGGGTAAAGTATTTAATAATGATTTTGTGACTAAAGAATTTGACGTGTATAATGCCTCAGGCGCCCCTGTTATTTTTGCGAAAGAGTTTGAAGGACCAGATTATATTGAAATAGAATTTTTGCCAGAAACGTTGGCACCGAAAGAAAAAGGGAAGATTATAATTTCTTACGATGGAAAAGGGAAAAATGATTTAGGTTTTATGTCGGAGAATATAGTCTTTAGTACCAATGAAGAAGGTGAAATTGCCCAAAAGAGTATGTCGGTGTATGCTGATGTTCAGGAGTATTTTCCACCAATGACAGAGGAAGAAAAGCTAAATGCGCCAAAACTTTCTGTTGAAAATGCTGTTCACAATTTTGGGGATATTGCTTCTGGAGCAGTTGTTTCTACCACCTTTGTTTTAACCAACTCAGGTAAAACCGATTTAAACATTCGTAAGACCAAAGCAAGTTGTGGGTGTACTGTTCCTCATCTGGTACAAAAGGATTTAAAGCCTGGAGAGTCTGTTGATTTGAAAGTAACATTTAACTCAGCGGGTAGAAAAGGTACTCAAATCAAAACCGTTACTATCTACTCAAACGACCCTATGAAACCTATCCAAAAAGTAACAGTGAAGTCGAGGGTGGCAAAACAATGAGACTAATTTAAGTCTACATATTCCTTCTGTACTGTCCACCAACCTCAAACAATACATCTTTGATTTGCCCAAGAGAGCAGACTTTGGTAGCTTCCATTAGCTCCTCGAAGATATTATTATTAGCCAAAGCGGTGTTGGTAATTTTTGTGAGCTGGTCTTGAGCTTCTTCATTATTACCCTCAATCAGATGGTTTAACATATCAATTTGGTATTGCTTTTCTTCTTCAGTGGCTCTGATAACTTCACCAGGCAATACAGTAGGGGAGCCTTTTGAACTTAAGAAAGTGTTGACTCCAATAATTGGGAACTCACCTGTGTGTTTTAAAGTTTCATAATAAAGACTTTCCTCTTGGATTTTGCTACGCTGGTACATCGTTTCCATTGCGCCTAAAACTCCACCTCGCTCTGTGATTCGATCAAATTCTAGAAGAACTGCTTCCTCTACTAAATCTGTGAGCTCTTCAATAATAAACGACCCTTGAATAGGATTTTCGTTTTTAGATAAGCCAAGTTCTTTATTAATAATTAGTTGAATAGCCATTGCTCGCCTTACCGATTCTTCGGTAGGAGTGGTGATGGCCTCATCATAGGCATTGGTGTGTAACGAGTTGCAATTATCGTTTATGGCGTATAATGCTTGGAGCGTGGTTCTGATATCATTAAAATCTATTTCTTGTGCGTGTAACGAACGGCCAGAGGTTTGAATATGATATTTGAGCATTTGTGCCCTTTTATTAGCTCCATATTTATGCTTCATCGCCTTAGCCCATATTCTGCGAGCAACACGACCGATAACTGAATATTCTGGATCAAGGCCATTAGAGAAGAAGAATGATAGGTTAGGGCCAAACTCATTAATATCCATACCTCGGCTTATGTAATACTCTACATAAGTAAATCCATTGGCTAATGTAAAGGCTAATTGGGAAATAGGGTTTGCACCCGCTTCGGCTATATGATACCCACTAATGGAAACCGAATAGAAATTTCGAACGCCATTATTAATAAAGTACTCTTGTACATCGCCCATTAATTTCAGGGCAAATTCAGTAGAAAAAATACACGTGTTTTGTGCTTGGTCTTCTTTTAATATATCTGCCTGAACGGTTCCTCTAACTTTCGTTAGGGTTTCTTTCTTTATTTTATCATATACCTCTTTCGGCAATACTTGGTCACCTGTAGTGCCCAATAGCATTAATCCTAGTCCGTTATTACCTTCGGGTAAATCTCCTTGGTAGCTAGGGCGAGTAACACCTTTTTCTTTATAAATGGCTTCAATTTTCTTAGCTACTTCTTTTTCAAGCCCATTTTCTTTAATGTAAAGCTCACACTGTTGATCAATAGCGGTATTCATAAAAAAGCCAAGAAGCATGGGAGCAGGGCCATTAATCGTCATGCTTACCGAGGTAAGCGGATTTGATAAGTCGAAACCCGAATAAAGCTTTTTAGCATCATCTAAACAACAGATAGAAACTCCAGCGTTACCAATTTTTCCATAAATATCAGGGCGTACGTCTGGGTCATTTCCATAAAGTGTAACCGAATCGAATGCGGTAGATAGCCTTTTAGCTGGCATAGCCATACTTACATAATGAAATCGCCTGTTGGTTCTTTCAGGACCACCTTCGCCTGCAAACATACGGGTAGGGTCTTCGCCTTCTCTTTTAAATGGAAATAGACCAGCAGTGTAAGGAAATTCACCGGGCACATTCTCTTGTAAATTCCATTTTAGTAAATCGCCCCAAGCTTCGTATTTTGGTAAGGCTATTTTGGGTATTTCGTTTTGAGATAGGGAAGTGGTATGTGTTTTAATTACCAATTCTTTGTCTCGCACTTTAAAGGTATACTCAGGGTCTTTATATTTTTTAACCTTTGCAGGCCACTCCTCTATAATTTGCTTGTTTTTAGGGTCTAAATCAAGCTCAATTTTTTGATATGTTTTAGCAAGAGCCTCTGCCGTAACTGAATCTTTTTCTGCTTTTACTATCTCTGAAGTAGTATGGATGCTGTATAGTTTTTGGGCAACTTCTTTTTGAGTATTTACCCATTTATCATAGCCTCTGTTATTCTCAGAAATTTCTGATAAGTAACGAGTTCTATTCGGAGGAATAACGAATTGCTTTTTAGATACATTTTTCTCTTCTGGCATACCAGAGTGCAACGAACCTTCCATTTTTTCCTCTATCGTGTCCATTATTTTACGATACAGGGAATTCATGCCGGGGTCGTTAAACTGACTGGCAATGGTGCCATATACAGGCATTGTTTCTGTTTTTTCTTCGAAGAGGTTATGATTGCGCTGGTACTGCTTTTTTACATCTCGCAGAGCATCCAAGGCACCACGTTTATCAAATTTATTAATAGCGATTATATCCGCAAAATCAAGCATATCTATTTTTTCGAGCTGGGTAGCTGCACCATATTCAGGGGTCATTACATATAGGCTCACATCTGAATGGTCGGTTATCTCCGTATCCGATTGACCAATGCCCGAAGTTTCTAAAATGATAAGGTCGTAATTAGCAGCCTTTAGTACTTGAATGGCTTCGTTTACGTGCTTTGAAAGTGCTAAGTTAGATTGACGAGTAGCCAAGGAGCGCATATAAACCCGATCGTTATTAATCGAATTCATTCGAATCCTGTCACCCAATAAGGCACCACCTGTTTTTCGTTTGGATGGATCCACAGAAATAATGGCAATGGTTTTATCGTCAAAGTCGTTTAAGAACCTTCGCACTAATTCATCTACTAAAGATGATTTTCCAGCTCCACCTGTACCCGTAATTCCTAGTACCGGAGTGGTGGCTTTATTGGCAAGGATGTGTACTTTGTCTAATAATTTACCCGACTCTTTTGGAAAATTTTCTGCTCCAGAAATAAGTTTCGCTATGGACTGAGCATCCTTGGCGGCAAGTCCTTTTACTTCTCCATTCAAATTAGCACCTGTTGGAAAATCACAGCGTTCAATCATATCGTTAATCATCCCTTGGAGACCCATTTTACGACCATCGTCAGGTGCGTAAATTCGTTCTATTCCATACGATTGTAAATCACTTATCTCTTCAGGTAGAATTACGCCACCACCACCACCAAAAATTCTAATATGGGTTGAATTGTTTTCCTTAAGTAAGTCATACATATACTTGAAGTACTCATTATGTCCACCTTGGTAAGATGTCAAGGCAATGGCATTTGCATCTTCTTGGATGGCACAATTCACGACTTCCTCAACACTTCGGTCATGACCCAAATGGATGACCTCAACTCCTGTAGCTTGAATTATCCTCCGCATAATGTTGATGGCTGCATCATGGCCATCAAACAGTGAAGCGGCAGTTACAATTCTGATTTTATTTTTGGGTTTATAAGGAGCAATTTTTTCCATAAGTGCGTATTTCTAAAATGACTGCAAAAATACAATATTATGAAGTGCATTCGCTAGAAAATAGGGGTAAAGGTGGATGATTATAAGAAATGGAAAAGCAGTTCGCTAACTCAATAAGCAAAGTTTTATTTAAGGAATAGCTATAAACCTGAGTTCGACCTAAGGAATACTGTCAGCTTTAAGTGAAAATTTCGTAAACAACTCAAATTTATGCAGGACTAACGAGTTAATTCAAAGAAATTTGAGGAAGTTTAGGGAAATTTCACTAAAGCCCAAAGGGAAAATATCTAGCAGGCAATCTTTTAGAAATAAAATTCTTGAAATAATCCATTATTTCTTCACTTTTCATTTCCAAAATTTCACCTACTATCTTCTTTTCTGGCAGCATTCCTTAGGTCGAACTCAGGTTATAAGAAAAAAATAGCGAGTGATTTTTGAAGACTAAAATCCTGATTATAATCTTTTTTAAGATCCAAATCTGAAAGAAATGATAAAAACTTAAATCTGAAAGAGGATACCTAAAAAAGTATCCTCTCAGTTACTGTATGATTACGATTACCCTAAGAAATTTATTAGCAAGCGATTTCTTGAATCGTGCTGTAATTTTTTAATAGCTTTTTCTTTTATTTGACGAACACGCTCTCGCGTAATATTTAGTGTTTCTGCAATTTGTTCTAACGAAATGGCGGTAGCTTCACTAATACCGAAATACATTCTAAGTACTTGCTGTTCACGAGGATCAAGTGTGGCTAAAGAGCGTTCGGTTTCTATTTGTAAAGAGCTAGTATATTCTAAATCGCCATCTGTTTTATTAATTCCTTTGTCTTCTAACACATCTAAAAGTGAATTGCTTTCGCCTTCTGCAAATGGAGCATCAACAGATACATGTCGGGTTCTAGCACTCATGGTTCCCTTCAATTCTTTGTCATCCATTTCTAGGATTTCAGCAAGCTCTTGGTCGGTAGGGGCACGGTTATATTTTTGCTCCAGTTCGGCCATTGCCTTATTAATCTTATTTAGACTACCTACCTTGTTTAAAGGAATTCGCACCAAGCGAGAATGTTCTGCCAATGCTTGCATAATCGACTGGCGGATCCACCAAACTGCATAAGATATAAACTTAAAACCACGGGTGTGATCAAATTTTTGAGCTGCTTTAATCAGCCCTAAATTGCCCTCATTAATGAGGTCATTTAAGGTAAGGCTCTTATTTTGATATTGCTTAGCAACCGAAACCACAAAACGTAAATTGGCTTTCACCAATTTTTCTAAAGCCGCTTCATCACCATCTTGTATCCGTTGTGCTAACACTACTTCTTCTTCAGAAGTAATCATTTCTATTTTGTTAACATCCTGAAAATACTTTTCTAATGATTGGTTTTCACGGTTAGTAATATTTTGCGTAATCTTAAGTTGTCTCATTCTAAGATATTAGTTAGGTTCGGAAATAATAGGTTAAAGCTGTATGGGCTAAAAATGGTTCTAAGGTTCTTTTCAACATAGGTTTTCTGCAAACAAAAAATTTGTTTAACTAAAATAAATTTATAGTGCTGTAGATAAGAATTATTACATCTTAAATAAATAGCCATACAGCAGGCGAAATTAAAGAGTGTTTGGCAAACTCTTGCAATATAATTTAAATTTCTAGCGGCATTATGTCATTATGCCTCAATTTGTAGAAGAACTCTTAAAATGGATTGCTAAAAAGGTCTTAAGATTTAAATAGAATGGGACTTAAAATATTTTTTTTCTAATGAGCAGAGTTGATTTTTCACCTTTTGATGATTTTATTGGAAAAAAATTAAATGTAACATCAATTTCTTGACCAGAGTAGTCAATCATTTTTACTTTAAAAAGTTTTCCTTCCTGATTTCCGTAAAATGTGTCGATGAACGCATTTACTACTGTTGTTCTATCCTGTTCAACAACATAATCTAAAATTATAGAATTGTGAGCTATATTAGGACTTTTGCAAGTAAGAATTTCGCAAAATTCTTTGTCTGCGTTTAAAACCCTACCATTGGAATTTACAATAATCTCAGATGTGAGGTAAATCTGGTCTTTTTGAATGTTAGTAGTACTTGCCATTAACACTAGTGTCTAGTTTGTGCTTTCAGCAACAAAACTATTCGGAATGGTTAAACTACCTATTAGTAGGTTTACCTATTTTCATAAATAGGTATTTTGCCTAGATCAAAAATTGCTTATGGTTAGGAGTTGGAGGAGGAGGATATTTTATAGACTTTTGCACACCTAATTAACCTGAGTTCGATTAAGGAATACTGTCAGCTTTAAGTAAAAATTTCATAAACAACTCAAATTTATGTAGAACTAACGGGTTAATTCAAATAACTTTGAGGAAGTTTGAGGAAGTTTCACTAAAGCCCAAGGAAAAATATTTAGCAGGCAATCTTTTAGAGATAAAAATCTTAAAATAATCCATTATTTTTTCACTTTTTATTTCCAAAACCTCACCTACTACCTTATTTTCTGACAGCATTCCTTAGGTCAAACTCAGGTTATTAAAATAATTATTCGGGATGTGGCGCAGTCCGGTTAGCGCACTCCGTTAGGGACGGAGAGGCCGCAGGTTCAAATCCTGTCATCCCGACAAGTTATTGCAGAGAGGTTGTATCGGTTGAATTAGGATAAAATTCTACAAGTTTAATGCTACAGAAATGAAATTTATAGTTCAGATTTTGGTAACTGCTTTAGCTGTAATGTTTGCACAATGGTTATTGCCAGGGGTCAGTGCCAATGGATTTATGTCAGGCGTTTTTGTAGCACTTGTTCTTGCCGTATTAAATGTAGTTGTTAAGCCTATTTTGGTGTTTTTAACCTTACCGGTCACAGTATTAACTCTTGGGTTTTTCTTACTACCTAAAATCCGCAACTAACCAATTTGTAAACTCATAAGGCAGAACAGGGTTGGAAATCTTAGCAAATTTCAAAGTAAATTGGGGAGTAATCGAATTTGTTATTTGACTTTTCTGTTTTCTTCTAC
>JAKISE010000010.1 GCA_021648745.1 Cyclobacteriaceae bacterium
CATGTCCAAGGTGGGTGGTATTAATAACTTTGTGCTTAGTAAATTTTTCTTTATAGGATTCAAATACTTCTAAAAAGTTATTTTTCCCCCCTCCTGCAATTGGGTTATTTATAAAGAGGTAGCTCTTATCCATTTACTTTATCAAGTAAGCTTACTTCATTAATAATCTGATTAATAAAGTGAAGGTCTCTGTGTATTTTTTGAGCAAGACCTGTCTCTTCAATGCCTTCTTCTAAAAGCACATCTGCTGCAAACAAATCTTCGTTCCAATCTAAAGCTATGTATAGCATATTGCCTATAATGGACATGTAAATACCGCTATTAGCATCGTGATCTTTTAAAAATGGAAGTGTACTTAACACAGAAGCCCTTTCATCTTTATACTTCGTAAAAATGTAATCTAACACTTTGAGCCTTCCTTGATTTATAAATGAATTAGCTACTTGTTTATCCTTGCAAAAGAATTCATAATCTGATTTTTGCATTGTTGGATCAAGGGCTATTTGATCTTCCTTTTCAATATTGATTCTTTTATAAACATACCGAGTTTGTGCTAACGGATTTAGGTTAGGTCGTTTATCAAAATTTGATTCACTAGCAAAATGTGGAATTATTTTTAATGGAGTGCTTAAATTAACTGAGCTTAGTTCGAGTTGAATAAAAATACCATTAAACGAAACTGTTTCGGTAAGCGTTAGTTTACACTCAGAAACCTTTACGTTTAAGCCATTTACTTTTCCGTCAATTGAATCTTCACTTTCAAACCGCCTTCCACCAATCAAGTCAGCTTTATCATAAACTTCTTTACTTATTCCTTCATTAGAAAATGATAAGTTCGAATTAACAAATTTCAATATTTTACCTACTAATTCCTTTTTTAATTTGGCCATAAAAACTTCTGCAGATTTGGCCTTAGTTAATAACTTATAAATAAATGCCGCTATTGCTGAAATAAACGCACCTAAGAATCCTCCAACACCAAATATGATGGATGTATCACCTGAGAAAATAAAGACAAGAATGGCAGTAATGGCAATTACAGATGGCCAAATTATAAAAAACGCCTTTTTAAAAAGACCCTTTGTTTTCTTGGCAGCAGCCAGCATTTCTTTATCTAGTGATTTAACGATCTCATTATATTCAGGAGGGAGGGGTGGTAATTCCCCTTGCACATATTTTGCAGATGAATCTTTGTGGCGGTTTCCAAAATCTTCCATAAGTAAATTTTCAAGTAAGTTGAATATTCACTAATGTAATAAAGACTTTTTAACCCAACAAGGTAGAATGTAATTGGATTCTGAATAAGAGCCTTTTTTAATGGTTTTTGGGAGGGGAAGGGCCTACTTCTTTTTCTTTTTAGCTGGGGCTTTCCTTTTTTTAGCTGGGGCTTTTTTAGCAATAAGCTCTTTTACATCTTCCAAAGAGAGGCCCTTGGCATCTACTGTTTTAGCAAGTTCAATCTTGGTTTTACCCTTGATGATGTTAAATCTTCCCCAGCGCGCTTTTTCAACTCTAATTCCTTCTTCTTCCCAATTATGAATAACCTTATCAATTTCTTTTTGTTTTTTGTCCTCTATTAATTGAACAATGTCATCGTGGGTAAGGTTATCGAAATCGTATTTCTTGTTTACGTTAATAAACATGTTATTCCATTTAATAAATGGGCCAAATCTACCAACACCTTTTTGCACAGGTAGCTCATTATAATGATCGATAGGAGCGTCAGCAGCTTTTTTAGCTTCAATAAGTTCAATGGCTCTTGGTAACTCAACCGACATGGGGTCTTCCCCACGATCAAGAGATACATACATGGAGCCAAACTTAACATAAGGACCAAAACGGCCTATGGCAATTATTACTTCTTCATCATCGTGTTTTCCTAAACTTTTAGGAAGTTCGAATAGTTTCAGAGCCTCTTCTAAGGTTATTTTATCTAATTTTTGGCCTTTTAGCAGGCTGGCAAATTTAGGTTTCTCGTCTTCCCCAAGTTCCTCTGAAGTTCCTATTTGCGCCATAGGGCCAAATTTGCCTAGTCTTACAAGAATTGTATGACCTGTTTCAGGATCTTTCCCTAATTCTCTATCACCACTTACATCTTTACGGTCTAACTTTTCGGTAGATTCAACCAATGGATGAAATTCCTTGTAGAAGTTATCCATCATTTGACTCCACTCTTTTTTGCCATTGGCAATTTCATCAAAGTCTTTTTCAACGTTTGCTGTGAAAGAATAATCTAATACAACTCCAAAATGTTCCACTAAAAAATCAGTCACAATCATTCCAATATCCGTAGGGAATAGTTTGTTTTTTTCTGCACCTGTATTTTCGCTCTTGGTGCTAGTTGTAACTGTGTTATTAATAAGTTCTACCACTTGGTATGCTCTTACATGGCCATCCCTTGCTTCTTTTTCTACATATTCCCTTTTTTGAATGGTAGAAATAGTGGGTGCATAGGTAGATGGACGACCAATGCCCATTTCTTCTAATTTTTTAACCAAGCTAGCTTCGGTATATCTAGCAGGGTGGCGACTGAAAGATTCACGAGCCGATAATTCATTTAGTTGAAGAGCATCTCCTTTAGAAAGAGGAGGGAGCATAGTGCTTTGTTCTCCATTTATATCATCATCATCTGTACTTTCAAGATATACTTTTAAAAATCCTTCAAACTTGATCATTTCACCTTGGCTTACCAATTGGTGATCGGAGTTGGAAATGGCAATATGAGCTGTGGTTTTCTCCAATTGAGCATCTGCCATTTGCGAAGCGATAGCGCGTTTCCAAATTAGCTCGTACAAACGAGTTGCACCTCTATCTGCACCTGTAGAGTGTAAGCCAAAATTGGTAGGGCGAATGGCTTCGTGGGCTTCTTGTGCTCCAGCCGATTTGTTTTTATAGGTACGGTTCTGTACATAATCATTGCCATAGGCAGAACTAATTTCTTTAGAAGCCGCCTTTACTGCATCTTGCGATAGATTAACAGAATCAGTTCTCATATAAGTTATCTTACCACTTTCGTAAAGCTTTTGCGCCAAGGTCATTGTTTGAGAAACAGAGTACCCTAATTTTCGTGAAGCTTCTTGCTGTAAAGTTGATGTAGTAAAAGGTGCTGCAGGTGTTTTTTTTGCTGGCTTAGTTTCGAGGTTATCAATGCTAAAATCAGAGCCATTACATTCGTTTAAAAATGCTTGCGCTTCTTCAACAGTTTTAAATCGTTTGGGTAATTCAGCTTTAAATGTTTTATTATTAATTTCGAACTGTGCGGTGACTTTAAATGAAATTAAAGGTTTAAAATCATCAATTTCTCGTTCACGTTCAACCACCAACCGAACTGCTACCGATTGCACTCTACCCGCAGAAAGGCCATATTTGATTTTTTTCCAGAGTACAGGGGATAACTCAAATCCAACCAATCGATCTAATACGCGCCTTGCTTGTTGGGCATCTACCAAATCAAGATCAATGGTACGTGGTGACTCCATTGCTTTCGTAATGGCAGTTTTTGTAATTTCTCTAAATACGATCCGTTGAGTAGTTTTTTCATCAAGCTTTAATGCCTGTGCCAAGTGCCATGCAATGGCTTCTCCTTCACGGTCATCATCACTTGCAAGATATACTTCAGGAGCAGCTTTAGCCAACTTTTTTAGATTTTGAATAACTGCTTTTTTGTCGCTACTAACTTCGTAGGTAGGGGTGAAATTATTTTCTATATCAATGGCATTATCACCTTTTGGTAAATCCCTTACGTGGCCGTAACTAGAGGCAACAACAAAATCTTTACCTAAATAACCTTCTATGGTTTTAGCCTTAGCGGGTGACTCAACAATTACTAAATTTTTCGGCATAATGGGGATGTACTTTCTATTAAAGATGCCAAATATCTACAAATTTTATAAAAAAGTGAATCTAAAATTATAATTCGATAGGCAATTATTATATTTATCTTCCTTAACCGCCCAAAACCTTAGATTAATATGTCTAAAAAATTATTTTTTGTTCGTCATGCCAAAACTGAAGAAAGCTCGAATGAGAAGAGAGACTTCGACCGAGTGCTTACAAACAGGGGGCTTCAAGATGCCACTCGTTTGGGTAAATATTATCATTCAAAAAACACCAAACTAGATCAGGTTTTGAGCAGTGATGCTGCTCGCGCCTATGCCACGGCCGAACTTATTGCTTCGCAAGTGGGGTATGAACTTTCTCGTATTCATATTAATCATGAAATTTACGAAGCATCAGTACGCACGCTTTTGCAATTAGTGAATAATTTAAAAGATGAATGGGAATCTGTAATGATTGTAGGACATAATCCACCCATCAATTATCTATCAGAGTATTTATCAGGAGCAGATATTGGACATATGAACACCGGTAGTTGTGCAGTAATTACATTTGAGGCTGATTCTTGGACAGAAATTGGGCAAAACTCTGGTGATCTGAAGGAATATATAGTGTCTAAAAATTTAAATAATTAATGAATTATAAGTTGAGAAGTATTGTAGGCAAATTCGATATAAAAATTGGTTTGCTAATGTTTGCTATGTTTTTATTAAGTAGTTGCTCACAAAATAGCGAAGAAAGTTTATTTGAAGTCAATCATAAAGGAGCATTGAAAAACTTTATGGTGCGAGGAGACCTTTCTGCGAAAGCAGACCTTGCTTCGTATGAAAACTTGAATAATTTATATGCTCTTGGTGCAATCGAACACTTGAAAGGCGAAATCCAAATATTTGATGGAACTCCTTTTATAACAAGCGAAGAGGGCAATATAATCGCTATTGATAGTACTTATAGTAAAAAAGCTACCTTATTAGTGTCAGCTTCGGTGAAGGATTGGCAATCTATTTCTGTGCCAGAAAGCATAATTACTTATGTTGATTTGGAGGAGTTTATTGGAAAGGCCGCTGTAGAAAATGGGATTGATAGAAATAAGCCATTTCCATTTTTGTTAGAGGGAGGTGTAAAAATGTTGAATTGGCATATTATCAATTGGGTAGAAGGAGACTCAGTTCATACCCATATAAAACATAAAACAACAGGTTTGAATGGAGTTGTGAAAAATGAAGACATAAAAGTACTAGGGTTTTATTCAAATGCGCACCACACCATATTTACTCACCATACTACTAATATGCATTTGCATTTTAGAGACAAAAAACAATCCGTTGGAGGGCATGTTGATGATATAATTCTTGAAAAAGGAATGATTTTAAAATTGCCCATTTCCCAACCAATTGGTGTCTTCCAACAAATTCACAATGCAGTTGTCGCTTATGCCAACTGGATATGGGGCTTACCACTTTTGATATTATTAATGGGTGGTGGGTTGTTTTTTGTATTTTATTCGCGATTTATACCTTTTAGATACTTTTTTCATGCCATTAATATTCTCCGGGGCAAGTACGATAATCCGGACGAAGAAGGGGAAATAACCCATTATGAAGCCCTTTCAACAGCCTTAGCTGCAACTGTGGGCATGGGTAATGTTTCTGGTGTGGCAGTAGCCATTACTATGGGTGGACCAGGTGCTATATTTTGGATGTGGGTAAGTGCTGTTATTGGCATGGTTACCAAATATTTCACAATCACCTTGGCGGTAATGTTTAGAGGTAAGGATGATGCGGGTGTTGTCCAAGGAGGTCCAATGTATGTGATACAAGAAGGCATGGGGAAGAAATGGAGACCTCTTGGAGTTTTCTTTAGCCTAACTGCTATGGTAGGCGTGTTGCCCATTTTTCAAGCCAACCAATTAACGAAAGTAATTAGAGATGTAATATTAGTACCCAATGGACTAGATCAAGGGGTTACTTCACAATGGATCATTGGCATTACGCTAATGGTGGTTGTGAGCTTTGTGATATTTGGAGGGATTAAAAGAATTGCCAAAATTGCTGGCAAACTAGTGCCATTAATGGTGGTGGTGTATTTCTTTTCTGTATTATATATTATCGTTGTAAACTTTGATGTAGTGCCATCTTCTTTGGCCTTGATATTTACCGATGCCTTCACAGCTGAATCTGTTTTAGGCGGAGCCGTTGGTTCTATTATTATTATTGGAGCCAAACGAGCAGCCTTCTCCAATGAAGCCGGTATTGGTACAGCACCAATGGTGCAAGCGCAAGCTAAAACCAATGAGCCTGTTAGAGAAGGCTTAGTAGGTATGTTAGGGCCAGCCATTGATACTTTAGTGGTTTGTACCTTAACGGCATTGGCTATTTTGGTTACAGGCACTTGGCAAGAGTCTGGCATAGATGGTATTACAGTTACTGTACATGCGTTTGATAAAGCCATTCCTTATGTAGGTAGTTATCTTCTGTTTTTAGCTGTGTTAATCTTTGCTATTACCTCCTTGTTTTCTTTATCGTATTATGGCGAAAAGAGCTTAGCCTTTTTAATAGGAACTAAAAAAGCTAGGTATTATAAAATTGTGTATGTTTTAAGCATTGTATTAGGAGCAGTGGCGTCCTTAAACTTTATCATTAATGTAATCGATTCATTTTATGCAATGA
Source organism: Cyclobacteriaceae bacterium (assembly GCA_021648745.1). Lineage (GTDB taxonomy): Bacteria > Bacteroidota > Bacteroidia > Cytophagales > Cyclobacteriaceae > JAKISE01. The sequence goes on from JAKISE010000010.1 coordinate 6,507, forward strand.
TGGCTATTCCTACTATGATATCAGCTCTTTGGTTGTCTCCTAAGGTAATGAAGGAAACCAAAAAGTATTTTGCTAAGATGAAGGAGAAAGGGATACTGTAGTCCTGATCTGGTATTTTTTGAAGAGATTACTTTCTAACCTTATGAGATTCCTCGTTCAATGGAATAGCAAATTTGCCGAAATTCTAAAGAATAGGCCATGCTTAGTGCAAATATTTTAGCAATACTTTGAATAGAGGACCTTTCATTTGAATCTCCAAGTTTAAAAAATTGATTGTCAAGGGTAAAAAGGTGAACTCCCATTTTAGTACTATCAATTTTGCTTAATTCAGGAATATAAGTAGCTACATGGCCTGTATTGTTAATTTTGTATAGGTCTTTTTCTATGCCATAAAAAATACGTTCAACCCGAAATATGCAATAGAATTTCTATTAAGCCTTTAACTCACTTCAAATCAGTCGCTTTGCTTTGTTTGTGTTCTCACCATAGCGGTGCTATGCTTTCGAATCCAAACTGCCTGATTTATTGTGACTTAAAGCCTCATCACGAACCCTATCGCATAATTCGGGTTCAAAATTCATAGGTGCAAATTATGTATAAAATGGAAACAATTACTTTGAGAATGGTCATAAAAAAAGCTTGCCATAAAATGACAAGCTTGAATCGTATTATGCTAGTTGTTATTAAGCCATGCTTACATTAACTGCATTCAATCCTTTAGGTCCTTCTTCTACTTCGTAGCTTACTTTGTCCCCTTCAGTTATTTCTACATCCAAATCATTTTTGTGTACAAATACATCTTTACTTCCGTCATCTGGTGTGATGAATCCAAATCCTTTAGCATTATTAAAGAATTTTACTGTTCCGTTATTCATTATTATCAGTTATTAGTTATTAATGGAACCAAAGGTAATATAATTAATTTAAACCTATCATTTAATTGAAAGAAGATAAAAGTGGAAGATAAAAAGATTGATAATCAGCTAGTTATTTAACGTTAAAATCAGGATTTGTAATAAATTCTTGGTCCGATAGTGTCTTTAAGAAAGCAAGCAAGGCTGTTTTTTCTTCATTTGTAAGCTGAATGCCGCCATTACTTAGCTGCTTCATTAGTGGGTCAACTGTGGGTGAGTGTTGTAAACCTTCGCTGTAAAAGTCAATAACTTCCTCTAAACTAGCATATCTGCCATCGTGCATATATGGGCTGGTGTACTCAATATTGCGTAGGGTAGGAGATTTAAACTTGCCGACATCAAGTGTATCTCCTGTTACTTCGTTATAACCCAAAGAAGGGTTTGCGTCTAAGGCGTTATTATGGAATTGGTTATCGCTAAAGAAAGTTGTGGCATGGCAATGAAAACAGTCTCCTTTTTCCGTAAAAAACAATTCCAACCCCAGACTTTCTTCGTTCGTGAATGCGGCTTCTCCTCTTTGTACCTTATCAAATTTGGAATTGCCAGAATTCATTGTTCTTAAAAATTGAGCTAAGGCTTTTTCGATGTGCACATACTCAATTTTATCAATGCCAAATGCTTTGTTAAATAGCATAGGGTATTCTGCGTGTGAATTGAGATTGTCTAGGTTTGTTTCGAAAAAATCCTGCACCTCAAAAGCCATAATATCTTCTAATGAGCCTTGAACTTCGCCTTTCCAAAGCCAGTTATGCTGCCAGCCTAAATTTACATGTGGAAGCACTGCTTGGCCAGAAGAAAATGACTTTTCTTGTAAATGACAAGTTGCACAAGCTCTTGCTTGATTTTTATCTAAAATTGGGTCGTAATATAGTTTTTTGCCTAGCTCAACTCCTTCTATTGTTAAGCTATTATTGGCAGGAATACTCATTTCTGGAAATCCTATCGGTAGAATTAATTTATAAGGAGTAGGTTCAAATTCAGGTTCTTCTTTTGGGCCACATCCCCAAAAAAATAAACTAATTAATACTATGAGTAGATATTGCTTCATTAGTTTGTTAGAGGAAGAGTGATGGAAAATACATCTGCTCCATTTTTTTGAACTGTTGCCTGTGCATCAGGGTTGCCCATAATACCCGAACCCCAATATTCGAAATCCCAATCTGTGGGGTTCTGAAACCAATTACTAACGTTCATTACAATATTGAGGTTTAATGTTTTGCTTGTAGCCAGTAAATTGTTAAGAGGTATGTCAACTGCAATCGAATAGTCGTTTCCTGCCAATGGGCCAGCATGGAAATTAAAAAAGTCCGAACCATTACCACCTTGATAATCTCCTTCTAATTTCATATAATGATAGCCACCACCCATTGGTACAGGCCATTCCATTAAACGGTCTAAGTCAATGCCTAAGCTGCCAGTAATATTATCTTCAGGAGCTAATCCATATACAAATGATATGCTGCTATAATTACCAAAAGGGATGTTTTGAGGTAGGGTTACTGTTAGGCTTTCTTTATCTCTAATATCTACATAATGTATGGTAGGGTTTGTATAAACACTACCATCGGCATTGTGAAACACTATTTGAGATACAAAGTACTTAACCGTTTTAATACTGTAATCCTGACCAACTGCATTGCTGTAAATTTGTTGATTTAGAATAAGTGGCGCTTGGTTATTAATGTGTTCAAAACTAATTGTAACCGTTGCTTCTTCTGGATCTATTTTGTTATTAGTACAAGAAAAAAATAAAACTAGTAAGAACAGAAAAGGGATGTTCTTTTTCATAATTGATGGTGTTTACTCAAAACTAATCGATTCAAGTTAAAAATGACCTGCATTACAGAAGTGCAAATAAATTATTTTACAATTTCAACACCTTTCCAAAAGGCATAATAGCCTTTTATGCCTTTGGCAAGATCTGAAACATCAGGGTAATACCACGCTGCATCTTCGTTGGTTTCTCCATTTACTTCCAGTGTGCTATAAGAGGCAACGCCTTTCCAGGGGCAAGTAGTATGTGTAGCTGAATTTTTAAAGTAATTTTTATTAATACTTGCTGGTGGAAAGTAATGATTTCCTTCTATTACAATTGTTTTATCGCTTTCGGCTACTATTTGGCCATTCCATGATGCTTTCATATTATTTATTTTTAAGAAGTTGATTTAATAAAAATTTAAAGGATGAGATAAAGAAGGTGTTCGTTTCATCTAAATTGTTTATTTCTGAGGCTCTTAGTACAGCACCTTGCCATCCTTTGGTAGTCCATTGGCCGTGGTCATTAGATGGAGCCCTGCTATAATCAACCGCTCCTTTTTTTGTCCATCCATAAATATAGAAGTAGGGTTCATTAATCTTGGAGTCAGCCATGGCTAACCCTGCGCCAATAGATTGTGTAGCTTGCCCATTTTCTTTTGTAATTGGATAATACACCCCAGTATCAAAATGATGAGGCCAAATATTAATTTCGGAGGTGATGCCGCTTAGTCTATTAAGTTTCTCCATTGCTTGGTTTGCTATAGTTCTTAATCGGATCCAAGTGGACTTAAACTCTTTAGAAATTTCGCTAAACTGATTAGAGCTATAATGCTCATTTTTAGGCAAATCATAATGCAGTTTTGTAATAAGTTCCCCTTCAAATCCAAGATTAGTAATCCAATCAGCCCAAATGCTGTAAAGTGCTGGCTTATCTAGTCCAGTAATATTCATTAATTTCTGAGTTTCCAGCTGCTCATTTAATAAATGCAGGCTAAATGGTGATAGCCCTATGCCCATTCTGTAATTGATATTATTAATGTCAAATATTCTTCCCAAAATCATTTCTGAGGTCGAATCCCATACCTGAGTGTTTTGGCTGTCATCTGGTAATGATTCTAATAGGTTTACACCTGTGAGAGACAAAAGCTGAACAACTCTATGAAGGGTTACTTCCTCGATATTAAAATTAGAAGGTAATTTCATTACTTCTTTTTATCGTCATTCCTGCTGAGGCAGAAACCTTTTATAATTTAAACATTCTTATTTGAAAGAGAATGGAGTTAAGTTTATTACTTACCTTCTTTACAAAACAAACTATCGCTAAAATAGTTCTTTGAATCTAAAAAATGTTTTGAGCAAACAAAACCAGTATTGGTTGCCATCTCCTCGATTTCGGACAGGCTATATTTTTTAGAGAGCTCTGTGTATATTAGTTCGTTTGCTTCAAACTGGTATTTTTTATTTAGTGCTCCTATGTCTACTTCTTGTTTTGCTAAACTTATCAAATAACTTTTTACTGCACCTGACTCAGGGTTATAATGCGAGTAGAAATCAAACTTGTCAAGATCGAAATCAGCTTTCAATTCTCTATTAATACGCGTTAATAGATTAATATTAAATGCTTTGGTAATCCCACTGGCATCGTTATAGGCAGGTGCAATTATCGCAGGGTTTTTCTTTAAATCGAACCCAATCAGCAATTTGTCGTTCGCTTTTAGCTCTTGCTGAACCAATTGAAGTAATTCTACCGCTTCGGAGTGCGGGTAATTGCCAATATTAGAGCCTAAGAAAAGAACAAGGCTTGGGGATTGCTCAGAGCCAATTTCCTTGAGTATCTCAAAATAGTCACCTACCATCGGGTTGATGCTAATAGTTGGAAGTTCTTGTTGGAGCTTTTCTTTTAATATAGAAATAGCCTCACTCGATATATCCACTGGCAAATAGGTGAAATTTGCCTTGGCACCTTCGAGTGCTTTTAATAACTCTAGGGTTTTAGAACCATCGCCTGCCCCAAGTTCCACTACATTGAAATGTACTTTAAAATCCAGTGCCTTAAAAATATCAGATGATCTGTTTTTGAGAATTTCAAACTCGCAATTTGTTAAATAGTACTCTGGAAGCGCCATAATTTGCTGAAAAATCCTGCTCCCTTCATCATCGTAAAAATATTTAGAAGGTAGGTTTTTAAATGCCGATGATAATCCATCATTAACATCTTCTGCAAACGAATTTAAGATTACTTCACTAGTCGAATTCCTGTGCATTGCCATTGTAAGTGGGGGTGAAAAAAGTTACGGTATGTATTTCTTGAGTGATTCTTAGAAGTAGCAGTTGAGCCTCCTCTTAAAACCATTTGGTTAATCATAAATTTGCCATTATACTCGCCAATGGCCCCTTTAGCTATTTTAAAGCCAGGGTAGGGGATGTATGGACTAGATGTAAATTCCCAACGAGTTCCCCAATCGAGCTGCCCAGATGATGCTTCCCATTCAAATTCTGTGGGTAATCTCATTTCTTTCCAAAGCGCAAAAGCTGCGGCTTCATAATAACTAACATGTGCTAAAATTTCATCTGGGTTTAACATTAGCAACCCCGAAAGTGTGTATTGGTGCCATTGCCCCTCAATGTTATGCCAGTATAATGGGTGTTTAATTTTATTTGCATTCACCCAAGCCCAGCCTTCATCTAGCCAAAGATTGAATGTTGAGTAGCCTCCATCGTTGATAAATTCTACATATTCACCATTTGTGATGAGACGATTACTTATCTCAAAATCCCTAATTAAAACTTCGTGAGGGGAAAGCTCATTGTCATAACAAAAAGAAGTACCCGAATGGCCGATGGTATGTATACCACCTTTAATCAATGTGAAACCACTGTTAGAATTTAGATTGTTTACAAGTGAAAAACTTGACTTATAAACTGGAAATAGAGGATTGAGGCTTAGTGTATATTTTAAATCAGTTATAAGAAGCTCTTGATGTTGTTGTTCGTGGTTAAGCCCCAATTCTAATACGTTCTCAATTTCTGGGGTTGAATGATCTTGAAGTAATATCTTAATCTGCTGATCAACATAAGTTCGATACTCGTACACCTCTTTTACAGTAGGGCGTGTCATGTTGCCTCTGTTTATTCGGACGGTTCGTTCACCAACAAAATTATAATAGCTATTAAATAGAAAACTGAATTTTGGATGAAATAGCTTGTATTCTGGCAATTTTGATCTAAGCAGAAATTCTTCAAAAAACCAAGTGGTATGCGCTAAATGCCACTTCGGTGGACTTACAAATTCTTCAGGCTGAGGAATGTAATCTTCGGTATTAAGTGGTTTGCAAAGTGTTTCGCTATAGCTTCTTATTTCCACATACTTTTCCCAAAAATTAGTCATTATAAAGGTTTGGTTTTAGAATCAAACGTAATTATAATAAGCTTGGTTCCCAAATACATTTCTATTTTTAAAAGACTAGTTATGTGGGTCGCTAGAACATATAAGTGACTAACATATAATAATGAAAGGCACTGCCAGCCATTACAAACAGGTGCCAAATAAAGTGTCCGTATTTTAGTTTAGAATCGAGGCTATAAAAAATAATACCTACTGTATATGCAAGCCCGCTTAGGGCAAGTAATGTTAGTGCGGGTTCAGGAATAGACGCTTTTAGTAAATCTAACTTTAACACAATTGACCAGCCCATTAATGCATAAATTGCCGTGGAGGCTCCCTTGAATTTTCCTGCATAAAATATTTTTAGAATAATGCCAACTCCTGCCATAGTCCATTGGCCTGCAAAGAAAATCCAACCAGTATCGCCACCCATAGAAAGTAATAGAATAGGAGTATAGGAGCCTGCAATTAATAAGAAAATGCCACTATGGTCGAGTATTTTAAAGAATTTTTTCCTTTTATCGTCCTTCGCAAAATGGTAAAGTGATGAAAAACTATATAGGGCTACAAGGCTTACCCCATACACTACTGCACTAAAAATACCCCAATCTTGAGGATGTTTGATGCTTAGGTTTATGAGATAAATAAACCCAAAAATAGAAGCTACTGCTGTAAATCCATGGGATATGGAATTGAGAGATTCTTCAAGGTTGGTTTGTGGACGTTTTGGTTTGGGCATAGTTGGTTTGTAATCCTCAAAATTAACATAATAATTATCATACTATAGTTAAATTATAGTATATTTGAATTATAGTATGATAATTAGTTTTGATTGTAAAGAGACTGAGAAAGTTAGCCTTGGAATTTATTCTAAGAAGTGGGGCGAATCGGTACGGAAGTCGGCTATGATTAGGTTGGATTACCTAAGTTCAGCAGTTGATTTGAACGATTTAAGAATACCACCCTCTAACAGACTTCATGTTTTAAAGGATGATTTGAAAGGATTTTATTCTATAAGCATCAATAAGCAATGGAGATTAATTTTTATGTGGAATAACGGGAATGCAAGTAATGTAAAAATAATTGATTACCACTAGTTTGAAGGTTATGAATAAGTCGATGAACACACATGTTGGAGATGTTTTAGATGAAATGTTTTTGAAACCTATGAATATCACAGCTTATAGGCTGTCAAAATCTATAGGCGTTCAACAGACTAGAATAAGCCAAATAATAAAAGGAAACACTAGTGTAACTGCTGATATGGCAACTAGGCTGGCAAAGTATTTTGGCACATCACCTCAATTATGGCTTAACCTTCAAAATTTACACGATATTAGAAAAATACAGGAAGAAAAAAGTGAGATGTTAGCGCAAATTATTCCATTAGAATTAGCTTCTTGATATTAATGTTTTTTTTTAGAATTAGATGGGGTTTATAGTTCTCGTACGGCCTACAAAGTATAAATAAAACCTGTGCAAAGATATGTGTTGTGTAGTTGAGTATTACCTTTAATAATACTTAGTTATTAAGGCCATTTTAATAATATAGTCGAAATTGAAGGGTGCCATTCATAACAACAATTGTAAGTTTCTTTTTGTATTACTGAGTGCAACTATAAATTAAGTATAATTTATTAGGACAATTGCAACAATTTTGAACCATTTACGTTTTGAACTTAACTTATAAGTGAATAGCTTTGCACTCATAGAATTCTATCAATCTAAAAAAGTAAGGTTTTATACAATTCAGTCTACCAATTTAGAGATAAGTGAAACAGATAGGTTTATTAGTAAATATCAAAATTCTAAAGCGCACACTGAAACTTTTTCAGATATAATGGCATTGATTACGACTATTGGCAATAGAGGAGCCATAGATTTTTATTTTAATCGGAGAGAAAATGATTTTCAAGCTTTACCCAATAAAGACCGCGCAAAGGCAGACTATCAAGGTGAGCAACTACGACTATACTGCTACAGATTATCAGATTCAGTTGTTTGCCTATTTAACGGAGGAGTTAAAGATGGAAGATCAGCTCAAGAGAGTGCTTGTTCTTTTCAGTTCTATGAAGCACATCGCTATACTAAGCGAATACAAGAAGCGTTTAATGACGGCATTATCTATTTAGATGGTAATGTAATTTTAGATTATAAAGAAAGTAGAGAAATTATTTTATAGTATGGGAAGTCAACTATTTAAAAATGTGATCAAGAATATTCCAAAAGACTCAATGATTTTCGCTGAAAAATCTTTGGATATAATTGACCAAATTCAGTACTTAATTGAAAGGGAAGGTAAGACTCAAAAAGAAATTGCCTTAGAACTAGGAAAAAATGAGTCAGAAATCAGTAAGTGGTTGTCTGGCCTGCATAATATGACTATGAAAACAGTTTCAAAACTTGAAGCTGTTCTTGGTTCTGACATTCTTATTACTCCTTTAAAAGCTCAAAAAAAGTACAGTGAGGTGAAATTTATACCTGTTAAAGTTGCGCGTTTTAGATCAATGGCAAGCATAGAAGTTGATACAATGGAAAGTGTATTTCATACTGTTTCAAATTTAAAAGTTAAAATTTAAGCTAATAGAAAGTGTCCTTTAGTCCAGAAAAACTACGAATCGTAAAAATTAACATCGTAAAAATTCGATTGAATAATACCGAAAGCGTCACAGCTTCTGATCTTAATGATTATGAGATGGATATTGAGCAACTTACTGAAGTTGGATTCAGTCCAGATATAAAAACAGCAAAAGTAACAATTGAATACAAAGTAACGCCTGTTAAAGATGGGGTTAGAAATGATGGATTAGGGGCTGAATTCACAATTGATTTTTTTATAGAAATTGATAATTATACTGAGTTAGTAGTTAAAAAGGGAGATGAATTAATTGCTGATAGTCATTTATTGGTAAACCTTGTTGCAGTTAGTTTTTCAACTGGAAGAGGTATATTATATTCAAAACTTCACTCCACTCATCTTGAAAAAATCATTTTACCTATAATAGACCCAATAAATCTGATAAAACTGGATGAGACTAATGAAGAATCTAATGAAACTAAAAATTAGTTCTTAGTCAATTAAAAAAGACCTACAATAGCATTATTCTTGATATTCTGCTCAAGCCTAATATAATCGGCAACTTGTTCTTGTGAGCGATGTCCAGTTTGTTGCATTATTTCGGGGATACTTCTTCCTTTACGTGCTGTTTCGGTTATAAAGCCAGCTCGCATACTGTGTGCTGGCAACATAGGGAAATACCGCTTTACAATACCATTAACTCCATCACCTTTTAATTGCTTTCGGATAATCATATCGCCTTTCCTTACGCTTAAAAATAAAGGTTCAGTCGGTTGTATCTCAAATTGTTCGATGTATTTCTTCAGAATACGAACAGGGCATTGGTTTGGCAGTTTGCCATAAACAAAGCTCTTGATAATGCCTTTACTCATTTGATCGGTTTTTGATTTGCGTACTGTAATAGCAATGCCATAATCTGTGTCCTGTACATCGCTTAGTTTTAGTGACGCTAACTCACTCCGCCTAAAGGCACCACCGCCAATTAATAGTAACGCTCTGTCTCTAATAGCTTTATTAGTATTAGGTAATGAAGTTACTCGTTCGATCAGCTTATTCAGCTTCATAGCAGCCGCTTGTTTAACTCCACGTGTCTCGCTTTTGCGAACGCCTCGCATAAGTTCTAATACAAGGTCATTGCGAGTAGGATTTTCAAAGCCATTACGTTTATGCTGCCTTTTTATGGAAACTAAAAACTGCTGTAAGCTGCTTGGCTTATATCGCTCACCTTTTAAAGTTCTTACGTTACTTAGAAAGTCTGCTACGGTTACAATTTCAGCAGGCAAGGAAGAAAGACCGAAACCATTGCAATAAGCTTCAAATAGAACCCAGTCGCTATCGTAAGCGGTTCTACTATTCTTTGCGATTGATTCCTTTAATAAATCTGCGATTCCATCGGCTCTTGATTGTGAAATTAAGCCTGAATTGATAGTTTTTAGTGATTTGCTCATATCTTAAATGTTTGATATAAGTGATTCTAACTAAACTTTTGTTATGCAAATTGTTTGCAAATAAAAAAGCAGCTATGTTTACAATGAACATAACTACTTGATTATCAAGTGATCGCGAAAGGATTCGAACCTTTGACCGTCTGCTTAGAAGGCAGATGCTCTATCCAGCTGAGCTACGCGACCTGCAAAAAAAAGAGATCATTTGATCTCTTTTTTGTCGGGGTGGCAGGATTCGAACCTGCGACCTCCTGCTCCCAAAGCAGGCGCGATGACCGGGCTACGCTACACCCCGAGGTGTATTATATCAATTTCATTATAACCAATGCTTGCTAGTAAGCTGAAACAATTATTGTGACTCACAAAAGGAGATTTCATAATATGTCTTAGCCTGCTAAACGAAGAAGCCTTGGCGTAGTTTAGCGGAGAGAGGGGGATTCGAACCCCCGGTACAGTTTCCCGTACGGCAGTTTAGCAAACTACTGGTATAAGCCACTCACCCATCTCTCCTGTAAACGGCCTTATGCCGTTTTGGGAGTGCAAATATAGCACTTAACATTTTTTAAGAACAAGTACAATTAATAATTTTTTATAGTTTTTTTTAGCAAATTATTTTAGAAGAAATATCGAGCTCAAAATTGAAAATTTCACACCAATTAATTACCTAATTTTTTGGGAGAATAATTGTTAATACTAGCCCTAACTGAACCAAATGTGGTCAATAATTTTTCAGCTTTATGTTGGGGTATATCTAACTCATCTATAATCATTTTAACACCTCTTTTAAATAATTTAGCATTATTGAGTTGCATGTCAATCATTTTATTTCCTTTTACTCTGCCCAACTTAATCATTAACGAGGTAGAAAGCATGTTAAGAACCAATTTTTGGCTTGTACCACTTTTCATTCGAGTGCTACCGGTAACAAATTCTGGCCCCACATTAATTTCTATAGGTATGTCGGTAATTTGAGCCAAAGGCGAGCCAGGGTTATTTGTTATACCTGCGGTGAGCAAACCCATATCTTTAGCTTTTTTTATTCCGCCCAACACGTACTTTGTTGTTCCTGATGCTGCTATGCCAATTACTGTGTCTAGCGGAGTTGGTTTAAAAGATAAAATGTCTTTCCAAGCCTGTTCCACATCATCCTCCGCATTTTCAACTGCAGTTCGTAGGGCAGTATCTCCACCTGCAATAAGCCCAATAATTTTATTGGCAGGCATGCCAAAAGTTGGAGGTATTTCTGAGGCATCCAGTACCCCTAAACGCCCACTCGTTCCTGCTCCAATATAAAAGAGCCTACCACCAAGCGCAAAATTATCTGCTAAATGGTTAACCAGATTTTCAATCTGAGGTATTACAAAATTTACGGCTTTTGCTATTTTTTCGTCTTCTTTATTAATATTATAAAGCAGTTCTCCAACATTCATTTTTTCAAGGTCTTTATAAGTAGAAGGAGATTCGGTAATTAAAGAACTGTTTATATTTGAGTTGTTCATTATAATAGTTGTATTCCCTTGTTTTTATAAATTTCTAATTGTGCTTCTTTGGGGTCTAGCTCGGTAACCAAAGTATTAATAGTCTCGATATCACATATTTTATACCGTTGTTGAGTCCCTAATTTTTCTGAAATAGATAGCGAAACAATATTCTTTGAAGAAGCAATCATTGCCTTCTTTAGCTGAACAACTTCCCAATCAAATTCACTTAATCCATATTCTACATCTAAATAGCTTGTTCCAAGAAAACAATTATCAAACTTTATTTTTGCTAGGGTGTGAATAACGTTTCCTCCTAATGCTATTTGAGACTCCTTAGAAAGTCTGCCCCCTAAGAATATAACTTCTAATCCCTCACATTCAATTAACTGCATAGCAATAGGTAAGCTAGGTGTAAAAAAAGTTGCATTTAAGTTGTTCGGAATAAGTCTGGCGAGTTCTAAATTAGAGGTTCCTCCACTTATCAAAGATACACTATTGGGTGTAATAATTTCTAAAGCCTTTTTAGCTATTATAGCCTTCTCATCATGAGAATATACAGCTTGGGTATCATACGTATAGGGTTGAAATCCTATAGCTTGAGCCCCTCCGTGTACCCTAATAATTTTTTCCTTTTTATCTAATTCAATAATGTCGCGCCTAACCGTATCAACAGAAACATTAAGTAAGGTTGATAAGTCATTTAATAGCACTCTATTATGAATGCTTGCTTCATGCAGGATGATGTTTTGACGTTCTAGCTTGTTCATAATTCGCACAGGTAGAGCCCGTATATTGTTTAATTATTATGCGTTCCTACAAAAATAATAGAAGCTAAATTATTATTTTCATCTTTAGGTTCAGAAATTGACGAAAGTTGAAGCTGATTTGCATTAAATAGACTACTCCAAGAGCTTAAGGTTCTGAAATACCATGGGGCAGGGTCAACAAACTCTTTATCAAACCCTTGCCAAGACCCCTCTCTCCATCCATCAACATAATTTTCGCTGTTAACCAATAATGGGTGCAGGGTTTGTATAATAAAAGAACCTCTTTTATTTAGCAATGAAGATATGCTTTTAAACATTTTGTTTACAGAATTTTTGCCTATTAAAGAAAAATTGCAAATTATTAAATCAAACAACTGTCCGTTTAGCCCTTCTTCTAGTTGTTTATAACTCAAAAGCATATACTTTCCTTTTCTATATTTTTTAGCATAACTAATAAATTGTTCAGTTACATCAATACCAAGAGTATTAATACCTTTTTCTGTTAATAGATGAACTAGCCAACCCTCTCCACATCCTATGTCTAGAACGTTTTTTGGTTTTCGATTAATCACTTCTTTTAGAATGGCTCTGTTAGTTACACCAATCCTACTTTCAATTTCGTTGTTATTAATCGCTCTAATCCAAGGTGTAATATTTTTAGACCAAGAATCAACTATTTTTTCATCTGAAAACGGATTCATACATAAATTTCAGTTTCACTTTGGCTAACATATATATAATTGGGCAATTAGACAATTTAGTTTTAAACTTTGCAAGTATTACTGGCAAGACATTGTGTTTTAACTGTAAATAATACAGTTTATAACTATTAATTTATATGCTAGAAAAGCTTGCATAATATTTTTTTTATTTGCTAATTTTCGACTTTGCTAAAGTCGAAGAAGTTGTGTTGGGCTTGGTTGAGAGAAGAAAAAAATCAAATAAGTTTTTAACCAAATAAATTTTATAATGAACAACTATAAAAAATGCACTTTCGTACTTATTGAGGGGTGTGTTATTGGTTGTTTTACTTATGAGCGGTACGAACGTTGGCATAAAATATTAGCTTAAAGACTTAAAATTCACAACGAATTTATACTTGGTTGATTAACAAAAAGGGCTATCAAACGTGGTAGCTCTTTTTTTGACAAATTGTTTTAACGTTAATACTTAATCACGTTTTTAAAATGTGTTATTTATGCCAGAAATTTTAATTAAACACAGTCCATTAGGCTTAAGAGAAGAACTTCGTTTCGAAAAAATACACACCGTTATTTTTCCGAAAGCCTACGAAGGTTCTATGCAGGTAGCTCGAGAAATTGCAGCTCTAATCAAAGAGAAAGAAGCTCACAACAAGCCTTGTGTACTTGGTTTGGCTACGGGTTCTTCACCCACAACAGTTTATAACGAACTGGTTCGAATGCATAAAGAAGAGGGCTTAAGCTTTAAAAATGTACATACATTTAATTTAGATGAGTATTATCCTATGCAGCCTAATTCTTTGCAGAGTTATGTTCGTTTTATGGATGAATTCCTTTTTAATCATATTGACATAGACCGAGCCAATATTCATATTCCTGATGGCACCTTGCAAACAGAAGAAGTATTTGATTTTTGCCAGCAGTATGAGCAACAGATTACAAATTTAGGAGGCCTCGATTTGCAAGTGCTCGGTATTGGACGAACAGGCCATATAGGATTTAATGAGCCTGGTTCTCACCCGAATTCAGGCACTCGAATGGTTACATTAGATCATATAACCAGAGTAGATGCAGCAGATGATTTTATAGAAATTGATAATGTACCCCGTAAAGCTATTACTATGGGGGTGGGGAGTATTATGAAAGCCAAGCGAGTAATTCTAATGGCTTGGGGCGAAGGTAAAGCTTCCATTATTGCAAAAACGATAGAAGGGAAACAAAATGATTTAGTGCCTGCAACTTTTTTGCAAAACCATGCTAATGTAACCTTTGTGTTAGATGAAGCAGCCAGTGCTAAACTAACACGTGTTAATACACCTTGGTTGGTGGCTTCTTGCACGTGGAGCGAGTACCAAATAAAAAGAGCTGTTGTATGGCTTTGCCAAAAAACGGGTAAACCAATTCTTAAATTAACGGATAGAGATTATAATGATAATGGCATGAGCGATTTGGTTTCGGCCTATGGATCATCTTATGAAATTAACATTAAAATGTTTAACCAACTGCAGCACACCATTACTGGTTGGCCGGGAGGTAAACCTAATGCTGATGATACAAACAGACCTGAGCGAGCAGAACCTGCTCATAAGCGAGTGGTAATCTTTAGCCCGCATCCAGACGATGATGTTATATCAATGGGAGGTACGTTTATTAGATTGCACGATCAGGGGCATGAGGTTCATGTTGGATACCAAACTTCTGGAAATATAGCTGTTTTCGATGATGAAGTTATTCGCTTTGCAGATTTTAATAAGGAACTAAACAAGTTTTTAGGAGTTGAAGGAGTAGGCACTTCTGATTTATACGAAAAGGTAAAAAAGGAAATTGCTGATAAGCAGCTAGGAGAGCAAGATTCTACAGAAGTTAGAGAAATTAAAAGTTTAATACGTGAGGGTGAAGCAAAGGCTGCCTGTAGGTTTGTAGGATTACCCGAAAGTAGAATGCATTTTTTAAATATGCCATTTTATGAAACTGGCAAAGTTAAAAAAGACCCTTTTGGCTCCAAAGATGTAAAAGTGCTGGTTGATTTTCTTAGAAAAATAAAGCCACATCAAATTTATGCAGCTGGAGATTTATCCGATCCTCATGGCACACATAGGGTATGCTTAGATGCTATTTTTGCCGCCATCAAAGAGATGAAAAATGACTATTGGATGCAGGAGTGTTACGTTTGGCTTTATAGAGGTGCTTGGCAAGAATGGGGAATTGAGGACATAGATATGACGGTTCCTTTAAGTCCTGATGAGCTGCGTAAAAAACGTAAAGCTATTTTTAAACACCAATCACAAAAAGATAGTGCCGTTTTTCCTGGAAATGATGCACGCGAATTCTGGCAGCGATCCGAAGATAGAAACACCGATACAGCTAAGCAATATGATAAACTAGGCTTAGCAGAATACGAAGCTATGGAAGCTTTTAAGAGATACAAATTTTGATTAGAATCGACATCCAATTCCTGGCGTATGCCTTGCTTCGCCATAGCTTTAGCGAAGGTGCAGCAGAGACCTGTTGGAGTGGAAAGCTTTACTTTACTAAAAACTGACTCAGGTTATAAATTATTTGCATCCTATTCATCCAATAAATATTTTCAGCTCCCTGCGTAGCAGATTCCTCGACTGTCTATCTCTTTAATAAATTGGTTGATAAATGTAGAGTGAATATGGGAAGTGAGCGATGGAATTTTAACCTGGATTATGCAATAGAATTCGTAATGAGAAGACAAAATGCAATAAATCAGAAGTTTATTATTCGAAAAGCATAGCACCGCTATGGTTAAGAGGATAAACTTAGTAAAACGACTGATTTGCAGCAGTTTGTATTAGTAATAGACTTTCTATTGCATATTTCGGGTTTAACGTATCTACAAATACGGCAAGCTAATAATGATGCTTTTAAAGAGTTACAAAAAAATGCCCCTGTTCTAAATTCAATTGCTGAACTATCTGCATTGGCAGTAAGTAGGAATAGAAGTTGTTGAGCTTTCAATAGGAGATAATAAACCAACGAAAGGTTGGATAGCGGAAAGTAAAATTATAGTTTCGAGTGTTCGAATGCAAGGAGGTAGAACGGAGATTCAAATTATAAATACTGTTGAGTCGCTAATTGCAAATTGCCAGTAGCGTTTGAAATAAAAATAATTAACTTAAGAATAGCAGCATGTTACAAAATGAGGGAATACCGTTAGAAAAGAGGTCGAATACTATAATGCCAATGATAATTTTGTCGATCCTCTTTTTTATTTTTGGATTTGTAACATGGCTAAATGGGCCGTTAATTCCATTTTTTAAACTTGCTTGTGAGCTTACTGAGTCTCAATCTTATTTTGTAACCTTTGCCTTTTATATCGCCTACTTTGTTATGGCAATTCCTTCTTCTTGGGTAATTGAAAAAGTGGGTTATAAAAATGGGTTATCATTAGGGCTTGGTGTAATTGCATTAGGAGCATTTATGTTTTATCCGGCAGCCGAAGCCAGAACCTTCGAATTATTTTTAATAGCACTATTTGTTATGGGTACAGGGTTAGCCATTCTGCAAACAGCAGCAGGGCCTTATGTAGTGGTAATTGGCCCTCGAGAGAGTGCTGCTGCTCGAATTAGTATATTAGGAGTTGCCAATAAGCTAGCTGGCTTTATAGCTCCATTGGCATTAACAGCTTTAGTACTCTCCAATATGGGCGACTATACAGCCGAAAAAATTGATGCGCTTGATGTTGTTGCTAGAGAAGCTGCCTTGGATGCATTGGCTCTACAATTACAGTCGCCTTATATCTACATGGGTATTGTTATCTTGGTTTTAACAGTAGCAATAAAATTTTCTCCTCTGCCAGAAATTAACCTAGATGAAGATGGACAGGTTGCTCATTTAAGTATTTTTCAACAGATAAGAGGAGCGTTTAAGCATCCTCAGCTAGTATTAGGAGTAGCTACATTAACACTTTATGTGGCGGCTGAAGTAATAGCAGGGGATTCTATTGGTGGGTTTGGTAAACATCTTGGTATTTATGGCGAAAATGGTGATTTCTATCTTAAACTTACGTCTTTTACTATGACATCCATGGTAATAGGTTATGTGTTAGGAATATTTTTAATACCCAAATATGTGTCTCAAATGGCTGCCTTAAAACTTTCAGGCTTGCTTGGAGTTATCATAGTATTAGCCATTGTATTAGTGCCAGATACTATTTTAGTTCACTTGCCAGGCATGCCCGCTTTACCTCTTGTTATAGTATTGGTTTCACTCCTTGGCTTGGCTAATGCACTTTGCTGGCCTGCTATTTGGCCTTTGGCCTTAGAAGGTGTGGGAGGTTACACAAAAATTGGAGGAGCATTATTGGTAATGGGTATTGTTGGAGGAGCTATTTTCCCATTAATGTATGGTGCTTGGGCTGGTGCAATTAATGATGCTAATTTAGCTAATGGAGTTGCTGAAACAGCCAAAAGTGGAAATCAGATTGCATATTTAATTCTTATTCCAGCCTATTTAATGATAACGTTTTATGCGTTTAAAGGGTACACTTATAGGATTTGGGGAAAGGAATAGCTCTACTTCTTCTTAAACCACCCTTTTTTATTCGCCTTCTTTTCTTCTTTTTTTATTTCCGAAAAGGCTGGTGCCATAGTGTAAATTATGCCGGTTTGAACAGCATGCCATAAATAGGGAAAAACATTTTTGTTTTGAACTCTTTGGACTTTAATTATCCCTTGAGTGTAATTTTTGGGATATTCTTTGTTGTTATTGCTTTTAATAACAGTGTTAGCCGCTAAGCTCAAAAACCCTTGTTTTTTGGCTTCCTCACCTTCACTTAGCACCTCTAGTTTTACATTTTCATACTCAAAGTCTATTGTGCCATTTGCTTCTGTATCGTTGGCAGTGTATTGGTAGTTTAACGAAATTATTTCTCCCGATTTTACCACCACCGACATCATTGGTTCTAGCACCTTGTTAAACACATCCATTTTTGAAGAACCGACATTAGCTTTAATGGTGTGAGAGTCATTTTTACTGAGCAAATCAAATGTGGCTTTAAAGTTTACCTGTGCTGAGTTCATAACCTTAGTTTGGGCATATATAAACAGGTATTTATTCAATGCTAGCGAGATAGAGTCATTTGTAAAGCCATAAACTTGGGCATTTAGGTCTTCAAAGCTTAAGTAGCTCACCTGACCAGTTTTCTTGCTCTTTTCGTTGATTACAATTCTGCTTCTTTTTACTTCAATAGTATCAATTGATAAGTCAATTTTTAAATTTCTTAATGCACTGGCCGGCAGTAATTGTTTTTTAAACGGAGGCTCTGGTTTTGACTTATCTTTAAATAAACCTACGTTGGCATTTACCAAGGTTACTTTGTTTAAATTAAATACTCCATGTTGAACAAGTTCTTCAAAATCAATGTCAATAATTTTAAATGTATCCAATCCTATGGCTACCCATTGCTTTTGTACTGAATGTGTTTTCGAAAATTGCTTTTGTCCGTAGGCTGGCTTAAGTCTAAAATTATTTATTATAGTTGCGTTTCGATTTGCATTGAAAATGAGTTGGCCTGTAGATATCTCAAAATCCTTACTTACTTTTAAACGAAGGCTATCTGCTGAAAACTCAATATTGCTATAATTAAATGGCGAAAATTGTTCGATAGTGGAAGCATCAACAACGGCATCTGTAAGTTTAAAATTGAATTTTTCTACTCTCATTAGAGGTAGATTATTGTGTATATTTTTAATGCTTATTTGGGCATTGTCTATGATAAACTGTTTTAGTTCTGCTTTTTTAAATGAGTCGGAAAAGAGGTTGTTGAGGCCAAGTGTTTTTGAATTACTCTTTTTATTTTTATTAAATAAGTATTCAAAAGATGGTTTTTCTACAATAAATTTATCAATTATAAGCTCTCTCGTTTTTAAGAAATGATTAATCTCAAATCCTTTCATTTTAATGTTATCGCAAGAAAATGAAACCAATACTCGAATGTTATTAGAGCTATTTTGCAGTTTGTTTAGGGCTTCTTGAGTAGGAGTGATTTTCACCCCCTTAATTGTAATAGAACCAGTAACAATGCTTAAGTCAAGTTTTTCAAGACTAAAGGTGTAATAGTTTAGAGAGTCTGTGTTGATAATTTCTGATAGCTCTTCTTTTAGCTTTCGCTCAATAAAGTAATCTGAAAATGCATAAGCCACCAAGCCTAAAACAATAATGACAATTCCTGTTATTTTTAAAAATTTCATTTGGCGTGTTTTCCTTAGAACTAGTTAGCCTTCTTAGGTAAAAAAGGTTGCTTTCCAATTAATAAATCTTTGAACATAATAAAATCAGATGCAAGGCTATACAATGGATATTGAAATGTGGCGGGTGTGTTTTTTTCGAAAAAAAAGTGACCGACCCATGCAAACCCATATCCAATAACAGGTATGAGCCATAATGCCCAAAAATTTCCTGTGCTCAATGCCCAGATTAAATTTAGTAATACTAAGGACGTACCAATAAAGTGTAATATTCTGCAAGTGGCATTTACGTGTTCTGACAAGTAGAATGGGTAAAATTTTTTTAGTGACTTATATCTCTTTTCCATATTTATACTCGAATATAAAAATAAAAATTCTCATTTTAGGCACTTGTTAGGGCTATTACATAAATTGACTTTTTTATAACATGAGCAAAATGGAATTTGACGACATTTACATGGAGCTAGCAACTAGTTTAGCTAAAAAGTCGCATTGCATAAAAAGGCATGTAGGTGCTGTTTTAACAAAGGATACTCGCATTATCTCCATAGGGTATAATGGACCTCCGGCAGGCACGCATAACTGCGATGAAGAGTTTCCTGAAACAGGCTGTGCGAGAGATTCCAAGGGAAGTTGCTCGCTGGCAATTCATGCAGAACAAAATGCGATTTTGTATGCGGTTAAAAATAATGCCACGGTAGCGGGCTCCACTTTATACGTAACTTTATCTCCATGT
The DNA here is from genome assembly GCA_021648745.1 of Cyclobacteriaceae bacterium. Classification (GTDB taxonomy): domain Bacteria; phylum Bacteroidota; class Bacteroidia; order Cytophagales; family Cyclobacteriaceae; genus JAKISE01. The sequence goes on from JAKISE010000010.1 coordinate 26,487, forward strand.
TTGGCTTGTTCACGTATAATTTATTCAATGGGTATTGAAAAGGTAATCTACCTTAAGTCATACGCAGAGTATAAAGGCTTGCCAACCGATGAAGGTGTTGAATTTCTTGAAAAATTTGGTATTAAAACCGAAAAGTATGGTAGGGAGATAGAAGGGTTAACAGATTTGATTTGAGATGGTACTCAGGATGGCTATATAGTTGATGTTATAGAAGGCAAAAGACCGACAAAGAATGAAAGAGAATTCAAAACTTCCAACAGACCTTGTTTCAGATATTAAAACGAGGTTAAAAACTTTGGGCGGACAAATCAATGGAATTGTAAAAATGTTAGATGAAAGTAGAGACCCTGAGCTAATAAACATTCAATTCAAATCCATTGACAAAGGAATTCAAAAAGCCCATTATTTACTTTTGGATGAAGTTTACCGAAAAGCACTTGCAATTGGGATTGTTAAGGCAATTGATTCTTGTCCTGGAAATTGTGGCAATGAAGAAAAAATTGAATACTTAAAAAAGGAATTTCCTAACTTGGAACTATCAGAGTTAACAGATAAACTTAAAGAAATTCAAGTTATCGAAAGCAGGCTGAAGGACTTTAACGAAAAAAAGAGTTAAATAAATTTGGTCACCCCCTCCTTCCGTTCTCATCTTTGTTTCGTTATTAATTAGAGATATAAAAATATGAATGGTGAAACAATCACAATTTCATTACTAGAATGGAAGTTAATTGATTGTTGTAAAAATGTAGAAATCACAACAGATGATTTAGTTAACTCAGGATTTGCTAATTATCAACCAATGTCGTTTAGTTAAGCCAAGAGCGTTATTGCGAGGAACAGCCTGCCCCGTTTTATCGGGGAAGCAATCTCTAAATTAGATACAGGGTTAACGATGAACAGACTGCAGCACTTCGTTCGCAGTGACGAAAAGCTTAACTAAACGACATTGAATTATCAAGCCTAAAAAAATATGAAAATTAAAAATACACTAATCGCCTTACTACTAATAATTAATGTGTTATTCATAGCATCTTGCTCATCATCAGATAATAATTCTCAAAAGGTAATTTTTGTTAAAGAGTCAGATATAGTTAGAGAAAATATTGGAGTAAATGGAATGACTTGCGTTGGTTGTGAAGTAACACTTGAAGAGAACATTTCTAAAATTCAAGGGGTCGTAAGTGTTAAAGCCTCACATACGAATAAGGAAGCAATAATTGAGTTTGATTCAACAAAAACGGACATCAACACAATTACAAAAACCATTGAACAATCAGGCTATAAGCCTTTCAATAAATAACTATGGGCCTTTTCTTAAATTTTGGTGATAAAATAGATGGTTACGACTATAAAGTAATCAATGAAAGGGATGCTCGAGCAAGTGCAGGCATTATGTTTCTACTAGGCCTGTTGAGTATCTTCTCAGTGTACATGTATAGAACTATCTTTTGGGCTGAACTCTTTTCCATCACATTTATAATTGAGTTTGCTGTAAGGATATTGGTTAATCCCAAATATGCTCCATATATGCTAATTGGGGGTCTAATAGTTAGTAATCAAGTACCAGATTGGGTAGAAGCAAAACCAAAAAAATTCGCATGGGGTTTGGGACTCATTTTAGGTGTAATAATGACCTATTACATCATTTTTGACATTATTTCCCCTATTAGATTAGGTATTTGTTGGCTTTGTTTGTTTTTAATGTTTGTTGAATCTGTATTTGGAATTTGCTTAGGTTGTTTGCTCTATAAAAAATTAAACTGGAAATTGTATAACTGTCCAGGAGGAATCTGCGATGTAAAGCCCGAAAAACCCTATGAAAAAAGAAATTTAATAATCATTGCGGCCTTTTTAGGTCTTTTCTTTCTGACTTATGTATCATTGAAGTCGTATAAATTTAATGATATACCGAAAGTTATAATAATTAAAGAATAGCTATAAAAGAAGAAACACCTAACCCGCAAAAAGGCTGTATAATAATAGTTTCCTGCTCTTTAGTGCCTAGTACTTATTACAAAATATTAACTTCTACTTCGAGTTTGATCTTAAATTTCTTAAAGACAGAATCTTGAATTTCTTTAGATAAGTCTTTTAATTCTCTTCCTGTACCTTCTCCGTGATTGACCAAAACTAGAGCTTGGTCGGTATGAACACCAACTCCTCCAACAGTTTTACCTTTCCAGCCAGCACTTTCAATCAACCATGCTGCGGGCACTTTAACCTTATTATTTGCCGCTTGAGGAAAGGCTGGCATTCCATTAAATTTGACTTGAAGATTCTTATAATCTACTTTTGGAATCACAGGGTTTTTAAAGAAACTACCAGCATTACCAATTTTACTTGGGTCAGGTAACTTACTATTTCTAATCTCCATTACAACCTCACTTATATCCTTGGAAGTAGGGTTGTCAATTCCCTTTTTTTCTAAGGCTATTCTAATAGGAGCATAGGCCGTATTTACTTTATCAGTATTATGAAGGTCGAGTGTTACTTCCGTTATAATGTATCTTCCTTTTAACTCTTCCTTAAACACACTTGACCTGTATTTAAACGAGCATTGTGCCTTGGTAAATACTTTTACGTTGCCAGTCGTAATTTCAACAGCTCTTAACTGCTCAAACACGCTTTTAAGTTCTAGCCCATAGGCACCAATATTTTGAACAGGAGCTGCCCCTACTGTACCGGGGATAAGAGATAGATTTTCTAATCCATTGGCTCCGTTTTCGAGAGACTGTATAACCAAATCGTGCCAATCGGTTCCTCCGCCAACAATAACTCTTATGAGCTTTCCACTTTTTTTGAACTTAATACCCTTAATCGAATTTTTGATAACAAGTCCATCAAAGTTCTTGGTAAATAGAATGTTGCTTCCACTTCCTAAAATAAGATGCCGTTTATCGGTAAGGAAATCGCTTTTACACAATTCAATAAGCTCATTTTCTGATTCTACTTCAACAAAGTATTTAGCACTTACGTCAATACCAAAAGTATTGCACTTCTTTAAAGAAACGTCCTCTTGAATTTCCACTTATTTTCTTTTAATCGCCTTGAGTGCTGCATCAACAATATTTGATGCACTTAACCCGTATTTTTTCATTAATTGCTCTGGTGTTCCACTTTCTCCGAATTGGTCGTTAACCGCAACGTATTCTAATGGTACTGGATTATTTTGCATGAGCACTTGAGCAATGCTATCGCCCAGCCCTCCATTGCGTTGGTGTTCTTCGGCAGTTACTACACAACCAGTTTTTTCTACTGAAGTTAACACAGCTTTAACATCTAAGGGCTTAATAGTATGTATGTTTATAATTTCAGCTTTGATCCCTTTTTCTGCTAGTATTTCTTCTGCTAGAATCGCCTCCCAAACTAAATGGCCTGTAGCAAAAATGGTTACATCAGAACCTTCTACTAAATTGATGGCTTCACCAATTTTAAAAGGCTTATCATCTGGCATAAAAACAGGCACTTTGGGGCGGCCAAATCTTAAATAAACGGGCCCCTCAAAATCTGCAATAGCTAACGTTGCTGCTTTTGTTTGGTTATAATCACATGGATTTATAACGGTCATGTTTGGCAGCATTTTCATCATACCAATGTCTTCCAGTATCTGGTGCGTGGCACCGTCTTCACCTAAGGTAACCCCAGCATGTGACGCACATATTTTAACATTCTTCTCAGAGTATGCTATACTTTGTCTTATCTGGTCGTAAACTCTTGAGGTTGAAAAGTTGGCAAACGTACCTGTAAACGGAATCTTGCCTCCAATGGTCATTCCAGCAGCCATTCCAATCATATTAGCTTCGCTAATTCCTGTTTGAAAAAAACGATCTGGATTTTCTTTTTTAAAGTCGCCCATTTTTAGCGAGCCTGTTAAATCGGCACAAAGGGCTACAACATCTTTGTTGGTTTTACCTAGTTCAGTAAGTCCATCTCCAAATCCTGAGCGGGTATCTTTTTTGTCTGTAAATGTATATTTAGTCATCAATCTATGTTCAGAGAATTAATAATCACCCAATGTTTCTTCCAATTGACCTAATGCATTAGCTAATTGTTCATCATTTGGTGCAACACCGTGCCATTTGTGAGTGCCAACCATAAAGTCAACACCAAAGCCCATTTCTGTACTCATTAAATTCAAGATGGGTTTTCCTTTTCCCGTCATTGTTTTCGCTCTTTCCAAACTTTGAACAACGGCATTCATATCATTGCCATCTGTTTCAATTACCTGCCAACCAAAGGCTTCCCATTTTGCTTTTAAATCTCCTAGTGACATAACTTCTTCGATAGGGCCATCGATCTGTTGCCTATTATAATCAACTGTAGCAATTATATTATCTATATTTTTATGAGCACCATACAACGCGGCTTCCCAAATTTGACCTTCATTTAGCTCGCCATCACCCATTAATACATAAATAAGACCTTTGTCGTTATTCAATTTCTTAGTTTGAGCCGCGCCTAATCCTACAGACAGTCCCTGACCTAAAGAGCCTGAAGCAATTCGGATGCCTTCCAAGCCTTCTTCGGTGGCTGGGTGACCTTGTAATCTGCTGTCTAATTTTCGAAAGGTGGATAATTCTTTTACATTAAAATATCCGCTTCTAGCCAATACGCTGTAAAAAACGGGAGAAATATGTCCGTTGGAAAGAAAGAATAAATCTTCCCCTTTTCCATCCAATGAAAAATCGGTGTTGTGCTTAAGTATTTTAAAATACAAGGCTACCATAAAATCGGTGCACCCTAAAGAAGCTCCCGGATGCCCAGAATTTTGGGCGTGTACCATTCTAAGAATATCTCTGCGAACTTGTGAGGCTATTTTTGCTAATTCCTCGGTCGTCTTTTTAGTCATTAATTAATACAGTTACTAATAGTTTGTACAAATATAGAACTATGAAGTTAGATGTAGAATGATTTGCAATAAGACTATATAGTTTTTTGATAAAGTAGGTAGTTTACTTACTTAGGGTCTGCTGAACTCATCCAAATTCAGCTTTGTGTTTATTTATGTCTTCTTGCGTATCCATATCTTCCAGAGGGTCGATATGGATGGTGGCTTCAATGTTTAACTCTTCTCTGATTTTTGCTTCAATTAAATCTGCAAGGTGGTGCGATTCTTTAAGACTTAACGACCCTTTTAATGCTATATGAAAAGTGAGCTCTTTATGGTACCCATAATTATGAAAATGGAAGTGATGAGGAAATACTTCTTGCTTGGTTACTTCTGTGCAAATTTCTGCTACTTGGGTCATTACTGTATGAGTAGGAGGTTCACCCAAAAGCGGAGTAATAGCTTCTTTTAAAATTTCGTAACTAGCTTTAAAAATAAAGAATGCCATAAGAATACCGAGCACACCATCTGCCCACCACCATTGGCGGCCAATTAAAATGCCCACGAGTAAAATAACAGACGAAATAGCATCACTTCGGTGGTGCCAGCCATCTGCGCGCAACACGGCTTGCCCAGTTTTTCGTGCCAAGTAAAATGAATATTGTGCAAGTGCTTCTTTAATTAGGATACTGGTAACAGTTACACCAATTGCCAATATTCCAAATTGGGCAACTTCATTATCAATCAGTTTGTAAATAGCTGTAGATAGAAAAGAAAAACCGATGGTTGAGAGCAATATGCCTAGAATTAAGGCTGATACCAATTGAATTCTGCCGTGCCCGAAAGGGTGTTCGGCATCTGCAGGCTTTGTTGATATTTTGGTGCCAATAATAATAACCAAAGAGCTAAGAGAATCGGATAATGTATGCCAAGCATCTGTAATTAAGGCAATGGAGCCACTTGCCACGCCTGCATAGTATTTAAGCACAAATAGGAGGGTGTTGCCTATAATAGAAATAATGCCTTGGGTATAAACTTCTTTGGTTTGGTGTCGATTCATTTCACATCCAACTTCTGATTCTATTTTAATATCTGAGCTGTATGATCCTTCGTTTTCACCTTTTCAATAATGTCTTCAATAACACCATTTTCATCAATTATAAATGTGGTTCGCAAGGTGCCCATATATTCTCTTCCATATAATTTCTTTTGTGCCCAGGTGCCATAAAGGTTATGAACTATTAGTTCCGTATCAGCTAAAAGTGGAAATGGGAGATTTTGTTTTTTAATAAAATTCTGATGCGATTTTTCGCTGTCTTTAGAAATGCCTAAAACAACATAACCCGCTTTTAGCAGTGCATCATAATTATCTCTTAAGTTACACGACTCTGCAATACAGCCTGGAGTTTGATCTTTTGGGTAAAAGTAGAGCACCACTTTCTTTCCATTAAAATCTGACAGCTTTACCAACTCACCATGTTGGTTGTTTACCTCAAATTCGGGGGCTTTATCTCCTATGTTTAGTTTCATAATTATTGAGTTTGTTCACCTTTCAAAATTAAATAATTATTAGGGAGATTTGGGGTTTAAGAAATAATAAAAATTTCTTAAACTCTCTATCTGTCTCTGGTAGAGCCTCCTAACTGCAGGGAGAAACTATAAGGTATAACTTGTATAGGCGGAGGATATAAAAGATGAGCAAGTCAGCTGGTGAATTATTGGCAAGTAGCTCCGTAGTTTTTTAGTTGCACTGCCATTTGCAGGTCATTCACCTGTTGACTGTTTGTTTCTTTTCCTTGGTTCGCGTCCCCGCCAAAAAGGGCGGGCAGGCGCAAGAAACAAAGAGAAGGTTATCAACCTTGGTGGAGGTTGTAGATTGCAAGATTTACATCTTGCAATGGCGGTATATCCTACAACTAGCAAGAAGCTATTACCATCAGCCATAACAATTTATTAGAGGGGGCTGCTTTGTAGAATAATTACAAGTAGTTTTGTAAAAATTTATTTCATGCAAGCCCTATCAGAAGTTAACTTATCAACGCAATTGCGTAATGCTATGAACGACCTAGCATTTGATAAATTAACACCCATTCAGGAGAAATCATACCCTGTAATACTTTCTGGGGAAGATGTGGTAGGTATTGCTCAAACAGGTACGGGTAAGACCTTTGCTTATTTACTGCCTATTTTAAAAGAGCTAAAGTTTTCAAATCAGGTTAATCCTCGGGTGTTAGTCTTAGTGCCCACACGCGAATTGGTAGTGCAAATAGTGGAACAAGTAAAGCTCCTGACCAAATATATGAGTACCAGAGTGCTTGGCGTTTATGGCGGCACTAATATTAAAACTCAAGCACAAGAAGTAGGGCAGGGAGCAGATATTATCATAGCAACTCCAGGTAGGCTCTACGATTTGGTGCTAAGCAGGGCCTTGCAGCTAAAGGCAATAAGTAAATTAGTAATTGATGAGGTAGATGTGATGTTAGATCTCGGGTTTAGATTTCAATTAAAAAACATCTTTGAGCTTTTGCCGGCACGAAGGCAAAACATTATGTTCTCGGCTACAATGACGAATGAAGTTGATTTATTAATTCAAGACTATTTTGATGCACCTACCCAAATATCTATTGCAGTGAGTGGTACGCCTTTAGAAAATATCGAGCAAAGTTGCTACTCAGTGGTAAATTTTAATACCAAAACTAATTTGTTAGCGCACCTACTACATGGCACAGAGGAGTATGAAAAAGTGCTTGTATTTATTGCCAATAAAAAAAGTGCAGATGTGTTATTTGAGTTCTTAGAGAATGAGTTTGGCTCAAGAGTGGGCATCATACATTCCAATAAAACACAGAATTATAGATTACGATCGATTGAAGATTTTGAGAATGGAACTACGAGAATATTAGTAGCCACCGATGTAATTGCTAGAGGCTTAGATATCGAAGCTATTTCACATGTTATAAACTTTGATGTGCCTCAATACCCAGAAAATTATATGCATCGCATTGGCCGAACAGGTAGGGCAGAGCAAGCTGGTAAAACGATATTGTTTTACACAGAAAAAGAACTTACCAGAAAAGAATCTATTGAGGCCTTGATGGAGTTGCAAATACCAATGATGGATTTACCTGCCGAGGTGGAAATTTCTGCAGTGCTTACTGCTGAAGAGCGCCCACATATAAAGGAGAAATACGGTAACCATAAATTAGCCCAAACTTCAGAACCTGGCACCTCTTTTCATGAAAAGAAAGAAAAGAATAAGCGCACGAATTTAGGGGGTGCATATAAACGAGAAATTACGTCAAAATACAAAAAGGCTCAGCATAAAAGAGGAAATAAAGGTGGCAAAAAGAGGTAGCGTTATTTGCTCATTGTTTTTTGCGGAAGGCTTTGTTGGTATTGAATAAGATAACTCAGAATAAACAAATAGATCCATTAGAGAGTCCTCTTCTTGAGGCTCTGGTGGTTTTACAGTTGCGAACTTTTTCCTGTGCAAGAATGAAGTAGTTAATTACACCACCACGTTCACAATTTTTTTCGGCACTACAATTACTTTTTTCGGTTGTTTACCTTCCATCCATTTTTGAATTATTTCATTGGCTAGTACTGCTTTTTCCATATCGTCATTACTCATGTCTAAGGAGAAAGTGATTTTAGCTCGCATTTTGCCATTCACCATTATTGGATAGTCGTAACTATCTTCTTTTAGGTAATCAGGATTAAATGTTGGGAAGGTCGCTTTATTAACCGATTTTTTATTCCCCAATTTATGCCATATTTCTTCTGTAATATGTGGAGCAAAGGGGGAGAGAATTAAAGTTAAACCCTCTAATATTTGTCGGTTATTACATTTTTGCGCTGTGAGTTCGTTTACACAAATCATAAAGGCACTAACCGAAGTATTCAACGATAAGTTTTCAATATCTTCTTCTACCTTTTTTATGGTTTTGTGCAATGCTTTTAACGAATCAGGGGAGGGGTTTCCTTCTGAAACCTTGAAGGCTCCACCTTGATGTGCTAAGTTCCAAAATTTACGTAAAAATTTATAAACCCCATCAATACCGTTGGTATTCCACGGTTTAAACTGCTCCAAAGGCCCCAAGAACATTTCGTATAACCGTAAAGTATCTGCCCCAAACTGGGCAATCATATCGTCTGGGTTAACCACATTATACTTCGATTTTGACATTTTCTCCACCTCGAATCCACAGATGTATTCTCCCGAACGTTCAGGAATTACAATGGCACCTTTTAAGCTTGGGCGCCAGTTTTTAAAGGCTTTTACATCCAAAATATCATTTTTAACAAACGACACATCTACATGAATTTTAGAGATTGCCTTGAGGTCAATATTATCAATTGTCAAGTTTAATCCAGCATGTGTTTCGTTAAGTTTATCAATTTCATAATCAATAATACTCATTACATATTCTCGCATATCAACATGCTCCTTATGATCCTGAATTTGCTCTGCTATGTTTTTAGATAAAAATATTTCAGGTAATTCAACGTGATCAAAATCAGGATGGATATCATTGAAGGTTGTTCTAGCCGCATATACAAAACTGGATCTACCTTGAATCATTCCCTGATTAACCAGCTTTTTAAATGGCTCATCAACAGTTACAAGGCCTCTGTCGTACAAAAACTTAGTCCAAAAGCGAGAGTATAATAAATGGCCAGTTGCGTGCTCAGATCCACCAATGTATAGATCCACATTCTGCCAATAATTTTGCGCTTCCTTGCTAACAAATTCTTTATCATTATGAGCATCCATATAGCGGAAGAAATACCAACTTGAGCCTGCCCATCCTGGCATAGTACTCAATTCATACTCGTATTGGTTTTTATACTTCCAGTCTTTAGCTCTACCTAGAGGCGGTTCACCCGATTGGGTAGGCTTATACTCATCGATATTTGGTAATTCAAGAGGTAAATCTTCAAGAGGTAAAGGAGTTGGAATTCCATTCTTAAAATACACAGGAAATGGCTCCCCCCAATAACGCTGACGGGCATAAATGGCATCGCGCATCCTGTATTGAATTTTTGCTTTACCTATGCCTAGTTCTTTCAATTTATTGATTGCGGTAGCAATGGCATCTTCATAAGTTAGCCCATTTAAGAAACCAGAATTAATCATTTTCCCCTCTTTGGTAGGATCAGCCTCTTCTTCGATATTGGCTATATCTACAATTGCCGGAATGGGTAAATTGAAATACTTTGAAAAATCATAATCCCTTTGATCTCCAGCAGGAACAGCCATTACGGCACCTGTTCCATAGCCTGCTAATACATAATCAGCCACCCAGATAGGTAGTTTTTGCCCGGAGAATGGATGAATAACGTAGCTGCCTGTAAACACACCAGAAATAGTTTTTACATCACTCATTCGTTCTCGTTCCGAACGATTTTTAGCTATGTCAACGTAAGTTTCCACTTCTTTCTTTTGCTCTTCGGTAGTTAATGTTTCAACCAAATCACTTTCAGGTGCAATGGCCACATAGGTTACTCCATAAATGGTATCTATTCGAGTAGTAAATACGTGGATACGCTCTGCTGAATTTTCCACTTCAAAAAAGAATTCTGCACCTATGGATTTTCCAATCCAGTTGCGCTGCATCTCTTTCATAGGTTCTGGCCAATCTATGGTATCTAGTCCACTTAGTAATCTATCAGCATAGGCCGAAATACGCATATTCCATTGCGACATTACTTGGCGTTCAACTGGGTGACCACCTCTTTCAGAAAAACCGTCTTTTACTTCGTCATTTGAAAGTACGGTGCCTAAAGCTGGGCACCAGTTTACGGTTGTATCTGCTCTGTAAGCCAAGCGGTAATTTAATAAGAATTCAGAACGCTCTGTCTCGTTATACTCATTCCAAGCTACCTCATTAATTGTTGGGGTGTCATCAGAATGTGCAGAGGAAATATTGCCGTTTCCTTCTTTCTCTAAAATTTCGATAATCTCCGAGATAGGGCGTGCTTTGTCAGTTTTAAAATCGTACCAGGAGTTAAAAAGCTTAATGGTTATCCATTGGGTCCATTTATAAAAATCGGGGCTGGAAGTTTGTACTTCTTTGCTCCAGTCAAATGAAAAACCCAAGTTTTTAAGTTGGTATTTATATCGCTTAATATTTTCTTCAGTTGTAACAGCAGGGTGCTGCCCTGTTTGAATAGCGTATTGCTCGGCAGGTAATCCAAAAGAATCGAATCCCATAGGGTGAAGCACGTTAAATCCTTTCAAACGCTTAAATCGAGAAACAATATCGGTGGCAATATAGCCTAATGGGTGGCCAACATGTAATCCCGATCCTGAAGGGTAGGGGAACATATCAAGCGCATAAAACTTAGGCTTTTTTTTATCAATTTCGGCTTTGTAAACTTGGCTATCACTCCAAATTTGCTGCCATTTAGATTCAATTTCTTTAAAATTATAGTCCGACATTTTACTACGCTTATCTCAAAATTTAAGCCGCAAAAATAGTAGTTTTAATTGGATAAGATAAACTTAAAAACACGTTTATAAATCTCTTTGAACCAAAAAGTATATTGTTCTGGTTTAAGTTTTATCTCATTAGAGATTTCTTTGAGAGAGGCATATTTCCAATCGCTTACTTCTGCAGGGTTTGGCAGAGGGCTTGCATTAAATTTACCAATGAGCACGTGGTCTAGTTCATGTTCGATTAGCCCGTTTTCAAATTCGGTTTTATAGGTAAAGGAAAACAAGGATTGTAAACTAGTAGTAATACCCATTTCACCCACCAACCTGTTTTGTGCGGAGGTAGTTAAATGTTCTCCGGGCTCAGGATGGCTGCAGCAGGTATTCGACCATAATTCTGAAGAATGGTATTTGTCAGCTGCTCTCTTTTGGAGCAATAACTCATTCTCATTATTAAACAAAAAGACGGAATAGGCTCTATGCAACTCACCTTTTTGATGAGCTTTGAGCTTTTCCATTGAGCCAATGGGGTAATCTTTTGAATCTACGAGAATTACGTTTGCCAAATTATTTAATCACTAAAATTTCCAATATAAGAGCCACTAATATTAGATACCAATAAAAATAATATAAACTATGATAACTAGGACTATAACAAGGTACATAATCAAATCAACTTTAAAATAGTTTTTATATTTATTTAAAAGTTGCCTCATTTTTGAAATAGTTTATCTAAAATTATAAACTTAATCGACTAATGGGAAATTAAATGCGCGAATTAATAAACAATAGCAGGGCTAAGTTTGGTACTGCTCCAGTATTTTTTACAGCCATTTCAACCATTTTAGGGGCTATTATGTTTTTACGGTTTGGCTATGCCGTGGCCAATGTGGGTTTTATGGGAACGCTCATGATTATTCTTTTTGGGCATTTGGTAACTATTCCTACAGGTATGGCCATTGCTGAAATTGCAACCAATCAACGAGTGCGGGGTGGAGGAGAGTATTATATTATTTCTCGTTCTTTCGGGATAAATATTGGAGCAGCCATTGGCATTGCACTCTACCTTTCTCAAGCCATTAGTGTTGCATTTTACCTTATTGCATTTGCAGAGGCATTTGATCCCGTAATAGCCTGGATCTACACTAATTACGATTTTGTGCTAAGCAAGCGAATGATTAGTGTAGGGGCCTTAGTTGTTGTGGCTATTTTAATGCTTACCAAAGGGGCAAATTTGGGTATGAGTGCCCTTTATGGAGTAGTAGCTATTCTGTTTGTTTCTTTAATAAGCTTCTTTATGGGTGAGCCAACAGTTGCGGCTAGCGGCATTGGGTTTCATTTTTATTCTACGGTAGAAGATAAGGATAATTTTTTCATGGTATTTGCCATTGTTTTTCCTGCTTTTACGGGCATGACAGCAGGAGTTGGGCTTTCAGGAGATTTGAAAAACCCCCAGAAATCGATACCCATAGGCACATTATTAGCTACTTTCTCAGGATTGATTATTTATGTATTTATTGCCTATAAATTAACAACATCGGCTACTCCTGATGAGCTTCATAATGATCAGCTAATTATGCAAAGAATTGCAAGTTGGGGTTTAATTATTCCGATTGGTCTTGCTGCTGCAACTATTTCTTCCACTTTAGGTAGTATTATGGTGGCACCACGTACTTTGCAAGCACTTTCGCAAGATAAAGTTTTCCCTTCTTTGTCCTTAAATAAGTGGTTGTCTAAGTCAAAGGGAGGAAGTAATGAGCCTTTTAATGCTACTCTACTTACCTTGGGGATTGCAGCCTTATTTGTAGCGATGGGTAGTGTAAATACTGTTGCTATCGTAATTTCCATGTTCTTTATGGTTACTTATGGTGCCATTTGTTTGATTTCATTTCTGAATCATTTTGCAGCAGACCCAGCTTACCGCCCAGATTTTAAATCGAAATGGTATATATCGTTACTTGGTTTCCTTCTTACTAACTTTTTAATGTTTAAGATGGATCCTGCCTATGCTTTTTCATCCATAATAGTTATGGTAGGGCTCTATTTTATGGTGGCTAATACACGTAAAAACTATTCGGGCATGTCCAAAGTTTTTCAAGGGGTAATTTACCAGATGAATAGGAGGCTTCAAGTCTTTATTCAGAGCAGTGAAAAGGATAATGATAATTGGAGGCCATCCGTTATCTGTCTATCACCAGATTTCTTTAAAAGACCTTCGGCTTTTACACTTATGAGCTGGCTCTCCTTTCGATCAGGTTTTGGAACTTATTTGCATTTTATTGAAGGGTATTTATCCAAGGATAAAAACAGAGAAGCCAAAGAAACACTAGATCGACTCATTAAAATGGCGGGGGTAAGCAAAAGCAATGTGTTTTTAGACACCTTAATTTCGCCATCGTTTACAAGTGCTGTAGCACAGGCCATTCAATTGCCAAGTGTTTCAGGCAAGGAAACCAATACCATTTTGTTTGAATATGACCGAGATGCTCCTGAGTTTTTGCCTGCTATTATTCAAAATTTATCCTTGGTAAAGGCTACCAGCTATGATGTTTGTGTGCTTTCTTCCACTCAAAAGAATTTCGGAGTTAAAAACACTATTCATATCTGGCTCACACCAAATGATTTGGAAAATGCGGCATTAATGATATTGCTTGGTTACGTAATTATTGGCCACCCTGATTGGAAACGAGCTTCCTTAAAAATAACAGCACTGTTTCCCGAAGATGAAATATCTGAATACGAAGTGAAGCTGAAAGAGATGATTAAGTTGGGGCGTTTACCGGTCTCTCCTCACAATATTGAATTAATAGAACAAAAAGAAGATGTGAGTGTGAAAGAAATTATACATCAAAAATCGAAAGATGATGATTTAATTTTCTTAGGGTTTGGATATAAGGAGCTAAAGCAAAAGGGAGAAGAACTATTTGCAGGTTATGAGGGTATTGGCAATATTATGTTTGTGCATGCTGCCACAGAACACACGATTAATTATGATGAATAAGAATGTTTTCTCGAAAGCAGCTATTACAGGAATAGCAGTAATAATAATCAGCCTTTGGATGATGATTGTTGGCAAGGTTAACACTGAAGGCATTTGGATGCCCGAAGGACTTAAAGTGCCTATATTGGCCTTGGAGTTTGCTTTAAGCTCCAAGGAAATGAGCAGAATTGTAGTTAGCATTTCTCCTGAGAGCAATGCACGAATTGTGGCCGGCACCCAAATTGATATGCTGTTTTTAATTGCCTATAATTTGTTTCTGTTTTTTGTGCTACGGAGTATTTATAAAATCACAAATCTGCTACAGTATAAGTGGCTAGCATTGCTACCTTTTGTGGTTATGGTTGCAGATGCAGCCGAAAACTATCAGCTATTTATGGCCTTGGCCAGTTTTAAGTATAGCATTACTTTGTTAAAAGTAGCTACTTGGGTAAAATGGTTAGGGTTGGCTGCAAGTTTTACGGCCATTGGTCGCTTTTTAATTACCACAGGTAGGTATTACGATAAAGTGTTGGCTTTAAGCACTTATATAACCTTGCCTCTAGGTATTTGGGCAATGTTTGCGCATAATGGCATAAACGAAGTCTTTGCCATGCTCTTTTACCTCTTATTTCCTTTGATGGTGATTTATACGTGGTTTTCGGGGGTTAAGCTTAAAGAATCTTAATCTGCTTCCTCATCTATCCTGTGCTTTAGCTGCACAGGGTGTTCCGACTTCTTCCGAATTTTGATAAGCAGTAATTGCACACCCAATGAAAAGGCGACTGCTGAATATACATAGCCTTTTGGTATATGCATTTGTAGCCCATCCAATATTAACGTAAAGCCTATTAAGATTAAGAAAGCAAGAGCAAGCACTTCTAACGAAGGATACTGTTTGATGGTTGCACTTATTCTTTCGGCAAAAATCATCATCACAAGTACTGATACAATTATGGCAATTACCATTAGTGTTACTTCTTCAGTTAGACCAATGGCTGTTAGTATGGAGTCGAATGAGAAAATAAGGTCTAACATTATTATCTGAAAAATAGCCATTTTAAAAGAATACGTTTTCGTTTTTTTCTTATTATGGTCAACGCCTTCCATTTTACTATTAATTTCAGAGGTGCTTTTAGCTATCAGAAATAACCCACCGATAAGCAGAATAATATCTCTACCACTTAAGTCAAATGTAGCAATGGTTAATAGTGGTTTAGTGAGCCCAATGAGCCACGTGATTATTAACAGCAACCCAAGGCGAAATATCATTGCAAACCCAAGCCCTATTATGCGTGCTCTTTTTTGCACCGCAGCAGGTAATTTATTGGTAATAATTGATATAAAAATAATATTATCAACTCCAAGAACTATTTCTAGTAAAATCAAAGTAAATAAGGCAATGTAAGTTTGTGGTAGTAGAAAAATTTCCATCCCACAAATAAAAGGCAAACCACCATTTATTACTCATTGATAATTGATAATTATTCATGGGATAAAATATTATATTTGCATTTTTATTTTAATTATGGTTGACAATAAGAAAATTGTAGTAATTATGCCTGCCTATAACGCAGGCCAAACGCTTCGTAAAACATGGGAAGAGATTCCTTTTGACATAGTGGATGAAGTGATTTTAACTGATGATAGGAGCACTGACGATACTGTAAAGGTAGCCCAGGAGCTTGGCATCCACCATATCATTCAGCACGATACTAATAAAGGGTATGGTGGAAATCAAAAATCTTGCTATAATAAATCGCTTGAGATAGGGGCTGATATAATTATTATGCTCCACCCAGATTACCAATACACACCAAAACTGATTAAGTCGATGGTGTATTTAATGGCCAATGAGGTGTATCCTGTAGTTATTGCCTCGCGTATTTTAGGTAAAGGTGCATTAAAGGGAGGTATGCCTTTGTATAAGTATATTGCTAATCGTTTTTTAACGCTTAGTCAAAATGTGTTAATGAATCAAAAACTTTCAGAGTACCACACAGGCTACCGAGCTTATACCCGTGAAGTGCTTGAGAAAGTGGATTTTAATACATATTCTGATGACTTTATTTTTGATAATCAGTTTTTAGCGGAGATTTTGTTTCAAGGATTTGAAGTGGCCGAAATCACCTGCCCAACAAAATATTTTGAAGAAGCATCCTCTATCAATTTTGCCCGAAGCAGCACGTATGGATTGGGTGTTTTAGGCGTTTCAGTAAAGTACTTCTTTAAACGATTATTTAAGTAAGCAAGATGGGAAGTAAGCTGCTAAAGCTTTTTGCTACATATAAAACATTTTTTTTTATGTATGCATCGTTCCTAGGAGCTGGAGGTGCTGTATTACTCGCCTTTACCAAAGAAGAATCTTTTTTTCTTGTCAATAATCATTTTTCAGCTTTCGGAGATGTGTTTTTTAAATTGCTAACTCATGTAGGAGATGGCCTTTTATTTGGCTTAATCATTCTAGTGCTCCTGTTTTATAGTTATCGAAAAGCCCTTTTAGGCTTAGTTATATTCATAGCTTCTGCTTTAATAGCCCAAGTACTAAAACTCACTTATTTTGATGATGTAATGCGGCCCGTTGCTCATTTTGGTAAAGATGTAGATATGCATTTTGTAGAAGGAGTAGCTCGGCATGTTAAAAACAGTTTTCCTTCTGGCCACTCTACATCAGTTTTTGCCTTGGCCTTGTTTTTAGTGTTGGTGTTTAACATGAGAAAAACAGGGTGGTTGATGGCAATTATAGCTATTTTGGTAGGCTATTCAAGAGTGTATTTGGCCGTCCATTTCCCTGTAGATGTGTATGCTGGTTCTTTTATTGGTGTGGTCACTGCTTTGGTAATTTATACCTGGCTTGATGCTCCCTTTGAATCTAAATTTGGAGATAAAGGCTTTCTGAATAGATAATGAAGAATATTGACGAAAAATACTACCCTTACCTCATTGCACTTGTTGGAGCATTTTTCTTTTTGCCATTTTTAGGGCGCGTACATCTATTCGATTGGGACGAAATAAATTTTGCTGAATCAGCTAGAGAAATGATGGTAACGGGAGATTATTTCCGTGTTCGGGTTGGCTTTCTGCCTTTTTGGGAGAAACCCCCATTTTTCTTTTGGCTCCAAGCCGCCTCTATGAAACTGTTTGGGGTAAATGAGTTTGCGGCTCGTTTCCCAAATGCAGTGTTTGGCATAATTACTTTGGTAACACTATATATAATAGGTAAAAGAGAAAAAGGTACAGACTTTGGCTTAATGTGGGCTTTGCTGTTTTTCGGCTCAATGTTGCCTCATTTATATTTTAAGTCGGGTATTATCGATCCTGTATTTAACTACTTCATTTTTACAGCCATTTATTTCCTTATGAAGGCGATGACCAGTGCTGAGCATAAGTTGAGAAACTCGTCTATATCAGGCGCACTTATAGGCTTTGCCATTATTACCAAAGGGCCTGTAGGGTTTTTGCTTTTATTATTAACATTCATTGTAATTCTAACGGTTGATAAGTTTAGACATTGGCCTCGTATTAAGGATATTGTTGTTTTTGCGCTCACAACTTTCTTAGTTTCTTTTATGTGGTATGGGGCAGAAGTTATTGCCAATGGCCCTTGGTTTTTGGTGGAGTTTATTAAATATCAGATAGATTTATTTAGCAACCCTGTGGCCGGGCACGAGCAGCCTGTTTATTATCATTTTGTGGTGGTGTTTTTAGGTTGTTTCCCAATGTCAGTATTGGCGTTAGGTAGCTTTAATAAAAAAAATATCAGTAATAACCAGTTGGCAAAATGGATGATGGTGTTGTTTTGGGTAGTAATGGTTTTGTTTACCATAGTTACCACCAAAATTGTGCATTATTCCTCCATGGCGTATTTGCCGCTATCGTATTTGGCTGCTCAATACATTACCCAGTTGGGTGCTGAGAAACGAAAAATGCCTAAGCCAATTGTTTGGGTTTATTTAGGTATAGGGTTAATATTTGGAACCTTACTTACAAGTCTACCTTTGGTAGTTTATTTTATAAATGATATTAAGCCTTATATCAACGATCCTTTCGCAGTTGCTG
This sequence comes from Cyclobacteriaceae bacterium, assembly GCA_021648745.1. Taxonomy (GTDB): domain Bacteria; phylum Bacteroidota; class Bacteroidia; order Cytophagales; family Cyclobacteriaceae; genus JAKISE01. The sequence continues at coordinate 44,787 of JAKISE010000010.1, forward strand.
GGCTTATGAAACCTGTTATCTGGAGTGGTTATGAGTTTGCAATTGGTTTAACTTTTTTGGGAGCTGTTGTTTACAGTGCAGTCCTTTTATTCAAATCCAAAACCGTAAAAGGGCTAACTATAATGGGAATTGGAACTGGAGTTACGTTGCTGCTTTACTCTATGTTTATTGTGCCAAAAATAGAGCAACACACCCAAGGTTCATTGGTCGATTTTCTTGAGTCGGTACAAGGAGAAGATGTGTATGTAACCACGTCTGGTTTTCATAGCTATGCGCCTTTTTTTTATTTTAAACAACCTAATGATAATCTTGAAAAAAGAGCCAATAATCAATGGCTTATTAAAGGAGAGATAGATAAACCTGTATATATTATATCAAAAATTACGGATACTCATCTACCCAAACTCACTGATTTAGAATTGCTAAAAGAGGAAGGTGGTTACCGCTTCTATAAACGAATGCCAATTTTAGAATAATTATTGTTTACCTTTTAATGATTGGAGTTATACAGTTTACCAAACCAAACCAAACCAAACCAAACCCATTCAATAATGTATGTAAAAACTCCAATAGACTCTTTCAGAGGATTAGTATATATTTCTATTAGTTTGTTATATCCTTAACCTGCATGACTAAAAAATTACTACTACTCTATATAGTCTTCCCTTAACAAGTACTGTATAATGGCTTTATGTATTAAAAATGGGTATAATTAGCCTTTAAAAGATAGTTTAAATGACAAGGAATGTGTAATTTCATGGTTTAAACCTTGTCAAATGAAGTCAAAAAAAGCAGCTATGAATCAGATGGGTTTTCTAGCACCGACCTTGGAAAGAACAACTTAACCCAAAACAAGAATTATACCTTTTAAGCAATGCCATTAAGTGGCACTATTTTGAAGATGAATTTGATGAATTTTATTCGAAAGAGGGTCGCCCAACACATTCAATTCGCTTGATGACTTCCTTGTTGATTTTAAAACATTTATACCATTTATCGGATGAGCAGCTAGTGGAGCAACAATGGGAAATGAATCCCTATTTTCAATATTTTTCAGGAATGAAAACAGTTCAATGGGGGCAACCCTGCGCTGCAAGCGACTTAGTTCACTTCCGAAAACGTATTGGTAAACAGGGTGTTGAGAAGATATTAAAACACTCTATTGATTTACATGGTAAAAATGGTCAAGACAAACATACAAGTATCAATACGACTGTTCAGGAGAAAAACATCACTTACCCAACAGATGCAAAGCTTCACAAACGAATCATAGATAAATGTGTTGAGATCTCGTAATACGAAGAAGTTACGTGCGAACTACAAAAAACCTAGTTCGGGCAACCTACAATGGAGGACATCCAAAGCGAAGAAAAAAGGCAAACTCAGCCAAACGAAAATTGAAGACAATTGCAGGAAGAGTAGTTCGGGAACTGGAGCGAAACGTAACAAATTCGAAGTACGATAAAGAGTTATTGATTTTCAAATCGGTTTTATCGCAGACAAAAACGAGTAAGAATAAGATTTATAGTTTACATGAACCAGAAGTGTATTGTATCGCCAAAGGAAAAGTGCACAAAAAATACGAATACGGTTGTAAAGCATCTATTGTTCTAACTCAGAACACAGGAATTATTGTAGGAGCAATGACTTTTACAGACAATATTTATGACGGGAAAACATTGGATTCAGTCCTGGGTCAGACAAAAGAATTAACAGGAAAATATCCAAAAACAGCGACAGTTGATAGAGGGTATCAAGGGATGAAAATGGTTAAAGAAACTCAAATCATAAGACCTTCCAAGCCTCTCAAAAGAGATAATACTTATCAAAGAATGAAGAAAAGGCTTCATTGTAGGAGAAGAGCAGCGATTGAGCCAATCATAGGTCATTTAAAAAGTGACCACTTAGTAGCTAGGAATTATTTAAAAGGACAAATTGGTGATTCAATCAATTTTATATTGGCGGCCAGCACCTTTAACTATAAGAAATTGATGAAGAAGTTAAAGAAAGAGATTCTTTGGCTTCAATCTCAAATCAATCATCACTTAGAGTTCTATCTAAATATCATTGTCTCACAAAAACGCATATTATCATTTAACCCAAAAGACGCTTTTTAAGGGGCGACTATTTAAGGCTTATAATATCAGATAATTTTACTGGTATATCCTATGATATTAGAAATATGAGCTCATTCGATTTCGAAATTAGCAATAATGTTGGAAGCAGTGATGTTTATAGGTTTTCTTTAACCCAGGTTATGCAATAGAAATTCTATTACTAATACAAACTGTTGCAAATCAGTCGTTTTACTAAGTTTATCCTCTTAACCATAGCGGTGCTATGCTTTTCGAATATAAACTTCTGATTTATTGCATTTTGTCTTCTCATTACGAATTCTATTGCATAATCCGGGTTAAAATTTACTCGTCCCATCATTTTTATTTTATCGCTATAAAAATATCAACTTCTGCATTTGTTGGGTTTTGTGCTTTTTCGCCATAAACTTCAAAGTCTGCTGTATATTCACGTTCTAAATCAGTATTCCAAATTTTTGACCATTCACCATATACTGCCCCTTTCGTTAAATCTCCTTGTGCTACAAATTTCCTGTAGTTTCCACTGTTAAATGTCTTTGCTGTCATTCCGTTGGGAACAGTATCAATAGTTGAAACTTTGCAACCTAAAATTGTGGTGTATGGTTTTGTGTGGTCGCTTTCATATTCTGTGTAAATTGAATAGATTGTAGCATCAACTTTGTTAGGTATTTTATCAAGAATTCCTTCGGTCATAAATTTATTCCACAATTCCCCAATATCTTTTGCCGATTGTCCGCTTTCGTTAGTTGTTCTTACTGAAATTCCGATTACTTTAAAGGCATTAATAGTTACTTTGTCCATTTTTATAATGTTTCTTAATTTATAATGCTACAAAAGTAATCGCAGGTTGTGACAACTATGTGTCAGGGGTTGATGAGTATTTTTCGCTACACAATTCAAAGTATTCTTGCAGTGTTATTTTTTGTGGTTCAAAATGCTGATTTTGAACAATCATTTTTTGAATATGGTCAAGGCGGAAAACCCTAAAATCATTTCTTAATCTACAAACAGCAATTAAAAGCCAATTTTCTTGCGTGCTATACAAAGCAAATGGCTCAACCGTTCGTTTTGTACTTTCGTCTTGTAAAGATTTATACTCAATTTCTACGAAATTAAAATTCGCAATAGCAGACTGAATAGCCATTAAATAATCACTTGTTTTTTGATTCTGTATGTTATTCCTAAATATTATTCTTTCTGACAAAAATTCAATTTTTTCTTTTTGAGAATACCGTAAAATTGATTTTATTTTAGAAATAGCATTTTGATATTCCTCAATAAAAGATTTGTCTTTGTTCCTTAAAATTAGCTGCTCCGCAGTTATTAAGGCATTTGCTTCTTTTTCAGTGAGCATCACTGGTGGAAGACTAAAGCCTTGTGTTAGCGAATATCCTTTTCCTTCTATTGTAACTATCGGAATTTCTGAATTTTCAAGTGTTCTAATATCTCGATAAACAGTTCGGATGCTGACATTATGTTTTTCGGCAATTTCTCGTGCTGTTAAAATTCGTTTTGATTGCAGTTGTGTTAGAATAGCAGTCAATCTCGAAAGTCTTGGCTTTCCTTCCATTTCGTGTGGTTTGTTCTGCTTGTAGCTAACGCTTATGTAAACTACAGTAAGGCCTTAAAAGTACAAAATTTTGATGCGAATGAATTAAAAACCTGAGTTCGGCTTTATAAGTTGCTTGAAAGCGTCAATGCGAATAAGTCATTTCCAATGCGTTTGGGAGAACAATAACAAAATAGGACAATTCTTATGTTGATACCATTTTTACATTCCAATTTTCACTAGCTGATTATTGATACATGTAACGTCACTCTTAAAAACCTGAGTTCGACCTAAGGAATACTGTCAGCTTTAAGTGAAAATTTCATAAACGACTCAAATTTATGTAGGACTAACGAGTTAATTCAAATAAATTTGAGGAAGTTTAGGGAAATTTCACTAAAGCCCAAGGGAAAATATCTAGCAGGCAATCTTTTAGTAATAAAAATCTTAAAATAATCCATTATTTTTTCACTTTTTATTTCCAAAATCTCACCTACTATCTTATTTTCTGGCAGCATTCCTTAGGTCGAACTCAGGTTAAAAGAATAACATCATTTTTGTATAAAATCGAATAAAAAATCCGAAGTGGATTTATCCTTCCCAACTACATTAGAAAAAGTCCAAGTTCCATCTGTCAGGTTTTTTGCCGATTCTTCTACAACTACGTCTTCAGTTGTAGAAGAATTTAATAAAAGTAGCCCAACAAAAGAAACACTAGCAATTGCTCTCCTCAAGGTTTTCATTTTACCTAACTTTAAATTTACAGTACCTAATGCAATATTACCAACACGTACTCTCTAAAAATTAATGATATATAACTTTGTTAACATAAAACACCTTACGGTTTAGCTTAACCCCTGAATCTTGTAAGTTTTTAATGCGCTGAACGCCATAAGCTACAAAGGTATTTCCATACCATTTTTCTAGCCCACCTATTTTATTGGACGAGTAATTGTTCACTTTGTCATCCTCAAAACTCAATTTTAAGTCATCAAACTTTTTGCCTTCAATAACCTCTGCCCCACTAATAATTTTACTTCTTATCTGGTTATCATAAAGGTATAAAAGCACTATCCCTTCCTCAACAAAAGCGGCATGAATAAATTGCTCTAACGAATAAGACAGTACATCTTCAATTTCAAAACTATTGTCCCAAAGCATTTTTCCATTAGAGTCGAAAGCCGCTACTATTCCATGCGTGTATCTATACCCAGCAAAATTCATAGGCAACTGATCATTACTACCAGAATCATATCCAGCATAGTGCCCAGTAGATCGGTTATAATAATTAGATGACGAATACTTTGGATAAAATGCTTCACCAAGTAAAATATAGGTGTCGTCTTGTTTAAACACCGAATGCACGAGTAGCCTATAATTGAATTTGACCTTTTTCCCCTTAATTTTTTTCCTATCAATTCGGTCAGATACTCTTTTTTGCCTCTTGGCTTTCATATAATTAAAAAAGTTCTCAAAGTCCGCATAATTGATATATTCAATTTTTTGCTGAGTCTCCTCATTATCAACAAGCCCTAGAAACAAGCCCTGAGAATAATCAGACTTTTTTGCTCCATAAGTACCTACCACTAGATTCGTAATATCTTCAACATCAGCAATTCTGCCAAAGATCAATCCTTTGTCAAAATCAGGATTAAACATATGGGTGCTTAAATAATCTCCATCGATACTGTATCGTTTAATAGTGAGTGTGTTTCGTTTATCAAAAGTTCTTTCACTCACCAAAACAGTTATAGAATTATTATCTACTTTTAATTGGACAAGCTTAACTTTTGATCCAAATATTCCGGGTAAAACCTTTGTTTTATTATCTATTAAGCTAAAATGAATAACTACTGATTCGCTATTATAATTACCTCCCAGTATAGCTGCACCATTGGTTACTTCAAACTCGGTAAGAATTAAGGGCACCAAATTTTTAATGGTATACCTAAGTGTATCTCCAGTAGCGCTCATCATTTGCATCAGTTTCAAATCTCTAGAATTACCGCTGGTTTTCTGAAACAGAAAGAAATAACTGTCCATAGAAAAATCATACCCTTTAAAATCAAGATTCTTTTCTAGGTAAACCTGCTTTTGCCATTTAATATTTAGAGCCGTGTCTAAGGAGACAAAATCCCATAATTGCCCTCCCTTTTTATTATACTGGTTCAAAGTTCGGTATAAGATAACCCCACTTGTACCGCCAACCATAATTTCGAACTCATTATCATAACCTTCGAGCTCAGTTTCAAACCTCTTGGGTTGTTCTAATTGGGCTAAACCTAGAATAGGAAAAAAGAAAAGCAAAAAAAATAATTTAGACATCTATCGATTTTTTCTAAAAGTTACTTGCTGAGTTTACGTATAACAACAAATTAAGTTGATTTCAACTCTATTGCAAAGGTGCTAATATAAATATTTAAACTACTTTTAAACCTGCATTAGATCTAAGAAATGCTGACAGAAATTAAGGGTTTAAATCTATGAAGAATAAAGGTATAATAAAATTACTTAGCTCCACCGCTGCTTTTATGGAGCTTCACAATGAGAATGATTTTAAGATTAAAAGTTATAGCAATGCTATCTACAATTTAGAGCGAACTGATAAAAAATTAGAAAAACTTACCCTACAAGACCTTGAAAATATTGAAGGAGTTGGCAAAAGTATTGCTGCGGCCATAGATGAAATAAACCGAACAAATGGCTGCACCAAACTAACCAAGCTTAAATCCAACACACCTAAAGGACTCTTAAAATTAATGAAACTAAGAGGACTTGGGGTTAAAAAACTAAAAACAGTGTGGACAAGACTTGGAGTAGACTCAGCTGAGTCGCTTTTAGAATCCATTGCAAGTGGAGCCCTTCAAAAACTAAAAGGGTTTGGAGACAAAACCATCAAGAATATTGGCGAAATTCTAGTATTTTCCAAAGAGGTTGAAGGCTTTATTCATTATGATGAAGCCGAAAAAATGGCAGCTTCTCTTAAACTTAAAGTTGAAAGTGAAATATCTGGTGCTAAAATCGAATTTGCAGGTAAACTGAGACGTAAATGGGAAATCATAAATCAGCTTGAATTTGTAGTAGCAGCTGAAAACCTAATTCAGGTTGACAAGACACTTTCTGGTTTTGATACCATCGAAAAAACACCCTCCACATCTGGTTTATTTACATGGCGTGGAAAAACTGTTACTGAAGAACCCATTGACGTTATATTTCACTTCTCTACGCTAGAAAAATTTACTTCTACCTTATTTCTTAAAACGGGCTCACAAAGTCATCTTTCTCATCCATTTGCGGAGTCTTGCTTAAAAAAAATAGCCGAGTCAAAACTTTTTACCTTAGAACAAGAAATTTACCAAGCACTGAATATACAATATTGCGAACCAGAAATTCGAGAAGGAAGTTGGGAATTAGAGCTAGCCGAAACTAATAAGCTACCGATTTTATTAGAAGAAAAAGATTTGTTAGGAGTGCTCCATAATCACTCCACGTACAGCGATGGGGAAAATACCTTAGAAGAAATGGCCATATGCTGTCAGCAAATGGGTTATTCATACTTGGGCATAAGCGACCACAGCAAAGCGACAAGTTTTTATGCCAACGGTATGTTTGGAGAAACAGTCAAAAAACAACATGCAGAAATTGATACCCTCAATAAAAAATTTGCGCCTTTCAAAATATTTAAAGGCATTGAAGCGGATATTTTAGCAGATGGTGCTTTAGATTACGATAATGAGACCTTGGATTCCTTTGACTTTGTGGTTGCCTCCATTCATTCTGGGTTAAGTATGGATATCACCAAAGCCACCAATCGATTGCTTACTGCAATTGCCAACCCTTATACTACCATGTTAGGCCATATGACAGGGCGATTATTGCTTATTCGAAAAGGATATCCTATTGATCATAAGGCAATTATTAATGCTTGTGCCAAATATGGAGTAATAATTGAAATTAATGCACACCCTAAAAGACTCGATATTGATTGGCGTTGGGTTAACTACGCCTTGGAAAAAGGAGTGTTATTAAGTATCAACCCTGACGCTCATGATACTGATGGTTTAAAAAACATGTATTATGGTGTTTGCGCTGGCAGAAAAGGAGGCTTAACCAAACAGCAAACATTTAATGCTTGGAATGTAGAACAAGTAGAAACTTATTTTAACCAAAGAAGGTTGAACAGGAAGCCGTAAGATTTATTTAATATCTCAACTTTCTCATTTCTCATTTGATTATGCTTCTTTTGCACATACAATTAGAATCATTCAATTATGACGAACCCTGTATTACAAACCATTGGAAACACACCTTTAGTAAAGCTTCAAAAGATAAACCCATTTCCACTTGTTGATATTTTTGTAAAACTTGAATTTTTCAACCCTAGCGGAAGTATTAAGGATAGAATAGTTAATCATATTATTGATGACGCTATTGCTACAAATAAGCTTGTTAAAGGAGGTGTAATTATAGAGAACACTTCGGGCAATACAGGAGCTGCAGTGGCCATGAACGCAGCTATTCGGGGTTATAAGGCTATCTTAACAATGCCAGATAAAGTAAGTATTGAGAAACAAAATGCATTAAAAGCTTTTGGAGCAGAAGTAGTGGTCTGCCCAACATCTGCAGCACCCGATTCCCCTGAGCATTACGTAAATAAAGCAAGAAGCCTAGCTGCTGAAACACCTAATAGTTTTATGCTTAACCAATACGATAATAAGAAAAACCCTGAAGCACATTATAAGAGTACAGGCCCAGAAATTTGGGAACAAACCAAAGGAAAAGTTACCCATTTTGTGGCTTCTGGAAGTACAGGAGGCACCATTAGCGGAATTGGAAAGTACCTAAAAGACCAAAATTCTAAGATAATAAATGTTATGCCCGACCCCTTTGGCTCTATTTATTACGAGTATTTTAAAACTGGTGTTGAGCCAGAACCTGAAGAAAACACCTATCAAGTAGAAGGAGTAGGCGAAGACCATATTGCACACGCCATGGACTTTTCAGTAGTAGACGAAATGTACCAATTTACAGATCAAGACGCCTTTAGCACTGCTCGAAAATTAGCTCAGGAAGAAGGCATATTTGGAGGAGGTACAGGTGGAGCGAATGTGTGGGCAGCCTTAAAGTTAGCTGCCACTTTAAAAAGCCCTGCTACTATTGTAACCGTTATTCCTGATAGTGGAGTTAAGTACATGAGTAAGTTTTATAATGACCAATGGATGTTGGATCAGGGGCATACGCTTTAAAAAGCAAACGATTAAAAAGAAATTAGAACGATTAAAAATAGGACAGGTATGAAATTTTCCACTAAAGCAATACATATAGGCCAAAAGCCAGATAAAGAGACTGGAGCTGTAATTCCACCAATTTACATGACGTCTACTTATGCCCAAGAAGCACCTAATACACATAAAGGATATGATTACACAAGGGCTGGCAACCCTAATTTTACCAACTTAGAAGCTACTCTTGCTGCCTTAGAGCAAGGCAAAGTAGCAACAGTCTTTTCATCAGGCATTGGTGCAACTACTGCCATTGTTTCTAGCCTGGGCAAAGATGACAAAGTAGTAATTGCTAATGATTTGTATGGCGGTACTTACCGCTTGTTTAGTAGGGTATTTAAGCAATTCGGAATTGATTTTTCTACTGTTGACACTCAAGATTTAGAGGCCGTTGAATTGAAACTAAAAACAAATCCTAAACTTTTGTTTTTAGAATCTCCTACGAATCCTCTGCTTCGAATTTCAGATATTGAAGCCATTACCACTATGGCTAAAAAATATAATGTGCTCACTGTTGTTGATAATACGTTTGCTACTCCATACTTCCAAAACCCTCTTAATTTAGGGGCTGATTTTGTCATGCACAGCACCACAAAATATATTGGAGGCCACTCTGATGTTGTAGGTGGTGTAGTGGTTACAAACCATGAAGAATGGAAAGAGAAACTCGACTTTGCTCGTATGGCAATTGGTTTAAATCCTAGCCCATTTGATAATTGGCTTACTACCAAAGGTTTAAAAACTATGGGTATTCGAATGGAACGGCATTTTACCAATGCAACTAAAGTAGCAGAATACTTCGATAACCACCCAAAAGTAAAAAAAGTATATTATCCAGGTCTACCTAGCCACCCCAACTATGAAATTGCTCAAAAGCAGATGAGCGGATATAGTGGAATTGTATCGGTTGAATTTAATTTAAGCCTTGAAGAATCGATGAAATTAGTTTCTTCTTTCAAGCTATTTACCTTAGCCGAAAGCCTTGGAGGAGTTGAATCTTTGGTTGACCACCCAGCAAGTATGACACACGCATCTATACCTAAAGAAGAACGCGAGAAAAATGGCCTTTCAGATGGACTAATTCGCTTTTCAGTAGGTATTGAAGATATTGAGGATTTGATAGAGGACCTGGATACTGTGTTGAAAAAGTATTAAAGCTTTTGATATTACCCTCAAAACTAAAGAGGGCAGCCTTGAGCTGCCCTCTTTTCCTAAATAGCTTATTTCCTAAACTCAAACCCGTTAGGAAAACGACCAGAAGCAAAATTATCTAATTCTGTACCATCAGTATTGTATCGAATGACAGTGCCATTATTAGCTCCATTGCTTCTGCCTACATAAATTGTTTCATCGGTTGGGTTTACTCCCAATCCGTAGAAATTTTCTCCTGTAATAAAGGCTTCTTGCGGAGCAAAAGTGGCGTCATTACCAATTTTAAAAATTTGGGCTGGTGCTTGGTATGGATTGCAGGAATAGTAAATACTAGAGCCATCTCCATTTGCTGAAATTGATTTTGCACTGCCTGCAATTTCAAAAGAAGTAACCTTATTACTGGCAAAATCTATTTTTGATAAGCTACTAGTCACATAATCATTGCAAAGCACCCAAAGTCTTCCATTTCCATCTTCTGCAAATAAACGCGGACCATTTGCAACAGAAATACCATCTACAAACTCATCTGTTTCTGAATCAATCACTTGCACTTTATTTGTGCCTGATGAGGCTACATACACTTTAAATCCAAGTGCAATCATTCCTTCCACGCCAGCTTCTGAATTCAACGTTTTTTCAACACTAAAATTATCCAAATTAAGAACTGCGATAAATGGGTCGCTATACGTGTAAGTTACAGCGTTATAAGTTCCCCAGTTACTCACATATCCTTTCCCATTTGTAATAGCCATGTACCTTGGAGTATTTAATCCAGAATTAATCGTAGCCACATATTTAAATGTTTCAGCTTCTACCACTACAATCTTATGTCCTGCTTGATCTATTAAATAAGATTTCCCATCGAAAGTGTGCATTGATTGAAATGTTCCTGAGATAATTTCATTATTTACCTTTTGGTAAATGTCTTGTGTAGCCTCAGAAGATGCCGGATCATAGAACCCAAAACCACCATCTGCATCAAAAAAGTTTCCTTCATTAACCACAATAACACCACTAGCATACTCTCCTCTTGGCACTTCCTCTTCTTTTTTGCAAGCACTTGTTATAATTACTAGCGCAATTAAATAGAGGTACGATAATTTAAAATTTTTCATTTTTATTATTTATTATTTATTATTTATTATTTATTAAAATTAATTTTTGCTCCTACCAAAAAGTTAATCCCCGGCATGGCTCTGTTTATTATTGATTGGTAATTTGTATTGGTCACATTATTGGCATCTAAATAAAGTTGAGTTTGCCAATATTTGTTATTAATCTGGTAGCTCACTCTCATATTTAGCAAGGCATAGCCCGGCACCTCTGTTTCATTATCAGTGGTTATAAATCGCTTACCTGTAACAACTGAATTTACTTGAAATTGCCATTTATCCACAATTAATTGCCCTGTTATATTACCATTGTGGAATGGTACATACGGTAATTGCTTACCAGCCGAACGGTCGTATTCATCCAAGGCTTCTTGGTTGGTTGATTTAGTATAGGCATAATTTAGCCACCCTTTAACCTTAATGTTTCCTAATTGCTTTTGAACGCCCGTTTCTAACTCAACCCCAAATCCTTTTACTTTTCGCTTATTTTCCGGGCTCCAAACGGCTCCATTGGGTAGCCACAAAATCCAATTATCCACCCATAATTGGTAAACTGTGCTATTAATCCAAAACGGAGTGTTAGAGAAATTTTTTATATCAAGTCCAAATTCAACATTCACAGATTCTTCTGAGAACAAATCTAAATTTCCTCCTGGCACCCAAAAACGGTCATTTAAAGTAGGTACTTGATAGCCTTTTGCTAATTGACCTTTGAGATCAACTTTCCATGCAGAAGATCTTAAAAAATTAACCTCAATACCTACAGAAGGAGTGAATGGAATTACATACCCTGTAACAAAGGCCTGCCTCAAGTTAAGGCTAACATTAAGTCTATTTAGCGGCAACCATAAGATCGAGCCAAATAAGTTAGTCCTATTTTCATGTCCAACTTCATTTTCGTAAAAAGGGGTCTTAACCTCCACCAGAGTAGTATTGGCTCCAACTTCTACCGAAACGCTTGGTGCTATATCATACTCCAATAACGCTGATGCCTTATGCTGATAACTAGATGTTATAGATCCTTCATAGTCAATTTCATCAAACAAAAACCCATAT
>JAKISE010000097.1 GCA_021648745.1 Cyclobacteriaceae bacterium
TTTTTCCAATAGTTTTATTAAATCTGTAGTAGATTACTACATAATTATCGCTCGATTCTACATAAAGTATATCTTTTAAACGAAGGTTTAATTTTTCTTTATCAGAAGATTCTTTAAAAGAAATAATTGTATCTGGGTTTATTTTCTCTTTGTTAATTTCCTTTTGCAGATAGTTAACGGTTTTGGTCTTTTCTTTAAAAGTTAAATAAACGAGCGTAGCAAAATAAGGCAGCCCGATTAAAAATATGCAGTCAATAACATTGGTTACCCAAAGGTTAATAACAGAAGAGTTGTCTCCATCAATCAAAACTGTTAATAAAGTCCATACAGCCCCAATAAAAAATGACTCGAAAATGAACCAAAACACAATGGTAAAATAAGTAAAATGGGTTATCCCCAACATTTTTCGAATAAAAAATTGGGATAGGGCAAGTGTTCCTACTACACTTAAAAGTGCAATATTTATCTCTAAAAAAATTTCGAACCCACTTTTATTTGGCGAATTATAGATACCAAAAGGTTCAAAAACATTTGTAAAAATAAATGCAAATATCCCTGTAATCAAGATAAGATTCCATTTACCTTTTTTTGAATCAAGCGAGGCAATTTTATTGTTCCACATACATTAAATCCCTATTTTCAAATTTTCATCCATTGTTTTTAATAAACTGTTTTTCTTCCGTGTTAACTACCAAAGTTGGCATATAAAAATGTAGTATTTAAAGAATCACAAATATTTCGGATAGCATAAAAGTATAAAAAAAGTATAAACTGGAGTTCGGGATAAGGAATACTGTATTTTGTAATCAACTAGTTAGTGCGTTCCCTAATTGTCTAATTAGTGAAATTCTTAAACATATTAAAGCTTTCTTTCTTTTCTAAATCACTTTCTCTGATTAAGCCTGATTTAGCATGTGCAGGATTAGCCGTTCCCTCTACTAGTTTAAAATAATAGGCCTCTTCTATTTGCAAGCTATCTAGCTTTTTTATGTACTCATAGAGCCTGTTTGCTTGAAATGTATCTGAATAGGTTTCATAATTCATGTTTGGCCCTCCAAACTCTGATACGATAATTGACTTGGTTGTCATTTCCTTAAAATTGAGATAATACTTATCCCAGTTCTCCACATCATCGTATAAATGAATATCAACTTCATCATACAACCCATTATCCATAACATATTGAATTCTGTTAGACACTGCTTCAATTTCCTGACTGCTACAATTACTGCTTAGGTAAGCCGCATCATAAAACTCTCCCTCATCATCGTAAAACGAATCAATTTTACCATTGCAACCTGCTAAAAAACGTAATGAGATAGCTGTAAACCCTCCCAAAACCATTTTTGTATTTGGTGAATAGGATTGAACGGCCTGAAATAATATATTATTTGCTTCCGTAAATTCCTGCTCGCTACCTATATACCAAAAGTCTGATTGCCACTCGTTGCCAAATTGGATTTTATCTATTTTACTCACATAGCGTTGCAGCAAAATCTCAACATAATTCTTAAACTCAGCGGTATTATTGTACACACAGGAGTTGTCGTTTTGCAATGCGGCACATGCCCAATCTGGCCCATTAGATTGTATGGTTAGCAATACTTTTAACTTATTATCGAATGCCCAATTTATTCTATCATCAAGAGGAGTCCAGTTAAAATCCCCTTGTGTAGGCTCTCTCAATGTCCAATCCTCTGCAATTCGGATGAAACCTACATTTAGCTTACTTAATAATGGCGCTGCAAAATTTCGTTGTTCCTGGTTAGCAACAGGTGGAAAAGAAATGCCTAGTTTCAAATAATTTAGTGAAAAATCTAAGTCTTCAATTGGTTTTACTTCTGTCTTGGAACAGCTAACAATTAAGAAAAGCAGGGTTACTCTAAAAATACTATTCATACCTATAAACGTGGGTTTAAATTAAATGAAAAATTGCTATCGAACTATTCCTTTATAAACCTGAATGAGGAAATCACTTTCTCATGCTCAAACGTAGTAAGTATATAAGCCCCATTCGGTAGTGTGCGAATATCAATCTGAGATGATTCTGCACCTATAAAACCCTTCATTACCTGTTTACCCTTACTATTGGTAATAATAAATTTCGATTCCTGCATAATGCGATTAGCAAAATCAATCTTTAGAACATTATCAGACGGATTCGGGTATATATCAATAGGTGTTTTCTTCGAAATCGCTCTATCAACTCCTAACACAAAATCATCTCGCATAGCCAATGGCTTATAGATTTTATGAGATTTTATGAGCAAAAACAGCCCTACACACACAGAGTGTGTACTGTAGGCATTAAAATAACCTGAGTTCCACATAGCCCAGACTGCTTGCTCCCAATTCACATGTGATTCATTCTCATATTTGCTAACCTTCCAAATACCAATGAGTAAAGCATAAGTTATATCTCTAACACCCAATGCATCTGGGCCAATAATCCCTTGTGTTGTAATTTCATTTGCCAGATTATCGAGCATAGCAATCACATAAGGCTTTAGCTCATTAGCCCTAATATCATCTCCCTGATCTCTAAAAGCGCCATAGGCCTCGGTTAAGGCCCAAGCATTCATAGCGTGATACCAAGGCAATGAATTATGACCATCCCACATTCTTCCGGGTGTTTGGGCAGTAACCGTCAGGGAGCTGAATGGAATCGCTGGTGATGTTCCATCTACCATACCGTTATTATCTCCATCCCATAAAATACCTGGTAGTAAGTTTTTATCCAGTTTAAGATTTAGTTCATCTTTATAAACAGCGTCTCCTGTCCAAGCATATAATTCGGCTAATAGCCAAATAAGTTTGGCTGTGTAGTTATGATTTTTAACGGCATATTCCGAAATGGCATATTGCCCTGCCAATAATAAAGAATTCTTATACTTTTGTTTAAGACTGGGGTCGGTTTGCATAATGGCTGATTCTATCATTTGAACGCCAACCCAGCCATGGTCGTAGGCCAATCCCCCGTCAAAAGTATTTGTATTATCGTCTTGTCCGCTAATGGCAAAATTTAGTCCTGCAAACTGTCCACTCGTATAGGTTAAACAATATTGTGGTAAGGCATCACATAAGCTAGTTACTGATGCCCCTACTACCCCACCAATATAACAATTATCATTACTTGCCACGTTTAAGTAGCCATAAACTCCTTCATTTCGTTGGGTTGGGTTTTCTATATTCCAAGAAGCATACTGCTGGTCGTACATCATATCAGCAATTTCTGCCAATTTTGTAGTATTGGTAAAATACCCCGCTTGCATCGCATAATATGCTCCTAAAGCTGCGTTACTCTCGTACCTTCCAATTCTCGGACAGGAAACTGAGTAGGACTCTATTGCAGGAGCATGTACAGAACTCCACACATTTTCGATGGCTGATAAAAGAGGCTCAGAAATATTGGGTGCGGCATACGTAACCACCTCTTGCGGGCATCCTAAGGAGGTGCCGCGGGTATTTTTAGCTTGGTTAATGGCATTCACCGCTTCTGCAATTGTACCATAGCGCATTTGTGCACTAATATTTATTTCGTCCGAAGCACTTCCATAATCATTAGCGCAAGGAGGTATTGAATAGCTTAAACCAAAGAGAGCTAGGAATAGTATCTTATACATGTTCAACCTATAACTTTAATGAAGCTTATATTAATTATTCTCAAACGCAATTTTTTTTAATCAATTGATATTTCTATAATTTTCGGTAGTATGCTTTTGTTCCCATAATCACTATTTTTCAAGTCTATACCAGATATTACACTGTTAACATACTTCATCTACCTACTTTTCAACTGCAATACGGTAACACAAAATTGCAGATATAAATGTGAGTGGTGTAAAAATTACTGTTTCTAAAGAGTTGTTAGAAAACAAGTTTCCTACCGTGTTAAGAACAAATATTACGGTTATTATCCATAGCAATATATTTATAATCCGGATAGAAATTTTAGCTTTTATATACTTTCCTTTGGCTGATATCACCAATATTATGAGGGAATTTATACCAATTGATATCGTTTCAAAAACATACATCTGCGACTCGGTTTCAAGTCGACCTCCCCAAACAACCTGATATGATATTAAACCCGTTATTATAAGCAAATGATAAACCAAGACTAGTGTTAATAACACGAGCATTGAATTAACTGACAATTTAAACCCTATTTTCTTTATCATAATCTCATTGTCGATTAAAAATAATTATAACTAAGTCAGAGGTCAGCTTATTATCCTAAGTTTTTTCAACTTCTCATAAATTTCTAAACAAACCCAAGCATCAGTAGCAGCATACACTTGCTGGCGTTCGTTAAGTACTTCGTTTTCCCAATTGCTTGTTTGTTGGCTTTTAGAAATTCTGAACCCAAGAATCATAGCTGCTAGCTTTCGTAATCCTGTATTTATTACACCCTTGTCCTTAATAAACGAATGAATATCTTGGTAGCCTTGAGGGTTGGAAACCCCAAGTCGTCTCAAATCTTTAATATCATCGTGCAAGGCAATACCTAGCTTTATTAATTTAGGGTTTGATAATAGGCGATTAACACCTGGAGGCATTCCAATTAAGTTTACTCTAAACAAGTACGCTTTTTTGGGAGTTGCAAACTGAAGCAAAGAAACGGGATAGGACTCTCCTTTCTTAAATGCAGGTCGTGATTCAGTATCAAAACCAACAATATTATATTGTTCTATTTCTCTAACAGCCTCCTCAACTTGCTCTGGCTTATCAATTAATTCAATCGTGCCTTCGTAGGCTCGCATTGGCAAGGCATTTACTTCTTCTGTAGAAATTCGTTCACGTAATGGCATAAAATTAGTTGTCCTTTTTTTCGGCCAATTTCTTAATCTTAATGCCTAAATAAGCAAATGTGATCGTCATAATTGGACTCAAAATATTAAAAAATGCATAAGGTAGATAGGCAAATGTGCCCACTCCTAAAACAGTTGATTGGTAAGCTCCACAAGTATTCCAAGGAACAAGTACTGAAGTTACAGTACCAGCATCTTCTAATGTTCTACTTAGGTTTTCTGGAGCTAGTCCTCTATCCTTATAAGCAGGTGCAAACATTCTACCTGGCACAACGATGGCAATGTATTGGTCGGATGCGGTTAAATTAAAGAACAAGCTAGTAGCAGCCGTTGAAGCTACTAACGAACCTGTAGAGTTCGCATACTGAATAATGCTATCTGCCATGCGTTTTAACATTCCTGCAGACTCCATTACTCCTCCAAATACCATAGCACAGAGAATCAGCCAGATTGTGTTCATCATACCAAACATGCCACTGGCTGAAAGCAAATCATCTACCATTAAATTACCCGTAGCCACACTGGTTTCATTAAATAAAGCCATCATTACTCCTTTATAATAATCCCAGTAAGAACCAGATGAACCTGCAATTTCAAGCACAATATTAGGTTGAAATATTATAGCAAAAACACCTCCTAGCAAAGCACCAGCTAGCAAAGCTGGTAGTGCAGGCACCTTTTTCAAAATCATACCTACTACTATTAAAGGCACTAAAAATAACCAAGGAGTTATGGTAAATTTGGAGGCAATGGCTTGGTGTACTTCTTCTACCGTACCAATGCTAGATGAGCTATCTATTGTAAAACCCCATATTAGGAATATGACTAAGGTTATGCTGATAGTGGGCACCGTTGTAAGGGCCATGTATTTAATATGGGTAAATAAATCGGTACCCGCCATGGCCGGTGCTAAATTGGTAGTATCTGATAATGGCGACATTTTATCTCCAAAATAAGCTCCAGAAATAATAGCTCCTGCTACTACCCCTTCATGAATGCCCATGGCCTTGCCAATACCAACTAGGGCAATACCTATAGTTGCAGCGGTTGTCCATGAGCTACCTGTAGCCAATGAAACTATCGCACTCACAATTACAGCAGCAAATAAAAATATAGTAGGATTTAGAATATCTAATCCATAATAAATAAGGGCAGGAACAATACCACTAATCAACCAAGTGCCTGCTAACGAACCAATAAGCAATAATATTAGTATGGCCGACATAGCCGAACTAATGCTTTTTACTATTCCCTTTAAAAGGTGATCCCAACTAAACCCAATTTTACCTGCAATTAATGCTCCGACTGCTGCTGCTAATAATAAGGCTATTTGATTGGCACCATAAGTAGCATCATCACCAAATAAATACACATTGATGGAAAGTAAACTTATTAAAAATACGATTGGAATTATTGCTTGTAAAAGCGAAGGACTTTTAGTCATAAAAAAAATTAAGAAGGCAAATTAAGCAGATGGTTAGACTTTTCAAACTGGTTTGTGAGAGAAGTTATAAGTTAAGGGCTCAGAGAGTCTAACTCAATACTCTCTAACTTCATAAAACACGCCTCTCGTTCCAAGGTAATTTAGAACAAACTGGAAGTTTACCTCTTTTTCCCCCACAAACTCTGGCGGGTTAATTCCTTTACGGCTGAATTTACCATCTAACACCAAGTTTGCTACAGCTGTGCAGGTATATCCTGTAGTTCTTGCCATAGATATAATTTGGTTATCTCTATCGTATTTATCCAATAAATAATACTCCAGTTTCTTAGTCTTACCTTCTTCTTCCCCTTCAATCCTAATACGCATTACAGTGAAATCCTCTTCTCCCGGCTTTAGTTTCCATTTGGGAAAAAGAAGTTTTGCGGTAACATCTACAGGTCTAACTTTATTACCATTCACTTCTATTTCGTCATAGGAAAAGAAGCCTGAATCTCGAAGCACTTTCAGGTACTCTATGCAGCCAGGGTAGCGTAATGTTTTTTCAATCATATTCGGAATCTCCATTGTTTCTGCCAGAGTTCTCAGTCCATCCGAATTCCAAGATTCTAATGTACCCACACGGTCAAACTCAATCAATTCAGCATCAGAAAGAGCGTCTTTGGTTATTAAATAACCATTTTCAACATAACGAGCCGGACGAATGTATTCTTCAATTACATCTATGGGAGAAAAAACAGCTTTGTACTCATAAGGCCATTCTCGTACAACTGGTAAGCCACCCACAAGGCATTCGTAATTTGTAACCTTCATCTTTTTATTATGGTAGCCCAAAATAATATTACCCATACCCGGAGCCACTCCACAATCTGTTACAACTGTTACACCGTTTTCTTTGGCTAATTCATGTAGTTGAAATGGATCTTCCGGAAAAAAGGAAATATCGACAATGTCTTTTTTTGCTTCTATCACTTCTTTCACCATGGCAAAGCCCATAAACCCTGGTACAGCTCCTATTACTAAGTCAAATGCGGCCACCACTTTTCTAACTTCTCCTAGCTTTCCCAAATCAACTACCTGAGTTGTAATTCCAAATGATGAAAGCTTATCTAGTGCTTCTTCGTTTATATCTACTGAAGTTACATTATGCTCCTTAGAGAGGTCTCGAGCAATAACGCTTCCAACAAGCCCTGCCCCTAGTACAATTATATTTTTAGCCATATTGATTAAATTTATGCTTCAAAACTAACATTTAAACCAATCCTAGTGATTCCGTTTATAACAAATTGTGTACAAATATGAAAAAGGATGCAACCCAAGCAAGAAATTATCAGTCTTTAACAAAAAACTCAATTTAATTATGCAAAAATTAACCCTATCGATCATTGCATTTGTTTTAGCATTTGCAGTTCAAGCTCAGAAAAAAGAAACCCGTCAAGTAGGCGAATTCGACTATGTATCGTTTGGTATCAGTGGTAAACTTATAATTACCCAAGGCAATTCTAACAGCTTAGTTTTAGAAGGCGATGCCGATGATCTAGAAAAGATTGAAACCTATGTAAGTGGAGGAAAACTAAAAATAAGAAAAGAGGACAATAGTTGGTTTGGAGACAATATGGATGATGTAACTGTAAAGGTTACATTGGTAAATTTTACAGGAGCTGGTGTCAGCGGATCAGGCAAAATAACCAACAGCAATAACCTAAGAGGCAAAAATGTAAGCTTAAGTGTAAGTGGGTCTGGAAAAGTAGACCTGTATGTTGAGTGTGAAACTATGGAAACCCATATTTCTGGTTCAGGTAGAATTACACTTGAAGGAAGGGCATCCTCCAACGACCTTCATATTAGTGGATCTGGAGGAATTAACTCTAGCGAGTTTGATACCAATAAATTGGAGGCTCACATTAGTGGGTCCGGCTCTGCTAAAGTAAAAGTAAAGGACGAAATTGATGCGCATATCAGTGGCAGTGGTAGCATCCGCTACATAGGAAACCCTTCTAAAATTAGAGAGAAAGTAAGCGGAAGCGGAAGCGTACGAAGTATGTAAACCCTAAGTTTAACCCGAAATATGCAATAGAAATTCTATTACTAATACAAACTGCTGCAAATCAGTCGTTTTACTAAGTTTATCCTCTTAACCATAGCGGTGCTATGCTTTTCGAATATAAACTTCTGATTTATTGTATTTTGTCTTCTCATTACGAATTCTATTGCATAATCCGGGTTTAATCAACATTTGAAAGAGATGTGCATCAATTAATCTATTGCTGCACCTCTATATTTTTGTTAAATTTCACCTATCGTTGTTTGTATATTATTTAGGAATTGTTAGCTTATTATAATAATTAAAGAACAGATTTCTTAAAAAATAAAGAAGTTCCGTCATAGCTTCTTAAAGAGTAGTATCTTTCCACTTTAATTAACATAGAATATGACGACAAAGATAAAATCGCACTCTTTTCATATTCCAGTTATGGGAACTGGGTTTACAATTGATTCACCCATTAAAGTGGCACAATATGGCATTTCGTCAGTAATTTCATTGGTAGATGATTTACTGATTGAGAAAATGAGGGAATTCTATTCTAAAAATATCAATGAACCATTTCATGAAATTTCGAATAAAATAGAAGATTACCGTGCCAAACGAATTACAGCTTACCTTAACTTGGTTGACAAAATTGTTGAAGATAAATTCGAAGAACTAAAAAATTCGATAAAGGAATCTAGTGCTACTTTTGATAAGTATATGCATATGTTACCTAACATATCAGAAGTAAAGCAAAAATTTCAAGAATTTTCGAGCCAATCTTACTCTAAGCAAGACTTACTTGATTGGGCACATAAGCACCTAACAACAGGCAGCATTGATGTAAATATCATGACTAAGCTTGATAAGGTAAATTATAGAGGAGATGAAGAATTGCCATCTATACACAATGATGCGCATGCTGCTCTTCGTGGTTATGCCAATAGTGACTTAGAATCCTCAATCATATTTTCTGCAGGAATGAACCCAAGACTTTATGGGTACATTGGTGAGTTCGAAGATTTTTATCCTGATGAAAATGGGTACATAAAAAAGAAAATTGTAATTAAAGTTAGTGATTACCGATCAGCAATGATTCAAGGTAAATTTTTAGCAAAAAAAGGATTATGGGTTTCAGAATATAGAATTGAATCAGGTTTAAATTGCGGAGGTCATGCTTTTGCAACCGAAGGCCTTTTAATGGGTCCTATATTAAAAGAGTTTAAAATACATAGAGAGGAACTTATTAACGATACGCATTCCGTGTTATGCGATGGATTAAAGGCTAAGGATAGACATATTCCTACCTTGCCTCTTCCATTAAAAATTACAACACAAGGTGGTGTAGGCACTGCCGAAGAACATGATTTTCTATTGGATGAATACAACCTTGATTCTGTCGGATGGGCTTCTCCGTTTTTATTAGTGCCTGAAGCATCTACAGTTGACGATCACACATTACAGCAATTGGCAAAGGCCAAAGAAGAAGATCTCTATTTAAGTGGTATTTCACCTTTAGGTGTTCCATTTAATACCTTAAGAGGAAATACTCAAGACGATATTAAACACGCTAAAATAGACAGTGGACGACCAGGAAGTTCTTGTCCGAAACAATTTTTGGTATCTAGTAAAGAATTTTCTGATCGAGCAATTTGTACAGCTTCACGCCAGTTTCAACGAATTAAGATTAAAGAATTAGACGCTCAAGAAGACTTGAGTAGTGTAGATCGTAAAATTACCTTCGATAAGATAACCAACAAGTCGTGTATTTGTGTAGGACTTGGAACCTCTGCTATGCGAGTGGCAAACTTTGATGTAAAAGGAGAAGGAGTTTCTATTTGCCCAGGACCTAATTTAGCCTATTTCTCTAGTATAGTTCCGTTACAACAAATGGTTGGTCATATTTATGGCAATGCCAAAGTTGCTTTAAGTGCTCACCGCCCTAATATGTTTATGAAAGAGCTTAAAATGTATATCAAACATTTAAGAGAAAAAATGGACGGTATTACCGAAGCCACAACTGATAGACAGTTAAAAGGCCTAGCTGAATTTCAAAATAACTTAATGGATGGTGTTCATTATTACCAAGAGCTTGCTGAAAAAATGATTGATAGAGCAGAGGAGTCTGCCACTAAAATTAAGCAGGACATTGATGCATTAAAAATGGAACTGATGGGACTAGAGTTGGTGCCTGCATAAGATTAGTTATTGTTAAATTTTAAAAAGGTCTTAGAATGTAAATTCTAAGACCTTTTTATGTAAAACAATCATCCGATTAATAATTTCGTTTAGCTTGGTAACAAAAACTGTATTAATTCGTCTTCAACAAAAGCATTGGTTAAACTAAAATTGGGATCGATTTATGAAAGAGCTATCAAAACAAACAACAGTAACTATTTTAAGAGCACTTTACCCTATTTGGATGGCTACTGGAATATTTAGTCTTATATATGTTCCATCGACACTAATTATTCGTAGTGATGCCACAACTACAGCAGCAAACATTATAGCGAATGAGTTTTTATTCAGAGCTGGCATTGCCGGTAGCCTGATTACTCAATTGATATATATAATTGTTGTACTATTATTATATAGGTTATTTGAAACGGTAAATAAAAATCAATCCATTCTTATGGTTGTTCTAGCCCTAGTTGCCGTACCAATAGCAATGCTTAATATACTTAATGACCTGGGTGCGCTTTTGCAAGTAAGCAATCCTGTACAAATGATGCTCTTTATTGAATTAAGCAAACAAGGAACGCTCATTGCCCAAATATTTTGGGGCTTATGGCTTTTCCCACTCGGATATTTAATTTACCAATCAAGATACTTTCCCAAAGTAATAGGGATTGTGGTTATAATTGGCGGCTTTGGATATATATTACTTTCGTTTATAGCAATACTCTTTCCGAATTCAACAACTCTATTGTCTATATTTGATGTGATGACCATAGGTGAAGTTGTCTTTATCGCTTGGCTTATCTTCTTAGGAGCTAAGCTTCCTAAAAAATCAACTTAGTTCCAAGGGTAGTGTTAAGCTTGATACATTTATATGAGGTCAGTTAACTCTTAGTAAAACCTTAACTTACTAATAAACATTGCTTTTAGAAAAGCAATTAACTACTTTTGCACTCCAAAATAATTATAAATAATGAACAATTACGAGACGGTATTCATTCTTACTCCCGTTTTATCTGATGATCAGGTAAAGGATGCTGTCAAAGGGTATTCTAAAATACTCAAAGACAGTGGTGCAAAGATTGTAAATGAAGAAAATTGGGGCTTAAAAAAATTAACTTACCAAATTGGTCACAAATCAACTGGGTTTTATTGCCTTATTGAGTTTGATGCCGAAGGAGGTGCTGTTGCAAAGCTCGAAACTGAGTACAAACGAGATGAGCG
>JAKISE010000011.1 GCA_021648745.1 Cyclobacteriaceae bacterium
TACTACAAGAAGGGCAATATTCGATTATTGGTTGTATTACCCTTGCCCTGGTGAAGGAGAACACCCGCTACAATCATTACCACTCCCTTCGTTTGAGGACCCTTCGTTTGACCCTACGATTGACCCTCGTCTTCCTCGCCCTCGCCAATGCAGGCGTGCTATATATAGGTACGAATACACTACTAATATAGGCAGCAAAATACCTTTAGCGGGTGTAAAAGTAAGGGCACGCAGTTGGTTTAAAACCCGCACCGCCCTAACCGATGCGCAAGGCAATTACTACATTAGCTTTTTTAGAAACCAAGTAAACTACAGCATAAAGTGGGAACGAAACGATTATGACATTAGAGATGGGTTGCTTTTTCAAGCCTATTTTACGGGCCCAAAGAAAAAAGGCAATTGGAATGTAGATTTGGTAAGTGGTAAAGCCCTTAGGCACGCTACCATACACAGGGCCGCACACCGATATTTTTATCAAAATATTGGAGGGTTGGTATCGCCAACAATTTTTCCTGGAAAATTAAAATTGGCTTATTTGGATAAGAAAGGCAAAAGCCAATATTGGTTAGGCACTTGGTTTGTTTTTCCTACATTAGAAATAAGAGGAATAAAAGACGATGGCACCTACTGGACAACTAATGCAATATTTAGTACAACCATACATGAAATTGCCCATGCCTCACATTCTAATTTAATGGGAAATATTCAATTTTGGCAAGTTGATGACCTTCTTATAGAAAGCTGGGCTACTGCCGTGATGTGGTCTATTACACGATTAGAATATAATGAAAGAGGTGTAGCCGATTATGACGTTCCATCAAGAACTCTTGACCTAACAAAAAAAAGCTATTCAGCCCACCGGCAATGGTGGAATAATACATTTACAAAAAACATTGATTACTCTCCAATATTTATTGATTTGGTAGATAATTTTAACCAAACCAGCGGCCCATTTGACCATATAACAGGCTATACTATGAGAAACATTGAATCAAATATTTTAACTGATTCTTATGGGCTAACATCTCTTAGAACAGCCTTACAAAACAATAAGCCAAGTGGGGTATCTAATGCGGATATTGATGCCTATTTAACATACTACTTTAACCTATAAAATAATGAAACGAACACAATATATAATAGCTTTTCTTTTTATGGTCTTTTCGCTATCTGCTTGTATTAATGACGGCATTGGAACGGTTACCTTAACTCACTTTATAAACAATTCTGGTCATGATATTGAGTTTCAAGTATTTTTCCAAGGTGAGTTTCAAGAATCAACAATAATTACTAATAATAATCAATGGGAACGAGATGTTAGTATTTCCGAAGGCGATGGCAATACTCCTTTTCTCCCCCCACCCTTTGATGTAGACTCTATCCGAATTATTTATTACGAAAAAGCCTCTATTTGGCATACCACAGATATAAACTCACCTGTTAGTAGAAGTTTAATGTTAGATAGCTCTTATGTAGGCGGCAAAGTAAGAGATGGGCTGTATGAGTTTAGCTATACCTTTACACCCGAGGATTATGAGGAAGCCTTGGAGTTTGGGGATTGAGATTAATAATTATTTTCCCGCAGATTTCGCAGATTACCGCAGAATTAAACACTCGGGGCGTGATTTAGAGTTGCACCCCGAGTTTTACGAATATTTATTGATTTAGTGGATAATTTTGACCGTGCAGGAGGCCCTAACGACCAAATTACAGGATATACTATGCAAACGCTGGAACAGGTAATTTTAAAACATGCCTATGGGCTAACCTCGTTTAGAGATAGGCTTAAAGCCCATAGGCCTAGTGGTGTTACCAACCAACAAATTGATAATTATTTCGCTTATTACTTTAATCTTTAGTACTATGAAAAATATCAGCTATTTATTTTTATTGCTTACCCTTACCCTTTCTTATTCATGTGTTGAAGGTCCTCTTGGTGATAATACCTATACGACTATAATTAATAATTCAGGTCACAATATTGAGTTACAAGAATTTTATAATGGTGCCTATAGGACTTCTAACTTTATCGAAAATAATCAATCTAAAGAATTTAAATCTGTATCAGGAGAGCCAGGAGGCCCCACAGGGCCTCATATTCAACCACTTATAAATTCAGATTCCTTTCGGATTATCTATTTTGAAAAAGCCTCTATTTGGCATACCACAGATGTAAACTCACCTGTAAGCAGGAGCTTAATGTTAGATAGCTCTTATGTAGGCGGCAAAGTAAGAGATGGGCTGTATGAGTTTACTTATACTTTTACACCTGAGGATTTTGAAGAGGCGTTGGAGTTTGGGGATTAGTGCTATTACGAAACCTTGTAGGTTTATTTTCTTAGCGAAGATTAAACCTGCAAGGTTTTAACCTAAGTTAATAATAAGGACTAATCAACAGATATACCAAAACACCTGTTACAGAAACATATAACCAAACTGGAAAGGTGAATTTCACAAACTTGCGATGCTTTTCTCTATCTCCTTTTAAGCCATAATTAAAGGCAATTAAAATAAGTGGCAAGGCAGCAACAGCTAATAATACGTGTGAGAGTAAAAGCCCCAAATACATCATTCGCATGGAACCAATTTCTAAAAGTTCTGAAGCATCAACTAAACCATCTCCGTTAACATCACCAAATTTGGTAGATGGCACCAACGCATGGTAAGTAACATAAGAAAGTAGAAACAAAACACCCAACACAAAAGCTGTAAATATTAGCCGCTTATGTGCGGTTTCGTTCCCTTGTTTTATAAAATATACTGCTAGTATAAGAATAACCCCAGTACTACCGTTGAGCGAAGCATTTACAAGAGGTAAGCTACGTACCCATGTAGCAGAAGTTTCGGTTTCTATTGTAAAGAATAAAATCGCCACCAACCCTGGCACGATAACACTTAAGGCAATGATTATGTACTTACTCATTTTTTTCTTTGCTCAAAATATCAAGTTCAACATCTAACCGATCCATATCTTCTAAGTTGTTACCATTATAATAACCTCGAATTCGCATTTGAGCATCTACTAGAACAAGCTGATTATAAATTGGTTTTGAAACAGCAGCTTCTTGCCCCAATACCAAAGCGCAATTCGCTATATCGTATAATTGCTGCTTATCAGAAACAACCAAGGTGTTTCCTAATTCGTGTTGCAATAAGCTATCGGATATGGCAGTAAATACCACTTGGTAGGGCTTATTTTTAATACGCTTGCACTGCCTATAAAACTCAGCATCGTTTATCCATTGAGGGAAATAAAACAATTGTGACCCTTGTAAATGATAGTCTTTAAATTTCACCAAATGCACTTTATTCGTATCGCTCTCACAGCCTTCAATGGGAACACCATTAGAATAGTACACAGGTATTTCAAATTTATTATCGCCAAATCCTCGTAAAAATATATATACCAAACTTGGGATAACAAGTGCTGCAATTAAAAATAATACCTTCTTTAAATTGTTCATGTGTGAAATAAAAAAGGTCAGATTATCATAATAGATAATCTGACAAGATGTGGTGATTCCTAAAAAAGTTAACTAATTCCCCAGGCATTTTCCTTTATACTACGTTAAAATTATTAACCATAACAGGGCTATGCTTGCAAATTTTGCCTTGTCAAAAGAAAAATCAACTGTAAAATCTTAGTCAACTTTCTTAACAATCATCACACTAGAAGTCAATTCTTTAGATTTTTAAAACAATGCATTGTGAATAGCAGTACCTTCCATTAATAGTGCTACTAAAAGCCAAATAACGAAGAGCGTGGGAGCTATTATCATCCATTTTAAGCCCTTTACCTCATGGCCAAGGTGCATGAATTCCCAAATAATATAAAATGCCTTCACCAAGGTCATAATAACAAAAATGCTAGTTTTAACTGTGCCAGCACCTATTGTAAATGCTATAGCAAATTCAAACGAAGTTATAATTCCTAAAATAACAGCAACTTTAACAATCTGTTTGATTTTAGCTTTATCAACGGGTTGAACTACAACGTTATTTTCTTCAGTCATCATATCTGTTAAATTCTAAGTTCAGTAATTATACAAGGTAGAAAAAGGTAAATACAAATACCCAAACAAGGTCAATAAAGTGCCAATAGAGGCCAACCTTTTCCACCATGTCGTAATGCCCTCTTTTTTCATAAACACCTCTTATGGTGTTATAGTACACTAAATAGTTTATGACTACCCCACTTAAAACGTGAGTACCATGAAACCCTGTAATAAAAAAGAAGAATGCAGCAAAGCTAGCAGGACCATACTCGTTCCAAGTTAAGCTGGCACCGCCACCACCTGTTCCAATAATAAAGTGTGTCCATTCCCAAGCTTGGCAACCTAAGAAAACCGCTCCACCAAAAATTGTCCAGCCCATCCATTTTGCTACTCCTTTCTTGTCCATTCTATGACCAGCATCTACAGCCATTACCATTGTAACAGAACTTAGAATAAGGATAAACGTCATAATTCCCACAAAAATTAGTGGTGCATTTACTCCGTGCATAAATGGCATTGCATTAAATACTTCTTCGGGTATAGGCCAAGATTCGGCACTAAATCTTACCAAGCCATAGGCTATGAGAAACCCTGAAAAAGTAAATGCATCAGAAAGTAGAAATAACCACATCATAAGCTTACCATAGCTTACGTTAAAAGGTGATTTTCCTCCTGACCAATCGGATGTTGCTATTGTTGTACTTGTAGCTGACATACTATTCTATTATTAATGATATATAATTAAAAACACATATAAATAAATCCATAATCCACCCAAAAAGTGCCAGTACGTTGTACTTAAACTTAATTGAAATTGGATTTCGGACACTTCATTGGCTCGGTATGACTTAACCAACATTATCATTAGGTAAATCAAACCACTTATTAAATGAAAGGCATGCACGCCCATTAGCACATATAAAAATGAGCCTCCTGGGTTGCCAACCAAGTATACATCGTGCTGTACCAATATTTCCCACACCCAAACTTGGGTTGATAAAAACACTAACCCTAGCCCAAATGTAACCCAAAGGCCAAGTTTAGTTTGTAGCGAATTGCTTTTTTGAGCTGATTTTAAAGCCCAATGCGCTGTTAAACTACTAACAACTAAAATAACTGTACTAATCCACAATTGAGATGGCAACTCATAAATGATCCAATTTCCTTCTGCTTGGCGTACTATAAAACCACTGGTAAGTGCTGCAAACACCATTACAATAGATACCATAAATAACCAAAGAATGAATTTCTTAGGATTTATGCCCAATTGTTTTTGAGGTACTTCTTTAATATGTAATTCAGTTACCATTAAACCTTGTCTAAAATTAAAGCGATTTGCACAACAGGTAAATATATAAATGACCCGAACATAATTGATCGTGCCGCCTTATAAGAGCTTTCTTCCCCTACTAAACATTGTTTCATTAAGTAAAATGTTTGCGCAAAAAATAAAGCACCACATAAGGTAACTACGAAAGCAGAATATAAACCTGTTATTCCAAATTGCGATGGCAAAACTCCTAGAGGAATTAATACCAATGTATAAATCATTATTTGAAAAGCAGTATTCAAATCTTTTTTACCACCTGCCGGCAATAATTTAAATCCTGCCCTTTTATAATCTTCATCGGCTACCCAAGCAATTGCCCAAAAATGAGGGAACTGCCAAATAAACTGCAGCCCAAAAATTACCAATGCAGCTGTTGATATATGCCCTGTTGCTGCAACCCAACCCAATAATGGAGGTAGTGCCCCCGGTATGGCTCCAACAAATACGGCAACAGGCCCCACCTTTTTTAAAGGGGTATACACAAAACCATATAAAACTAACGACAGTATTGATAGTAAAACTGTTAGCCAATTAGTGGCCAACCCTAATATGCTCAACCCGATAATAGCAATAATTACAGTAAAAACCTTAGCCTCGTTCAATGATATTCTATTGGTCGGCAAAGGTCTATTCTGAGTCCGCTTCATTAATTTATCCAAATCTTTTTCTAAGATTTGGTTAATAGTAACCGAAGCTCCTGAAACTAAAAATCCACCTAAAAACAACCAACCTAAGGTTGCCCAGCTAAACTGTGTTGCACCTAAGGCGTACCCAAAAGCCGATGAGAAAGCTACCAAAAAGGACAACCTTAACTTCAAAAGCTCTACAAAGGCTTTTACACGTTCTTTTGAACTAATTTGGGCAGTATTTAACGTTAACTCAGCCAAGCTTAATCTACTTTAATAGTGTTATCTCCCTTGTCTTCTAGCCCTGCAAGCTCTTGCTCGTGTGGCAAGTTCGACTCAGGTGTTTCTGCATAAGGTACATCTTGCATAATAAAATCCTCCTTAGCACCGGGCTTACTTAAATCATAAGGCCAACGATATACTTTAGGAATAGCTCCAGGCCAGTTTCCATGTCCAGGCTCTATTGGAGTTGTCCACTCCAAGGTTGTTGAATTCCAAGGATTCTTAGTTGCTCTTCTTCCTTTAAAAATACTATAGAAGAAGTTGAACACAAAGATTAATTGCGCAGCAAATGTGGCAATAGCTGCTATACTAATAAACGCATTCAAATCAGTAAATGTACTAAACGCATCAAAATTAGTAAATGAGTAATATCTCCGTGGAAATCCAGCGATACCGATGTAGTGCATTGGGAAGAAGATTAAATAGATACCAATGAATGAAGTCCAAAAGTGAATATAACCTAATTTTCTATTCATCATACGACCAAACATTTTAGGAAACCAGTGGTACACTCCTGCAATCATACCGAAGAATGCAGCACTACCCATTACAAGGTGGAAGTGAGCTGTTACAAAATACGTATCGTGCAATTGAATATCCAATGCGGCATTGCCTAAGAAAATACCGGTAACACCGCCAGAAATAAAGAATGACACCAATCCAATAGAGAACATCATTGCTGGTGTAAATATGATATTACCTTTCCATAAGGTAGTAATATAATTAAATGCCTTAATAGCTGATGGCACAGCAATAATTAAGGTTAGCAACATAAAAATAGAACCTGCAAAAGGGTTCATTCCTGTTACAAACATATGGTGAGCCCATACTACAAAGGAGAGTATAGCAATGCCCATCATAGAACCAATCATAGCTTTATAACCAAAAATTGGTTTACGCGAATTAGTTGCAATAATTTCTGAAGTGATACCCAATGAAGGCAGCAATACAATATACACTTCAGGGTGGCCTAAAAACCAGAATAAATGCTGGAATAAAATTGGACTACCGCCCATATTAGGTAGTGCTTCTCCTCCAATGTATATTTCAGATAAAAAGAAACTTGTACCAAAACTACGATCTAAAATCAATAATAAGGCTGCTGAAAGCAATACTGGAAATGATAATAAACCAATAATAGCTGTTAAAAAGAATGCCCAAATGGTAAGTGGTAATTTGGTAAATGACATTCCATCGGTTCTTAAATTAATTACCGTAGCAATATAATTAATACCTCCTAGCAACGTAGAAACAATAAATAAAGCCATGGCTACAAGCCATAAGGTCATTCCTAACCCTGCTCCTGACATTGATTGAGGCAATGCACTTAAAGGAGGATAAATCACCCAACTACCAGATGCTGGCCCTGTTGAAATAAAGAATGAAATAAACATGATTGCACTAGAGGCAAAGAAGAACCAATAGGATAACATGTTCATAAAACCGGAGGCCATATCTCGCGCTCCAATTTGTAATGGGATAAGAAAATTACTAAAAGTACCACTTAGGCCTGCAGTTAATACAAAAAACACCATTATTGTACCGTGCATGGTTACCAATGCCAGGTAAAACTCGGTATCCAATTTACCCATACCTGTTGCGGCATCAATATTAATCCATTCTCCTAAAATTGGTCTTAACCAGGCCATATCCATATCAGGAAAACCCAATTGCAACCTAAATACAACAGATAATAAGCCACCAATAATGGCCCAAATAATACCTGAAATTAGGAATTGCTTGGCAATGGTTTTATGATCTGTACTAAAAATGTACTTTGAAAGAAAGCCTTGTTCGTGATGATCATGGTCATCGTGCCCCATTTCATCCATTAAATCTATGTTAGCAGTTGACATAATAACAGTAATTAATTTCTTATAGTGAAGAATCTTTCGATTCGTTTTCTTCAATTCCGGCAGATAACATAGCTACTTCTTGTAACTCCTCGGGCACTTGCGATAAGTACTCTGGGTTTTGAGCTAACCATGTTTGTTGCGATTTTTTCCATTCCTCATAATCAGCAGGTTCATCTACAACCACAATCATACGCATAGCATAGTGGCCGCTACCACAAATTTCTGTACAGGCTAATTCGTAATTAAAATCAGGGTTGCCTGTTTCGGCTCTCATATCAGCGGTTGACTTTGTTGGCACAAACCAAAACTGAGTAGGCATACCAGGTACAGCATCCATTTTAACTCTAAATTGAGGTAAAAACACACTATGAAGCACGTCTCGAGCTCTAATTTTTAATAATACAGGTTTCCCTTTAGGTAAATGAATTTCTCTTGGCACAAAATCGTCATGAGAATTTTTATCAGATAGGTCCATGCCAAAAGCATTGGAGTCATCTATTTTCCGATAGTCGTATTTGCCCAACGCATTATCAGCCCCAGGGTAACGCACCCTCCAGGCGAATTGTGCTCCCATAATTTCAACCACTTCGGCTTGTTCTGGGGCTTTATCCGTTATCTCATTCCAAACAGTTAAACCGTAGCCAACTAAAATTGTAAGCACAACGGCAGGCACAATCGTCCAAATTAACTCTAACTTATGATTATCAGGGTAGTATAATGCTGTTGCATCCTTTTTATAGCGATACTTAAAAGAAAAGTAAAATAAGAGAATATGGGTAATTACAAAAGCAGCTCCGGTAATCCACATGGTAATCCAAAACATACTATCGGTTTTAACACCATGTTCTGAGGCGACAGGCAGGTTGTATAAATCGAAATAAGCAATAGCCGACCAAGTTGCGGCTACACCTCCAATGATAAGAAATGCTAGCATTAACACGGCATTCACGTTATTACTACTAGCCTCTTGGTCAGTTTTGGAACCTTTTGCTACACTAATTAGTGTAGCTAGTTTATAAATCATAAACAGTACAACTAATGCTACTACTACACTTGCTCCTAATAACAAATTTTGCATTTTATTTATAGATTAAGTCATTATAAAATTTAGTTTTAGAGTTAAAAAAATAAGCAAACTCTAAAACAATACATATCAAATACTAAATATGGTGGTGTAAGCTTTCTTCTAAAGTTGGGTGATTTTTGGCAATTAGTGAGTGTTTAGACAAATTACTAAGTGTTACCCATAAAAATGCACCTAAATAGATTAAAGCAGTTCCAATTTCCATAAAACCAATTCCTCCATCATACTTCATTACCCCTGGAGTAACCATTAACCAGAAATCCAACCAGTGTCCTATAATTATTACAACAGCAGCAACCTTCATTGTAGCCAATTTCCTCTTTGAATCTCTTGTCATTAAAAAAATGAAAGGAAACACAAAGTTTATAAATAAGTTAATGAAGAATACAGGTCGATATTGATCGGTTGTTAATCGCTGAATATAATAAACCGTTTCTTCAGGAATATTGGCATAATAAATTAATAAGTACTGAGAAAACCATAGGTATGCCCAAAAAATAGTAAAGCCAAATACAAATTTACCTAAATCGTGTAAGTGGTTTTCAGTTACAATAGATAAGTACCCGTTCTCTTTTAAAATAATTACGATAAGGGCGATTAAAGCTAAACCAGAAACCCACCAACTCGAAAACACATACCACCCGAACAGCGTACTAAACCAGTGAGGGTCAATAGACATAACCCAATCCCAAGCTCCTATTGAGGTAGAGTATCCAAAGAAAACGATAAACCATGCCGAAGCAGCTCTAATTTCTTTCCATCTTTTAACACCTGGCTCTTCTATATCCTCTGCAAAAATTCGTTTTTTAATATAATAAAAGAACAATGTCCATCCTCCAAAAAAGACTATCATTCTAGCTAAGAAAAAAGGTTCGTTTAAAAAGGCCTTTTTCCCATTTAATAACTTATCAAATTCGGGAGTTCCTTCAATATATAAGTAATCGTGAGTCCAATGGAATAGATCATACTTCCCAAGAAAGAAGACCCCGAGCATTAACACCCCTGCGATAGGTAACCAATTGGCCATAGCCGTTGGCACTCTTAAAAACCCAGTTGACCATGCAGATTGAGTTACATATTGTAAGGTTACAAAGAATAGCCCAATAAGACCTAATCCAGCAAAAAACACATTATTTATCCATAAATCTGTGTAAAGTCTTTTAAGCCAAGTGGCTGTTTCACCATGCTCTCCTGCTGCCTGCTCTGTATTATCCCCATTAAAAGCAACTAAATCGTTTGTAACTGTTGTTTGTAAAGTTGCGTGCCCACCATCGTGGCTAGTACTGGCAATATCTAAGTATATTCCTGCTAATAAAAGTAGAATACCTACTACAATAGTAATTGCCAATTTCTTTTTGGCACTTGCAGTAAAATCAAATCTTTCGTCTGAAATTGTCATAGCTACTGATTATTGCTTTTGTAAGGTTTGAACATATCGAACAATTTTCCATCGCTCTTCTTGGCTCAATTGAGAATCGTGTGCTGCCATACGGCCTTTTCCAAGTGAAATTACATGAAATATATGTCCTTCGGTAATATTTTTAACAGCGGCCGAGGTATAAGAAGGCACACCTGCATATCGCTCGCCTACCAACCCTGGCTCAGTTCCATTAGAACCATGGCAATGACCACAAAATCTACCATACAGTGCTTTACCATCTGCTAGTACTTCTTTTGTATTAGGCAAAGGGTTAGTTAATGTAGCTGCTGCTAGTGCTAAACTATCTTTAGGAATTCGGTACGGAAGAAAGTCTCCTCTTTTAACTGTATTTTCTACAGGCAAAAGCATATTCATTTCAAATTCATTATTAGGATTTGAGCTGTAATACTCACCAATTTCCTCCTCTGTAGAATTAACCCAAAGGCCAGATTCTTTATCTTTTACTTGTTTTAAAGGTTCGTAGGCAACCGAATGATACATATTGGGTGCATACTCATAGCCTGCATTATCATCACCTGCTCCGCAGCTAATTAACAAAGCTGCTCCAGAGGCAACTAAAAGTGTAAATACTTTATTGAACTTCATATTAAGCTATTTTTCTTACTTAAAGTTTTTCTCGTTAACCTCAGAAGCTCCCGAATCAGAAAGCATCTTATTAATTTCTTCTTTGCTCTTTTGGTTTGCACCAAGATCGATTGCCATAATGTATTTATCATCAGTACATCGGGCATCGAACACAAGTGGCTTAGCCCAAGGCTTAAGGTCACTCACAATAAAAAACGTAAGCACCATACCGTGTGCTGCAAGCAACACTGTAAATTCAAAAGTTACAGGAATAAATGGAGGTAGCGATACAAAATCTTTACCACCTATAATCATGGGCCAATCAAAGCCTAACATCCAATAAATGGTAAACAATGCTAATGCCGTACCTGTAATCCCATAAAAGAAGGAAGCAATTGGCAACCGCGATTGCTTATAACCAAGATAATCATCAATGCCATGAATGGCATGTGGTGAAAACACCTCGTGAATTTTTACACCACTGTCTCTTACCGATTTGATGGAATCAAGCACTACGTCTGGATCCTCAAATACACCTACTAAATAATTTTTCCCAACTGCCATTATTTATTCCTTTTCACCGTCAGATTTTAAAATACTTTTAACTTCAGCCATATTAATTACAGGGAAATACTTAGAAAATAACAAGTAAGCTGTAAGAAAAAAGCCGATACTAAATAGAAATACACCTACATCGTGTATGGTTGGATAAAACATTGCCCAACTCGATGGAAGGAAATCTCTATGAAGTGAAGTAACCACAATTACAAATCGTTCGAACCACATGCCAATATTTACAATAATGGAAATGACAAAAGTTGAGACGATACTGGTTCTAATTTTCTTAATCCAGAATAATTGTGGAGAAATTACATTAGCTGTCATCATACAAGCGTACGCCCACCAATAAGGCCCTGTTGCTCTGTTAATAAATGCATATTGCTCGCCAGGTACACCTGAATACCAAGCAATAAAGAACTCTGTTATATAAGCGATACCCACGATAGAACCTGTAACAATAATTACGATGTTCATTAACTCGATATGGCCAATAGTAATGTAATCTTCTAATTTAAATAGCTTACGAGTAACTATCATAAGTGTTAATACCATTGCAAATCCGGAGAAAATAGCTCCTGCTACAAAATATGGAGGAAAAATGGTTGTATGCCATCCCGGAATAACGGAAGTAGCAAAATCCATTGATACAATAGTGTGTACTGAAAGTACTAATGGAGTGGCTAAACCAGCAAGAATCAAAGAAACAGACTCGTAACGAGACCAATCTTTGGCTCCACCCATCCAACCCATAGCTAAGCCACCATAAATTGCTCTAGACACCTTGCTTTTTGCTCTGTCTCTAATAGTGGCAAAATCAGGAATAAGGCCAACATACCAGAATACAAGTGAAACCGTAAAGTATGTTGTAATAGCAAATACATCCCAAAGTAATGGGGAGTTAAAGTTTACCCATAACGAGCCAAATGTGTTTGGTAATGGCAATGCCCAATAAAACCCTAACCACAAACGGCCCATATGAAGACCAGGGAACATTAAAGCACAAATTACAGCGAAAATCGTCATCGCCTCTGCTGCACGATTAATACTCATTCTCCATTTTTGACGGAACAAAAGTAGTACAGCCGAAATAAGAGTACCAGCGTGGCCAATACCTACCCACCACACAAAGTTGGTGATATCCCAAGCCCAGCCTACGGTTTTATTAAGCCCCCAAACGCCAATACCGTCCCAGAGTAAGGCACCAACAGAGATTGATCCAATACCTAGTATAGCCAATGAAACAGCAAAGCCTGCCATCCATCCCTTTGATGGTTTAGCTTCAACCTGCCTGCATATGTCCTCCGACACATCGTGCATGGTCTTACCTCCATGTATTAGTGGTTCACGTATAGGTGATGATACTTGCATAGTGTAATCTTATATTATTAAGCCTGAGACTCGTTTTTATCTTTATTTCTAATCTTCGTTAGGTAAAGAACATTGGGCTTCTGTCCAACTTCTTCCAAAACTGTATAAGCTCTTTCTTCATTTACCTGTTTATCAATTCCATAATCACCCTCTTCTAATTTAATTCGTAGAAGTTGGGAAATCATGCTTTTATCATCATTCATATCTCCAAATACAATGGCATCTGATGGGCATGCAGAAGCACAAGCAGTAGAAAAGTCATCATCATTAGGTCTTCTACTCTCTTTTTTCGCTTCTAGCTTACCGAGCTGAATTCGTTGTACACACATGGAGCATTTTTCCATTACCCCTCTTGAACGAACGGTAACATCAGGGTTCAATACCATTTTACCCAAATCATTATTCATAGATGAGTTCATATCGAACTGCGAATTATCGTGGTATTTAAACCAGTTGAACCTACGTACTTTATAGGCACAGTTATTAGCACAGTAACGAGTACCAATACAACGGTTGTACACCATTTGATTAAGACCTTCTGTAGAATGTGTAGTTGCAGCTACAGGACAAACTGTTTCACAACCTGCATTATTACAATGCTGGCACATCATTGGTTGAAATGTTACTTCCGGATTTTCAGAAGCAATATCTAAGGCAGACAATCTATCAATTAAACCAGTTGTTTTGGCTAATTCTTCTTCATTACTGCTATAATATCTATCAATACGCATCCAATGCATATCTCTACGATTTATAACCTCTTTACGACCCACTACAGGAATATTGTTTTCAGCCACACAAGCAACGTGACAAGCTGAACAACCTGTGCAAGAGTTCATATCAATGGCTAAGCCCCAATGATGATCAGGGTATTCATGTCCTTTCCATAAAGAGAGTGAAGTAGATTTAACCTTTCCATGCTCTTGGTCTTGCCAAGTAGCAATCATAGGAACCTCTCTACCTGCCATCGGATCTTTCTGGTATTCGGCAAGCGTTGCTTCCTGAATAACATTACCACGATCCATATAAGTTTGGTGTGTTTGTGTACGAGCAACTTGATATTCTTCATCAGTAGCTGCAAGGTTTACACCAGTTGTTACATTATAATAAGCCGCTCCGTTTAAAGTTCCAACCAACCCGTTGGCATCAAAACCTAAGCCGTTAGCTACTTTACCAGCACTCTTACGACCATAACCAAGTGCTAGACCTAATGTGCCTTTTGCTTGGCCTGGCTGAATAACAACAGGTAATCTATGGGTAGCTCCGTTTACAGTTAAATCAACTTTAATAGATTTTCCTTCGTATTCGGTAATGCCTAACGTCTTTGCGTCTGAAAGTGAAACAGTAACGTAGTTATCCCAAGTAGTTTTGGTAATAGGATCTGGTGTTTCTTGCAACCAAGGATTGTTTGCTTGTGTACCATCTCCAATCGCTATTTTTTGATAAAGAGCTAACTCAAAGCCATCTCCTTTATAATTTTTTGCAATAGAAGAAGCTGCCGCTGATGCATTAATTGATGCTGTATATTCAACAGCTTCAACTGGAGCTTCATACACTCCATCTTGTAAGATTTTATCCCAAAAAGCTTGGAATGAAAGGCCTTCTTTTCCTCCACCAAAACGTTCTTTCCAATTATTTTTTAAATAATCGAAATAGCTCGTACTGTTTCCCGACCAAGCTAATAAACTTTCTTGCTCCTGACGAGTTTTAAAGATGGGTGAAATAGTAGGTTGCCCTAAACTAAATGTACCATTCTTGGGTTCTGCATCTGCCCACGACTCTAAAAAGTGGTTGTTAGGAGCAATATAAGAAACTAACCCAGCTGTTTCATCCTTTCTATCAGAAGTTGAAACAGTTAGACCAATTTTCTTTATCGCTTCTGCAAGCTCTGCGCCTTTAGAATGGTTATAAACAGGGTTGCTGCTTAAGAAAATAACTGCATCCACTTTACCAGCTTTGGCATCGGCAACAAATGCACTCATTTGAGCATCATTTCCCTTTCGAGCATTAGAATAATCGTTTAAGGTTAGTGTTTGCCCATAATTTGACAGCATATTATTTATGCTCGCTATCAAGGTTTGAACCGCAACATCGTTTGAGCCAGAAACCACTAAGGACTTTCCTTTTGCTTTCAGCAAGTCTCCAGCTGCTTTTTTAAGATTTTTATAATCGCCTCCACCAGAGATAGAAGTACCTCCTGTTTTAGCAGCCACCGCATTATATAAAGCAATAACTGCCTTACCTTGCTCCGATGGTTTAATAGCAGTTCTATAATCGGCATTTGCACCTGTTAATGAAAGGTTACTTTCAAACTGGTAATGCCTAGACATTGTTTTCTTTTTAGGGCCAATTTTACGGCCTTTGCTATATCCTTTAGTGTATTCAATTGGTGAAATCCAAGTACCTAAGAAATCAGCATCAAAAGATACAATCACATCTGCTTTATCAAAATGGAAGGACGGCACTGCTGCTACTCCATATATATTATTATAAGCGCTAGTTAAACCATAAGCTGCTTGCGTATCATATTGAACCAATTCAACATTGCCATATTTTGCTTTAAACTCTTCAATTACTTTTAAAGCAGTTGGGCTCATAATGGTATTGGCAACCAATTTAATGGCACCACCCTTAGCAGCAATAGCGGTTAGCTTCTCCCCTACTTCTGTATCCAGTGTAGCCCAATCTGTTTCACTTCCTCCTTTTTGAGGAGCCGTTAAACGTTCTTTATCATATAAGGAAAGAACAGACGCTTCGATTTGAGCATTGGTACCTCCTTGAGAAATCTTTGATAATCTGTTTCCTTCTACTTTAATAGGCCGGCCTTCACGTGTTTTTACCACAACACTGGCATAATCACCCCCTTGTATGTAGGTAGAAGCGTAGTAATTAGGAACCCCTGGATCTACATCAACAGGTTTGTTTACATAAGGAATAGCATTGCGAATTGGGGCCTCACATGAAGCCAGAGTAACTGCAGCCATTCCAAAGCCCATCAATTTTAGAAAATCTCTACGAGTGCTTCCCTCTTCGGTTTCCTCTAATTCACTATTAGTTGGTAAGTATTCTGGAAATTCTTTATCTGCGTATTTTACAAATTCAGGGTCTTTGCCTAATTCTTCAAGACCTTTCCAATACTGTTTTTTTGTTGATTCCATGTTCAGTTATATAACTTGGAGTTTTTTCTTTATTATTAATAATGACATTTTGCACAATCCAGTCCACCGTTTTCTGCCACAGTAAACTCTCCTTTTCCTTCGTGAATTTCTACTAATTTGTCATAGTAGCCATTCCCTTTGGTGTTTAAAGGAGTATCTCGATGGCAATTGATACACCAGCCCATAGTTAAGTTGGCATATTGTTTCACAACTTCCATTTCTTCAACAGGTCCGTGACAAGTTTGGCAGGCTACTTTACCCACCTCAACGTGTTGTGAGTGATTAAAATAAGCTAAATCTGGTAAATTATGAACTCTCACCCACTCAATAGGGGTATTATTTTCAACTGCATCATAAATTTTTTGAATCTCTTCCGTACCGGTATTTGCACCTTTATCAATAGCACTATGGCAATTCATACAGATATTAGGTGAAGGAATATTAGCATTTTTAGACTTACGCACACCCGTATGGCAGTAATTACAATCGATTTTATAATCTCCTGCGTGCACTTTATGCGAATATTTAATCGGCTGTGTTGGAGCATACCCTTGCTGAACGCCAATAGTAAATAAAGCATCGATTGTGGCCTTTGTGACAACTGCAGTAACAACTGCAATTACTATTCCTATTAGTGCTTTGTTTCTTAAAGTTGCAAAAATCCCATCTGGCTTAGCAATGTATTCTTGGTCTTCTTCTGATAACTCGGTATTAGATAAATAACTACGAAGCTTAGAAATAATCATTGCTAATACAATTAGCAAAATTACCAATACCACTAATCCTCCTATTATTATAGCATTAACATAAGGTGAAGGAGAAGCAGCAGGATCGGCTTTTAAATCAGCCGTTGCAGGCTCTGCCACCACAGCATTATCTGTTTGGTCTTTAACATAAGCTAAAATTGATCCAATTTCCTCATCTGTAAATGAAGGAAACCCAGTCATTTCTATTTGGTTATACTCTTCAAATAGGTTGACCGCATATTCGTCCCCACTTTTGATTACCTTAACTGGGTTTTTAACAAATGCATAAATCCAAGGCAAATCCTTGCGATCATACACATTTTTTAATGCCGGACCCACAACTCTACTCTGTACGCTGTGACAGGCTTTACAGTTTTGCTTAAATAAACTTTCTCCAGCTTTTATCGTTTCAGCATCTGTAGGTACAGCAGATGCTTGCGCAAAAGCTGCCTGAGAGCCATAGGATAACCAAAGAGAGAATAAAACAACAAATACTTTGAAGTTTCGTTTAATTGAATGCTTAGACGCCATACTTAAGTTAGTGTATTAGTTTTCACTTTTTGCAAAAGCAAGCACAAATCTACTATTTTGCAACTGCCATTTGCAAGCTAAACTAAAAGCAAATTAGTGGCTTCAATAGATTTCACCACACCATTCAATTGGTATCACGCTGTTATTCAGTTAACTTGCTATAAAACCACCTCTATTTAGAATAATTATAAATAGTTAAACTTCCATAAAAATCATCTTTTTATCGAAATTAAACGCAGATTTGGACAATTTGCAAACATTTTTTGACAACTTATGCACGATAAAATCAAGAGATGGAATTGAATTAAATAGGAGTTCTTACAAGCAAAAAGAACTGGAATACATTAGTTTTGAAGCCTAATACATTTG
The DNA here is from genome assembly GCA_021648745.1 of Cyclobacteriaceae bacterium. Lineage (GTDB taxonomy): Bacteria > Bacteroidota > Bacteroidia > Cytophagales > Cyclobacteriaceae > JAKISE01. The sequence goes on from JAKISE010000011.1 coordinate 17,912, forward strand.
GCAAATAATAATTATCTTTTTATATGAAAATTTTTGGGATTGGCAGAAATTATGCTGCACATATTGCAGAGCTTAATAACGAACGGCCTGATGAGCCAGTAATTTTTACAAAACCTGAAACGGCACTGCTTACACGCAACAGACCTTTCTACTACCCCAGCTTTTCTAGTGATATTCATTTTGAAGTAGAGATACTTTTAAAAATTTGTAAAGTAGGTAAAAATATAGACGAGAAATTTGCGCATACTTATTATGATGAGCTTGGCATTGGCATAGATTTTACAGCAAGGGACTTACAAACAAAAGCCAAAGAAAAAGGACTTCCTTGGGCTATCGCTAAAGGGTTTAACGACTCCGCCCCTATTTCTAAGTTTGTCTCAAAAAAAGATGTCGATCTCAGCAATCTTAATTTTTCTCTAAAGCAAAACGGGGAAATAAAGCAAAAAGGAGAAACAAATTTGATGCTGTTCAGTTTCGACTACTTGATTTCCTATTTATCTAAATTTTTCTTCCTAAAAAAAGGAGATATCATTTTTACAGGCACCCCAAAAGGGGTTGGGCCTATTGCCATTGGTGATAAACTAGAATGCTTTATTGGAACAGAAAAAATGCTACATGTTGATATTAAATAGAAACCTGATCAAACTTATCGTTTTACTATTTCTTAGTTTCCAAACCCATTCTTCTTTAGCTCAATCTGATTTGCTATTTCCTGTTAAGCCTGGTGTAACAAATACCTTAGCAGGCACAATGGGTGAACTACGTTCATCACATTTTCATACAGGCATTGATATAAGAACAGGTGGACAAGAAGGGGTAGATATACTAGCTGCAGATGACGGATACATTTTTAGAATTTCTGTTAATCCTGGAGGCTATGGAAACGCCATCTATATAAAGCATCCCAATGGCCACACAACTGTATATGCTCACCTAAAATCTTTTAGGAAAGATATAGGAGACTATGTAAGAAAGCAGCAATATGCCAAAAAGAAGTTTAAGCTTAATGTATTTCCTGATGGAGGTTTATTTAAAGTAAAAAGAGGCGATATTATTGCCCTTTCAGGCAATTCTGGTTCCAGCGGAGGACCACACCTCCACTTTGATGTACGAAACAGGAATCAGGATTTACTAAACCCTTTGCATTATGGATTTGCCGAAATTATAGATATCAGACCACCTTTGGCTAAAAATTTAGCCCTAGTGACTTCCACCATAGATAGCCGAGTAAATGGGCACTTCGGTCGAATTGAAATCCCTTTTGAATACGAGAAAAACAATTACTTTATAAACGATACTATTTATGCCATCGGCAGAATTGGCCTAGAACTATACGCTTACGACCGTATGGACAATACTCGTTTTAAAACAGGTATTAACAAAATTGAAATAAGAGTAAATGGTAAGATACATTTAATCACATCCATTGATACCTGGCCATTTTCAAAAGCTCGGCAGTTTTACACCTATATAAATTACGAAGCACTTATTAATAACAGCAAGCGATACCATAAATTATATGTAGATGAAGGCAACACCTTGGATTTCTACTCCATGATAACCGATAATGGATATTATTTAATCGAACAAAACGGTGTGTATGCTATTGACATAGAACTAACAGATGCTTATAATAATAAAAGCAATGTGAATTTTGTTATTAAAGGTTCTAACAATACAAAACGATCAAAAAACACCTTAAAGCCAAACCCTTGGCGGGTTGACAAGCATATTTTAACCTATAATACCAACCCAAATGATACAGTCGCTTTTTACGCGGGAGGGCATACAATTAATCAAAAACCAACATACTCAAACAAAATAAACGACACCTATCTTTGGAATCTTACAACCTCAATTCCCGATTATGTTTTGGTTAATGGGCGTGTTTACCCTTTAAATATTAAAGCATACATACCAGCAGGTGTAGCGTACAAATTTTACAATTCGGTGGCGGACATTCAGTTTGCCAAAAACACATTATTTTCAAATTTATATTTCACTTTCAACGCTAAAGTTGATACAACTACCGGGTTTGAAATTATTACAATTGGAAACTCAAATATCCCGCTCAACAAAAATTATTCCGTTACATTAAAGCCGGCCAACCTCCCTGCAAACAAAGAGAACCTTGCTGTGTACAGTGTTTGGGGCAAAAATTCGTCATTTATTGGTGGCAAGTGGGCTGGCAATCGAATAAGCTTTAAAAGCAGAAGCTTTGGAAGTTATACACTGTTGGCAGATAGCATCCCTCCTACTACTAAACCGCTCATATTGAACAAGGACGAAATGGTCTTTAAAATCTCAGATAATCTTTCTGGTATCGCAAAAATTACAATGCTTGTAAATGGTGAATGGGTGCTTATGAATTACGACCCTAAGAAAAGTTTAATTTGGGCAGAAAAGCCAAATACAAGTTTTAGTTTTAAAGGAAAAATAGAGTTGACCGTAAAAGATAATGTTGGCAATGAAGCTGTGCATTCCACAAAACTAAAATAAGAAACAAGGCTGCATCCCCCCCTACTGGTGCAAGTTTCCAGCTTATGCTTTTATACCAATCTTATTCATACTCCAATTTTTCTTTCTAACTTTCGAGTCACACCCCGATAACCCCTTCCACCTGATCGTAGCATCCGCTACGACCCTTATACTATAACCAATAAACTAATTTCTAATTTACTTATTAGGTCGTAGAACCGCTGTGCTTAATCTACGACCAGTTTGAGTTGCGTAGTGGATTATTTGTCTCCATAATGAGACCAAGCACTTAATATATTTACTGTAACAACCTGTTCATTGATAGAGTAAACTAATCTATGCTTTTTATTGATTCTACGGGAGTACAAACCTGCTAATTTATGTTTACATTTCAGGCTGACCAGTTCCCTTTATGGGGTGTTCCATTAACTCATAAAGGAGTTTTTCAATTTTCCTGAGTGTAGGCTTATCTCCTGATTTCTTATGCTTTTCAATATCTTTTAAGGCTGTTTTAGAAAAATCTAATATATAGCTCATAGGCCTAATAAATCACTTATTCCCTTAGAGGTTGATACCCTTTTGACTTCTCCTTGCTGAACCTCCAAAATACTTTGCTTGATTTTATCAACCATTTCAGCATTGAAATACATATCATCCTCACTTATAGGAGTTAAAACGTATGATTTGTCTTTTGCTCTTTGAACAATAATATGCTCCCCTTTATCTACTCTTTCAAAGTATTTCTTCTGATTTTGCCTAAACTCCCTACTACTTATCACTAACATAATTTTATATTTTGTGTACCAATTAGGTACAAATATACTAAATATTACTCATACATGTAGTTTTATACCAAAGGATGGAACTGCTGAATTTAACGCTTAGTGAGGGGATTACATCGTATACTATTTGCATTTACGTTCGCTATTGCGTACGTTTGAGATATGAAAACCCTATCGATTACAGAAGCAAGAAAGCAGATATACCAACTGATTGATCAGGCAAGTGAAACCCATGAACCTATTCAAATTACTGGAAAGCGTAATAATGCAGTATTGGTAAGCGAAGAGGATTGGCGTTCTATTCAAGAAACGCTATACCTAACTTCTATTCCAAATATGAAAGAATCTATTATCAAAGGGCTTAATACGCCCCTATCCGATACAACAGATACTCTTGAATGGTAAACTATCGCATAGTTTATACCAAACAAGCACTAAAGGATGCTAAAAAAACAGCTGCGTCAAACCTTAAATCAAAAGTTGTAGCCTTATTAGCTCTTATAGAGAAGAACCCATACGAGCCTTACCCTCCTTATGAAAAATTGGTGGGCGATTTACAAGGTGCTTACTCACGCAGAATAAATATTCAGCATCGTCTTGTTTACCAAGTACTCGAAGAACAAAAAGTGGTTAAAGTGATTCGGGTGTGGACTCATTATGAGTAGTTAAATTTTCCTATTTTTGCATTTTTATTTTTTATTTGATTACTCATTTAATTTTAGCTATTTGCCTTTCGACCCCCATTCCATCGACCTGCCTGTCAAGGAAATAATTCCTGAAGTACTTAACCACCTTAGGCAAGAAACCACTTTAATTATTAATGCCCCAGCAGGAGCCGGCAAAAGCACTTTACTGCCTTTGGCCTTTTTAGAAGAGCCTTGGTTCAAAGACAAAAAGATATTGATGCTAGAGCCAAGAAGGCTTGCAGCCAAAGCCATTGCGCAGCGTATGGCCTATTTTTTAGGCGAACAAGTAGGTGAAACCATTGGTTATCGCATTCGGTTTGAGAATAGAACATCTACCAACACACGCATTGAAGTTCTTACCGAAGGCATCCTCACCCGTATGTTACAAAGCGATAATGAGCTCAAAGATGTGGCGATGGTCATCTTTGATGAGTTTCATGAGCGTAGCATCCATGCAGATGTGGCCTTGGCTCTTTGTCGTGAATCGCAGCAAGTATTACGACCCGACCTAAAGTTACTAATTATGTCGGCCACGCTGGATATGCCGCAGTTAACGAGGTTGCTAAGTAGTAAGGCAGTTACAAGCCAAGGACGGTTATACCCTGTAGATATCAAGTACGAAGGCGATACGGATATGATGACACTGCCCGAGCAATGCGCCCGAGTGGTTATGAAAGCGGTGAAAGAAAATAAAGGTGATGTGCTAGTATTCTTGCCTGGTCAAGGTGAAATTCTTCGAACACAAGAACTCCTCCAAAAGAAACTAAATGGCTTTGCCATTATGCCTTTGTATGGTTCTTTGCCCATGAACCGTCAGCAAGCCGCCATTTTTCCTCATAAAGAAGGTAAGCGTAAAATTGTATTGGCTACCTCCATTGCAGAAACCAGTTTAACTATTGAGGGTGTTACTATGGTAGTGGATTCGGGCTTTGGACGAACCTCTAAGTTCGACCCAAAATCAGGTCTTTCAAGGCTACAAACCATTCAAATTAGTAAAGATTCCTCTGACCAAAGAGCTGGTCGAGCAGGGCGATTGAGTCCTGGGGTATGCTACCGCATGTGGTCAAAAACTACCCACAGCAGAATGACGGAACACCTTGTACCCCAAATTATTGAATCGGATTTGGCTTCACTTGTGTTAGATATGGCGCAATGGGGTGTTATGGATATCAATCAACTAACCTGGCTCACATCTCCACCTAAAGGAGCTGTTTTACAAGCCAGTGATACGCTTCACGAGCTAAATGCATTAGAGCACGGAAAAATAACTACTCATGGAGTAAAGATGCTAAACCTTCCTTGTCATCCTCGTATTGCTCATATGCTGTTAATGGCCGATGAAGAAGATAATGTAGCATTAGCGGCTGATACGGCTGCTTTCCTAGAAGAGCGTGATCCCTTAGGCAAGGAGGCGGGCATTGACATTAATACACGGATAGAAGCACTAAGGCGTTATCGTGATCAAAACAGGTCTGGTGGAAGAATGGCTCGCATTAATAAAGTTGCTCAGTCTTATCTCAAGCTATTTAATTTAAAAGAAGATGATGGCCCTGTTGACCCATTTGAAACAGGCATACTACTCACTTTTGCTTACCCCGAGCGAATTGCCCACGCAAGGCCTGGCAATAATGCCCAGTTTCAACTTTCTAATGGCAAAATTGCTGCTGCAGGACATAAAGATGACCTTGCCCACGAATCTTGGTTGGCCATTGCTCATATGGATGCCCGAGATGGATTGGGTAAAATATTTATGGCTTCGCCATTAAACCCTAAGGACTTGGCTCCATTGGTAAAATCGCAAGAAGTAATTAAGTGGGATACCGAAGATGGCGGGCTCATCGCTACCCAAGATCTTCGCATAGGCAATATTGTGTTGCAATCAAAACCATTGCCAGAACCTGATGAAATTCATCGAGTGCAGGCCATTAGCGAAGCTTTAAAAAAAGAGGGCGAACAGTTATTAGACTTTAACGAGCAAGTTACCCAATGGCAAAACCGAGTTCTCAGCCTTAAAAAATGGAGGCCGAATGAAGGCTGGCCAAATGTAAGTACTTCTACCCTATTAATGACAAATAATGAATGGCTCAGCCCATATTTAACAGATATTAAAAAGCCAACTCAATTAAAGAAGATTGACTTAGTTACCGTTTTGCAGCATCACCTCAACTTTGATAAGCAAAAGGAGTTGGACAAACTTGCTCCAGCCAAACTGCAGGTACCAAGTGGTTCGCACATTCAAATCAATTACAGACCAGATGGCTTGCCTCCTGTGCTGGCAGTCCGCATTCAGGAAGTTTTTGGCTTAGCAGAAACTCCTATGGTAAATAATGGACATATTTCTGTATTGCTTCATTTGCTTTCCCCCGGTTTTAAACCGGTACAAATCACCAATGATTTAAAAAGCTTTTGGGCAAATGCTTATTTCGAAGTTAAAAAGGAGCTTAAAAGACGGTACCCCAAACATGTTTGGCCCGATGACCCTTGGAAAGAACAAGCGATTAGAGGAATTAAAAGGAAGTGAGTTGGTTTATATTACTGCCTTCGATTAGGCAATAACGGTGGGGATTCTCCTGTAAAAGGGTTAAAGCGACTAATATTTTTTGCTCCAAAGCCAGAAGCACGCACCACGGCACGATCGCCATATTTTACACGCATTTTATCCATTTCGGCATATAAGTTCATAAGCTCTCCAGTATCTTCAAACAAACTAATTTGATGACCACCCTCCACCAAATGGCTAAACTTAACCCCTATCAAACGAACCAATAACCTCCTATTATACAGCCGTTTATACAAACTTAATACAAGTGGAATAATGGTATGATCAGAAGAACTATAAGACATTCGATGTTGGAGGGTGTAGGTTTTAAAATCTGAATAGCGAATTTTAACCGCCACATTAGAGCTTAACTTATTACCCCTGCGTAATTGAAAAATTAGGCTCTCGGCCATGGCCGTCAAAATGCTTTCGAGCTTGGCTACATCAGTAGTGTCTTTATTAAAAGTTCGCTCGGTAGAAATAGACTTGCGCTCTGTATAAGCCACTACAGGTGAGTTATCAATACCATTGGCTTTTTTCCAAATACTCAGCCCATTTTTTCCAAATACATTGCCCATCATGTTGGAAGGCATCTCCTGAATGTTTTGAATCCGTTTCATACCAAAATCGCAGAGCGTTTGGTAGGTTTTAGTGCCTACCATCGGAATTTTTTTAACCGATAAGGGAGCTAAAAAGAGCTTCTCATCGCCTGTATCAATCAAAATTTCATTATTAGGCTTGGCCTCGCCTGTTGCTATTTTAGAAACCGTTTTATTATTAGATAAGCCAAAAGAGATTGGCAAACCTGTTTCTTTAATAATGCGCTCGCGCAGCTCTTGGGCCATTTTAAAAGTACCAAAAAACCGATCTGCCCCAGTTAGGTCGATGTAAAACTCATCAATAGATGATTTTTCATATAAAGGCACCGATTCCTTAATAATTTCAGTAACAGCATCGGAGTGCTTGGTATAAATGCCCGAATTGCCTCGTAGCACAATAGCCTCGGGGCATAATCGTTGTGCCATACGCATGGGCATAGCCGAATGGATACCAAACTGCCTAGCCTCATAACTGCACGAAGCCACCACTCCCCGATCTGAAGTGCCACCAATAAGTACAGGCCTCCCCTCTAGCCTACTGTCAATCAGCCGTTCGCAAGACACAAAAAATGTATCTAAATCCATATGAAGTATTGACCTTTTTTCTTCCATGCTTAGTGAGATAGTTATTTGGTATTGGTTAATCCCGAATTATGCGATAGGGTTCGTGATGAGGCTTTAAGTCACAATAAATCAGGCAGTTTGAATTCGAAAGCATAGCACCGCTATGGTGAGAACACAAACAAAGCAAAGCGACTGATTTGAAGTGAGTTAAAGGCCTAATAGAAATTCTATTGCATATTTCGGGTTAATAGTCAATTGGCGGAACTTCATTAGCCAGCGTAAGCATTATTATTAGTCACTATAATCAACCTAGTTCGTCATTATCACCCTTAAGGGCGATAATGACGTAAAATAGACCCTATTATTAAATAACTAGCACTCTACACTTACACAAATAATTTCTAACCAATAAACACCCTACGCCACCGCATACCGAGGATCCTCAATCATAGGCAATCGTTCCATTTCGGTTACTTCTATACTAATGCTTTCAAACTCCTCTACTACTTTCCCTCGTATTTGGTACACCCCAGGCCCTCGAAAGGGGTATCTGCTTGCTATTTGAGGAAAATGTGCTGTATCAATAAAATCTCCTTTTTGATCGATGAACGTACCAAAATACATGCGCTTACCAGCCGTAGTTCTGGTGTTTTTAACTGTAACCAAGTACCCATCAATTACCACATAGTCCCCAACTCTATTCATAAGCGTAGAGGCCATAAGCGTATTTCTTCGATAGCTTTTTAGCAGGTTAAATGGAGAGCCTAATACAAAGCCAATATGTTCTAATTCATCAAACGAATCTTCTTTGGAAGAAGAAATGAGTTTGGGCAAATTAAAATCAGTTCGTTCCTGTTTAAATAAATAGGGAGCATGCTCTTGGAAGGAAACGCCCTGCCTTGCCGGCAGGCAGGCATTAATTTTCATATGCGCCTCCCATAAAAGCTCTCGCTTATTTTTGCCTGTGGTGGCAAAAGCATTTACTTTTATTAAAATAATAAGTTGCTCCAAGCCAATAGATACTCTACCAATAAAGTCATCTAAGCTATTAAAGAAACCATTGGTTTCTCGTTCATGCACAATAGCCTTTCCGAGGTTATGCTCTAACGACTTAAGCACGTGGAAGCCGAGGTAAATAATTTTTCCTTTAATCGTTGTTTCCGAATAGCTATTATTAATGCAAGGTCCTTGGATAAAGCCCCCATTCATACGGGCTTCGTGTACATAAAGCTCCCTGCTATAGAAACCGCCCGAATTATTAATGGTAGCCACCATATATTCCAACGGATAATAGGCCTTTAAAAAGAGGCTTTGGTAACTCTCCACCGCATACGAAGCCGAATGGCCCTTGGCAAAGGCATAACCTGCAAAACTTTCTATTTGCCGCCATATTTCTTTGGTTAATTCAAAGGCGTAGCCCTTGGCCTTACAGTTGATAAAGAACTGATCGCGTACTTTCATAAACTCATCCCTCGACCGGAACTTCCCCGACATGCCTCTGCGTAACATATCGGATTCTGCTAGCGTGAGCCCTCCAAAATAATGCGCTACCTTAATCACATCTTCTTGATACACCATTACGCCAAATGTTTCGGGCATTATTTCCAGCATTATTTTATGTGCATCCTTGCGCCTTTCAGGGTTTCGAAACCGTAATATATACTCACGCATCATTCCTGATTTAGCTACTCCGGGTCGTATAACAGAGCTTGCGGCCACTAAACCGAGGTAATCATCTACTTTAAGCTTTTTTAACAGCATACGCATGGCAGGCGACTCCACGTAAAAGCAGCCAATCGCTTTAGCATTGCGCAACAGATGTTTTACGCGTTCGTCTTCTTTAAAGCGTTTAAAGTCATGAATGTCAATCTCTTCTCCCGTATTTTCTTTTACGATTGATACCGTGTCTTTAATCTTGCCGAGCCCACGTTGGCTTAAAATATCGAATTTAGCAAGTCCAATATCTTCGGCTACTACCATATCTATTTGCGTAGTGGCAAAACCCTTGGGTGGCATAAAAGTGGCACAGAAATTCTGAATCGGTTTCTCCGAAATAAGAATGCCTCCGGCATGAATACCCAAATAATTAGGAAACCCTTGAATTTGCTTCGCATACACTACCACTAACTGCGATAAATGATCTAACTGACTGTAATCAAATCGACCTTTGGTAAGCATATCAATTTCGTGCTTGGGCAAGCCCATTACCTTGCCTAGCTCTCGAATGGAGGCTTTATACTGAAACGTATTATACACGCCCACCAAAACAGTGTGCTCAAATCGTTTAAAAATAAACTCCGTGATATCATCTCGATCGGTCCACGAAAAATCGATGTCAAAGTCAGGTGCATTTTGGCGAAACTTATTAATAAATCGCTCAAAGTATAAATCTAATTCAACGGGATCAACGTCTGTAATTCTCAGTAAGTAAGCAATAATACTATTGGCTCCACTCCCTCTGCCTACATAAAAATACCCCTTGCTTCGGGCATACTTTAAAATTTTCCAATTGATTAGAAAATAGGCCACAAAATCCATCTCCTCAATCACCTTTAACTCTTTATCAATTCGTTCAATTATTATTTGATCTGCATCAGGATAGCGATAAGCTAATCCATCTTCACATATTTTTTTAAGTAGCTCAAAATCACGGGATTTTTTGCCACTATAGGTCTTTTGGTTTTTATGATCGCCAAATGTAAACGAAATACTGCATGCATCCAGTAGCTTTTGTGTGGTGTTTATAAGTTCAGAAAAATCATTATAATACGCTAATAATTCATCTAAAGGCAGCATTTGATGCCACTCTTGTCCCTGCTCCTTAACCGATAGCTTGCTAAGTAGTGCATTATTATCAATAGCACGTAATAGCCTATGTGTATTAAATCCCCGTTTGTTCTGAAAAGACACCGTGTGCAAAATAACCAGCTTCTCTTGCCGGTGGTACCACCTTGAAAACCGCAAATGATTTAAGTCTTCGATGGTTACACCTAAATATTCGTTTTCTTTTAGTTCAAGTCGGCAATAATTAGTGGCATAGGGATAAACAACAAAGGTTTCTGCCAATTGAGGAGCCTCATCAGGTACTTCAAATTCCTTTTGATCGAGTAGTTGAGATAAATAGGTGTTAATCTGTGTAAAACCTTTGTTAGAACGTGCAATTATTACAAACTGCTGTTGGGCTCCATTCCTAAAATCAACTCCTAATATGGGCTCAATGCCGTATTTGGAGGAAAGTCGCACAAAATCGATGCACGCAGAGGTATTATTAATATCGGTTAGCACTAACTGATTGAGCCCATTTTCTTGCGCCATTTTAAGCAAGTCTTCTTGGGCAATGGTTCCGTAGCGTAAACTAAAATAACTGTGTGTGTTAATGTACATAATAATTGCTTTTAACAGGAAGCACAAGCGGACGCTTGCACTAGTTAATGTCCTTTGAATTAACCCGAAATATGCAATAGAATTTCTATTAGGCCTTTAACTCACTTCAAATCAGTCGCTTTGCTTTGTTTGTGTTCTCACCATAGCGGTGCTATGCTTTCGAATCCAAACTGCCTGATTTATTGTGACTTAAAGCCTCATCACGAACCCTATCGCATAATTCGGGTTTAACGATTACAATATTAACTACATATTCAATCAATCTTTGATTATATTTGTAGCAAATGAAAAAAATTGCAAAGAACATCTATTTCCTGCGCAGAAATCGTGGTTTAACCCAAGAGAAATTAGCCGAAGCCTTAGACATCACTCGTTCACGGGTGGGATCCTACGAAGAAGGCCGTTCCGATCCAGGCATTGACGTGCTTATTCAGCTCTCAGATTATTTTAAATTACCCGTAGATGCTTTGCTACGACACGATTTATCACGTTCGGAGAACCAATCGTTTATAGAAATTGGCAACCAGCGAGTGCTGTTCCCCATTATTGTTAACCAAGGCGAGAAAGAGCTAATAGAGGTAATTAATGCCAAGGCCTCTGCTGGCTATCTTAATGGCTATGCCGACCCTGAATTTATAGAGCAGTTAGAAAAGATACAACTCCCCTTTTTACCCACAGGCAAGCATAGGGCTTTTCCTATCAAAGGTGATTCGATGTTACCCTTAAAAGATGGCTCTTATGTGGTGGCACGGTTTGTAGAAGACATCAACGATTTAGTGGATGGAAAAACCTATGTACTCCTCACCTTGCACGAGGGCATTGTGTACAAACGTATCTACAAAAAGGGCACTAATGCACTACTTCTAACATCGGACAATAAAACATATACTCCTTTTGAAGTAGCTAAGCAGGATATTTTAGAACTATGGGAGTTTACGTGCAGTATTCATATGAACGATTATGAAGAAAGTGAACTCAGAATAGATGGTATTCAGCGTATGTTGCGCGATATGCAAGTGGAATTGGAGAGTTTGAAGGGGTAGTTTATTCTAAGAAATACACTGCTTATTACCTCCAACCTAAATTCAGATTATTATATTAGCATCCGTTTAATAATTTAACAACCAATATGCACAAACCCGCTAATCTATTACTTGCCTCTTTCATCCTGTTTATCTTCTTAGCAGTTTCTTGTCAAGAAACTAAAAACGAAGAAAAAGTGCAAGCGATTGTGACTAAAACAAAAAATAAAAAGCCATCGATTGAAGATGTAGAACGTGGCATAAGAGCCAATATTGAAGCCAATATCGAAGAAGATAATGGCTATTTCAATATTGAGAAAGATTCATTTAGCCTTAGTCTAAAATTAGTACGTGTGCATACAGAATACCTTTCCGTTCTTGGTTCAAATAAGTTTTTTGCTTGTGTCGATCTTGCTACTACTTCGGGAGATGTGTATGATGTCGATTTTTTTCTGGAAGGCACTGCCGATGATATGCAAGTAACTAGCACTGATGTACATAAACTTAATGGAAAACCTTATTATAGTTGGAAGCAGCGTAAAGATAAAACTTGGTTCACCGTTGCTGTAAAGCAGTCATCTAACAGGCTTTTAGGAGTAATTGAAGGCACAGACCATTTTAGCTTTAAATATGAAGTGCAGCTCCCCAAATTTTCGGAGCCGGCAGAGCTGTGGCTACCTATTGCCCAAAGCGATCAATTTCAAGCCATAGAGCTTATTTCTATGAAAGCTCCTGGTACACAAACCATACTAAAAGACGAAAAGTATGGCAACTCTATTTTACATCTTGAGTTATTGCCTGAACATAGTAATCAGAAAATTACGGTAAACTATAATGTAGTACGACAAGAAAAAGCACCATACGAAGAAGAAAATGCGAATTTAGTAACCTACTTGCAAGCCACAGAGCTTATACCAGTCGGTGACCGATTCGGGATTTTGGCAGATGAAATAATAGAAATTAAACAAGCGAATACTCCATTAACTAAAGCCAGAGCCCTGTATGATTATGTGATAGATAACGTTCGCTATGCCAAACAAGGAAAATATGGTACAGGAGATGCCAATTTTGCCTGTGATTCAAAATCTGGAAATTGCACAGAATTTCATTCGCTATTTATTTCGCTAGCTCGGTCGGCTGGGATACCTTCTCGTTTTGCGGTGGGTGCTGGCATTCCTTCCGAGCGCAACGAAGGTGGTGTAGATGGATACCACTGCTGGGCAGAGTTTTATGCCGAAGGCAAATGGTGGCCTGTGGATATTAGTGAAGCAAATAAATATTCTGCATTGGCCACTTACTACTTTGGGCATCACCCTGCCAATCGTATTGAATTTAGTAGAGGCAGAGACATTGCTCCTGACCCGTTACCTAAATCAGGAGCAATCAACTTTTTGGCTTACCCTGTATTTGAAGTTGGTGGCAAGCCCGATTTAGTGCAAACGAAATTCGCTTTTGTAAGGGCAGAAGAGAAGAGCTAATTGTAATCACAAAATTCAGTATAATGTTGAAAAGCTTAAGTTAAACCTTAACAGAGATTTTTTCTTCCAATACTATAACACATTTTCCCCATCTAAATTAGTTGTGAGCACCGAACTCATATAATCGAAAAAAGGCCTTATGCTTGCGTATGTATCTATCACTTGGTTGATAAAATCGGGGCTTTGTACTTCTTTATCAGTGAAGTTTCTAATAACGTAGAATTGCTTCTTACGAATAAGATCGATGGCAGGGTGTTCAGGGTCAAATCCTCTTGGAGCAGACTTTAACTCTGATCCTTGCAACCCACCAAAGGTTGATTTAAATTGTTTATTATTTAAAATAGCTCTAATCTCTGAATCATCTTGTTCAAATTCTTTTCGAATACGTTTTAAATCATCCGATTCTGGCCCATAAAAACCTCCACCAGCAATAGAGTTCCCTGGCTCAATATTTAAATAATACCCGCCCCTTAATTCCTTGGTAGCTCTAATAAAATACCCAGCAAATCTCGATTTATAAGGAGTTTTATCTTTTGAAAAGCGTACATCTCGATAAATTCGAAAGACTTTATGTTTCTCAATTAGATCAGACTGCCCTAATCGATTTTCTACCTCTTGGTAAAATCCCTTTACCTCGCTTTGGTGCAGTTGAAATGTTGGTTTATGGTCATTAAACCATTCTCGTGTATTATTCGCTTTAAGATCTTTAAGAAATTGGAATAGTTCTTTTGAAATCATATTTATTGGTTGTTAATCACTTGCAATTTAACCCGGATTATGCAATAGAATTCGTAATGAGAAGACAAAATGCAATAAATCAGAAGTTTATATTCGAAAAGCATAGCACCGCTATGGTTAAGAGGATAAACTTAGTAAAACGACTGATTTGCAGCAGTTTGTATTAGTAATAGAATTTCTATTGCATATTTCGGGTTTAACGCATTTACGCAACTGGTGCAAGAGTTTTTGTTTAGCCTTTATTGCGCTTGCCCAATGCGCTTAACGTCCTATCTTTGCCTTGATTTTACACAATCGAATTTCCCTAATGGCAAAAGAAGAATTAAGCATCAAAGAAATTGAGCAATGTATCTCTGTGTTAGAGACTCTTACCAATGATGCTGGTCAGTTGTTTGAATTGCCAGAGGAACAAAGGGTACACCTAATGAAGGCTGCAGGGCTACTTTCACGGCCTGAAAGAGATGGTTTTCAACAACGAAGAAAGGATGCTAAGAAAGCAGCCAAGCGCAAAATGATTGAGCGTGACAAGCATACTCGTAAAGAAACAGGTATTCGAAGTGCAAGAGAGTCCGTAGTTTTTGAAGCACCCCTCCTGTTAGAAGCTCCCATTGGCAACGATAAAGAATTAGAATCGCCAAGAAATTGCTATGTATGCAAAACAGTTTATACCAAAATGCATCATTTCTATGATACCATGTGCCCTAGCTGTGGAGACTTTAATTATGCAAAACGGTTCCAAACAGCTGATCTAACAGATCAGGTAGCTGTAATTACAGGTTCTCGACTAAAAATTGGATATCATATTACCTTAATGCTCTTACGGGCAGGTGCTACGGTAGTAGCTACCACCCGCTTTCCGGTAGATTCAGCTCAACGATTTGCCAAAGAAAAAGACTTCCATTTGTGGGCGAAACGACTGCACGTACATGGGCTAGATTTACGGCATATCCCTAGTGTGGAGATTTTTTGCAATTATATTGAGCAGCAATACGATCGACTAGATATTTTAATCAATAATGCAGCACAAACTGTTAGAAGACCTTCGGGGTTTTACCAGCACTTAATGGGAAAAGAAGAAGTACCTTTCGAAGAGCTACCGCAATCAGTTAAAGATGTTTTAAGTAACCATAATGATTGCTTACACGAATTACGATCTCTTTCAGCAAATGTTTCTAGTAATCAAAATACTACCTTGCCCGTAAGTTGGCATGGCCCAGAGCCTGGCATTGGGCTACATGCATCTGCCAAACTATCTCAAATACCTTATAGTTTCGATAATTCATTACCAACCAAAGAAGTATTTCCTGAAGGAAAGCTAGATGCAGATTTGCAACAAGTGGATTTACGTAAAACCAACAGTTGGCGGTTGAAACTAGGTGAAATTGAAACCCCGGAAATGGTAGAAGTACAATTGGTTAATGCGGTGGCCCCTTTTGTGTTATGCAATCAACTTTCGCATATTATGCGAAAGGAAAATACAGGCAAAAAGCATATCATTAATGTATCGGCTATGGAAGGTAAATTCCATCGTTTTCATAAGGAAGACCGCCACCCGCATACCAATATGGCCAAGGCTGCACTTAATATGATGACCCACACTTCTGCTTCGGATTTTGCCAAAGATGGCATTTATATGAATGCCGTGGACACGGGCTGGGTTACCGATGAAGACCCTACCGAGTTATCTCGTAAAAAGGAAGAAATACATGATTTTCAACCTCCTTTAGACATTGTAGATGGAGCAGCTCGTGTAATGGATCCCTTAATTGATGGAATTAATACGGGTAAACATTGGTCCGGTAAGTTTTTAAAAGATTATAGACCGATTGATTGGTGATAAACGATATTATATTATACAAGCTATAACAAGAAGTGTATGTTCTAATTGGTAAACAAAGCAATACCACTCCAAATGTTTTCTTTTCTGAGGCACGAAGAACCTTCTAAGATTAAAAAGTCGTCTTACAACTTGGGAAGATTCTTCGTACCTCAGAATGAAAAAAGTAAAATTTGGAATACTGAATATTCATTCATCTATACGAAAAGTATTAACTGATATTAATAGTACTAAATATGCTCAAATACACTCATTTTTACCTCATACGCATCGAGTTCCTCGGGTTTAGGTACCACGGTTGGCAAAAGCAACCCAAGTTTAAGAGTGTGCATGGCATGATTGATAAAACGGTAGAGTTTGTACTCGGTCACACCAATTTTAAAACACTAGGTTGCGGCCGTACCGATGCCAAAGTTTCAGCTGATGACTATGCATTTGAATTATTTTTTAATGATGACATCATCCCTGAAAGACTGCTTCACTCACTCAATAAAAACCTTCCTTCTGATATTAGAGCCAAATCAATTGACATTGTGGACTCTGAGTTCAACATCATTCAAGATGTAAAAATGAAGGAGTATCACTATCACTTTTCATCTGGTGAAAAATCTCATCCTTTTAATGCTCCATTTATCCGTGACTTTGGGAAGGCATTGAATATGGATGATATGATGGCCGCTGTTCAATTGTTTGAAGGTAAGCATAATTTTAAACGATATGTGAGTAAACCTGTCCCCAAAACCGTGTTTGAAAGGAATATTATTAGTTCTGTAATTGAGCCTAATACAAAATTTTCGGACGGGTTTACAGCTTCAAATGCGTTTGTGTATAAAGTGAAAGCAAAAGGATTTTTGCGCTATCAAGTGCGTTTAATGATGGGAGCCTTAGTTGAAGTGGGCAGAGGAGTTTGGAGCGTTGATGATCTTAAGCAATCTCTCATCGATTATGAAGGCACACAAATTAAACATGTGGCTCCTTCCTCGGGATTAACATTGCATATGGTTGAGTTTGATTAAATCCTAAACAAGGTTGACTCGTACAAGCGCCCACTTGTACTTTGTCAGTATTTTATAATTACTTTTGTACAAATGCTTTTCTATGCTATCTAATAACGATATACTTAAAAAATTACGAGTAGCGCATAAAATGCGCAACGAAGATATAATTGACGTACTTAAATTGGTTGATTTTGAAATTTCCAAAGGAGCTTTAGGCGATATGTTCCGCAAAGATGATCATCCGAATTATGTGGAGGCAGGAGATCAAATACTTCGTAATTTTCTAAATGGCTTAATCATTAAACTTCGTGGTCCTATGCCAAAGAAGAAGTAATATTGATGTATGTCAGAGCCAAAAACCAAATTAAACGATGCAAGTGTTGTCAAATTTCTAGCCTCCATAGAAAACGAACAACAGCGGAAAGATAGTTTTGACATATTAGAATTGATGAAAGCTATAACCAAAGAAGAACCCAAGATGTGGGGTGATTCTATCATCGGATATGGTACTTATCATTACGTCTATGCTAGCGGCAAAGAAGCTGACTGGATGAGGATTGGTTTTTCACCCAGAAAGGGAAAAATTAGTCTATATCTAATGTGTGGCGTAGAACATCCGCAAGAAATATTGGATCGAATTGGCAAATACAAAACGGGTAAATCTTGTTTTTATATCAATAAATTGAGAGACATAGATAGAGATGTATTGAAGGAGCTTATAGAATCCGCTGTTAACAAAATGAATGAACTCTATCCTCAATAGAGTTTAGGCAAGAGGCAATATTCGATCCTCTTTTACAGCAGTCATCACAAATGAGCTTTGCACCCTGCCAATATTATCTAGGGCTGCTAGTTTAGTTGCGATAAAAGTTTGGTATGCAATCATATCCTTGGCTACTACTTTAAGCAAATAATCGACCATACCAGCAATATGGTAACACTCAATTACCTCTTTTAGTTTTTTTACTTCTAACTCAAACTGTTTAATATTACTTTGGTTATGCTTATCGAGAGTGATGGAGCAAAACGCCACAAGGTGCAAGCCTACTTTTTCTTTATCTATTCGCGTAGAGTACCCCGTTATCACACCAGCTTGCTCCAGTTTTTTAATACGATCGAAAATGGGTGTATTCGTCATATTGAGTTCGGCTGCAATTTCTTTGATCTTTATTTTAGCATCTTTTTGAAGCAGGTGAATGATTTGAAGATCAATTTTATCAAGTGAGTAGTTCATTGGGCAGAATATTTTTCTTTTTTAGCGCATAAGAAGCACCACAAAAGTAACTGTTTCTTTATTATTAATATACATAGTTATATTTTCTAATTTAACACAGTTATTAATTATATTTTTCTTTATAATGTAAATTTGCAAGAGAAAACAAATAATCATTAAGGATATGAATACGAAAAATATGCAACCGGAGAGTTTAATGATGAGTTATGGTTACAAACCAGAACTTTCTGAAGGAGCCGTTAAGGTGCCTATTTTTAACACATCCACCTTTGTGTTTAAAACAGCTGAAGAAGGAAAAGCTCAATTTGAATTAGCATATGGATTAAGGAACAAAAACGAGGGTGAAGAACTTGGCTTAATCTATAGCAGAATAAACAATCCAAACTTAGAAATACTTGAAAACCGATTAGGATTATGGGATAAGGCTGATGACTGTGCTGTGTTTGAAAGTGGCATGTCTGCCATTAGCACGGTATTGCTCGAATTTTTAAAGCCTGGTGATTTATTACTATACAGCTCACCTACCTATGGAGGAACAGACCATTTTATTCATCACTTTTTGCCAACCATTGGAGTTGAAGGCGTAGGATTTGATGCTCATGATAGCAAAGAAGCCATTATTGAACTGGTAAATAAAACAGGTAAACAAGATAGGCTTAAGTTGGTGTATTTAGAAACTCCTGCTAACCCCACAAACGACATTATTGACATTAAAATGTGCAGTGAAGTAGCAACTCATTTTAGCACAGATGAGCATAAAACCTATGTGGCAGTTGATAACACCTATATGGGGCCTTTATGGTCACACCCTTTGCAAATTGGAGCTGATATGGTGCTCTATTCTGCTACCAAATATATTGGAGGGCATAGTGATTTAATTGCAGGTGCTGTTTCTGGCCATGCAGAGGCTATGCAACGAGTGAAGATATTGCGTACGTTTTTAGGCACTATGGCGAGCCCAAATACATGCTGGCTAATGCTCCGTAGTTTAGAAACACTAAAGATTCGTATGGATCAGCAAACTAAAAATGCACAAGAAGTAGCTAAATTTTTAGATAGCCATCCTCATGTTGAAAAGGTATTTTACTTAGGCTTATTAAAGGAAGGAACGCCAGAGTATGCCGTGTACAAAAAGCAATACACAGCTCCAGGTGCAATGATCTCATTTACCATCAAAGGTGGAGAGCACGAGGCTTTTGCCTTTCTCAACAAGCTTGAATTAATGAAATTGGCTGTAAGCCTTGGCAGTACCGAAAGTTTAGCTCAACACCCGGCTGCAATGACACATATTGACGTTGACCCAGAAAGTAGAAAGAAAATGGGTATCACCGATAACTTAGTTAGGCTCTCCATTGGTGTAGAAAATATTGATGATTTAGTAAGCGATATTAGCCAGGCATTGGATTAACTCAGATACTTGCTAGGTAAGTTCAAACGCTTGCCTAGCAATCTCCAATTCTTCATTGGTAGGAATTACCCAAATAGCAACTGCAGATTCAAGAGTCGATATTTTTCGTTCACCACCTCTGGCTTTATTTAATTCAGCATCTATTTCAATACCCAAATGACTGAGGCCGTCAACAGACATCGACCTGATGACTGCACTGTTCTCTCCTACCCCTGCCGTAAACACAACCGCATCTGGTTTGGCACCAATCGCAGCCATATAGGCGCCAATATACTTTTTTATACGGTATGTATAAATTGCTAATGCAAGCATAGCTTCTTTATCTCCAGCTTCTGCTCGCTCGGTAACACTGCGCATATCATTATCTCCAGCCAGCCCTTTTAAACCACTTTCTTTATTTAATAATGATTTAATCTCTGGCAGGCTATAACCGAGGGTTTCATTTAAGTAGAAAATCACTCCTGGGTCGATATCGCCACTGCGAGTACCCATAACAAGACCTGGTAATGGAGTTAGGCCCAAAGTGGTATCAATGCTCTTACCATTTTTAATGGCCGCCATACTGGCACCATTACCCAAGTGAATGGTAACGATATTTAGCTTATTCAATGGCTTATCCAATAAACTTGCAGCCCTTTTTGTGATATAACGATGAGACGTGCCATGAAATCCATACACACGAATGCCATTTTCTTCGTATAAACTGTTAGGTATAGCATAACGGTACGCCTCTTCAGGTAATGAATGATGAAAAGCCGTATCAAACACTGCTATTTGGCGGGCATTAGTAAATATTTGCTCAGCTACTTCGATACCAATTAAATTGGCAGGATTATGCAATGGAGCCAAAGGCGAAAGCTCCTTAATTTTATCCTTTACTTCTTGGGTAATCTCAGTAGTACTAGAGAAACTCTCACCACCGTGTACCACCCTGTGGCCAACTAAATCAATTTCTTTTGCAGAGCCAAGCACACCCCAAGCTGGGTCAATAAGCAACTCTGCAACTCGATTCATTCCTACCGTGTGATCTTTAATTGGGTTGGTTTCAATATGTTTTACTTCTTCATCCGAATCAGGATACTTTTTATGGGTAAGAATACTTTCATCCTCTCCTACTTTTTCGACCAAGCCCGTACAAAGCACAGCACCCTTTGGCATGTCAAATAATTGATATTTGATAGAGGAACTTCCTGTATTTATAACGAGTACTTTCATTGCTACTTAGTTATCGGTTATTTGGTTAATAGTTATTTGTTTGGATGATTAATTAGCAGAATTACTATTAACAAATAACTCACTAACCAATAACTAGTTTTTACCCTTCCTGTGCTTGAATGGCAGTAATGATTACGGTATTAACAATATCCTCTACCAAACAACCACGACTTAAGTCGTTTACTGGCTTATTAAGACCTTGCAATACAGGCCCAATAGCAATCGCACCCGTTTCCCTTTGCACAGCCTTATAAGTATTATTCCCAGTGTTCAAATCAGGAAAAACAAGCACCGTAGCCTGCCCTGCTACTTCTGAGTTCGGTAGTTTTTTTAGTCCTACCGCAATATCTACAGCCGCATCGTATTGAATAGGGCCTTCGACCATAAATTGAGGTGCCTTTTCTTTAAAAAGCTTAGTTGCTCTTCTCACTTTCTCTACTTCCTCTCCTTTTCCTGAGTCACCTGAAGAATAAGATAACATGGCCACTTTTGGCTCAATTCCAAATCTAAGGGTAGTTTCTGCGGAAGAAATGGCAATCTCAGCCAACTCTTCTGCCGTTGGGTTAGGGTTTACGGCACAATCACCATAAGCCACTACTCTATCATCTAAGAGCATAAAGAATACCGATGAAACCACTTTATAACCAGGTTTTGTTTTGATAAACTGTAATGCAGGTCTTATGGTGTGCTGCGTTGTATGTGCTGCTCCAGACACCATACCGTCAGCTTCTCCTTTGTGCACCATCATGGTGCCAAAGTACGATACATCGTGCATTAAATCGGTTGCCATTTCTAATGAAACGCCCTTTTTCTTTCTAAGCTTGAAGAGCTCTTTGGCATAGCCTTTACTTTTTGTAGTATTATCTGGATCGATAATGGCCGTTTTATCGAAATCGATTATTAACCCAAGTGTTTTTGCACGGTTCTTAATTTCCTCAGCATTGCCAAGAACGATCATATCAACCACATCTTTCTTCTGAAGGATTTCAATGGATTGTAATACCCGGTCGTCATTACCCTCTGGCAACACAATTCTTTTGCGATTGCTAGCTGCGAGTTTTTGTAACTGATAGATAAACATTTTAGGAGTCATTCCAGCCGCTTGTGTACTAACCACACGTTCCTCAAATGCTTTTAAATCAACGTGTTGATCGAATAATTCTAACGCAATATTAATTTTTCGATCGCTCAAATTAGTAATGGAAGAACTGACATTTCCTGCATTTACAGAGGTCTGGAAGGTGAAATCCTTGACAGACAACACAGGAAACATATTGGGCAAACCTTCTAGCAATTTGAATACTTCTTTGGGTGGATCAAAGCCACCTGTAAGCACCATACCCGAAATGCTCGGAAAATTCTGTGATCGATTTGCTTGCAACGCCCCCATTAAGATATCAATCCTATCCCCTGGTGTGATTGCCACACTCCCATCTTTCATCATTTTGAGGTAGTTATTCAGTTGCATGGCTACCGACTGAAATGAGGTGGCTAAGTTATCCAATTGGTCTTCTCCAAAAAGCACGTGTGCATCTAATTGTTGCGCTACTTCTCTTAGTGTTGGACTACTCAAAATAGGATCAACTGGAACCACAGAATGAAATCCTGAAATAGCAGGAAGCTGGTTCTTCATTTCTTTGAGAAGTTCTTTTTTACGTCCCTCCTGTACTCGGTTGATAATCACTCCTAAAATCTTGGTGTCTTGATGATGGAAAGTTTCAATCGCCATCGTCAAAGGGTTCAAAATTTCATCCAGTGCTCTACCCAGTCCTTGTCCTATTATCAAGACAGGCAACCCTAAATTCTTAGCTACTAGTGCATTAATATCAAACTCAAAATAAGACCCTTCCCCTATATAATCAGATCCTTCAACTATGATAAAATCATTTTCTTCTTCTAAGGCTTTAAATTTGAGAAGAATTGTCTCCACAAACTCATCAATATTGCCTTTACCAATTAGTTTTTGAGCTTCTTTTCGATAATAGACAAATGACTCCTCATATGACTGAGTAAGGTTATACCTTGAACATATCAGTTCAATATTTTTATCTTTCTTTCCATCTATGCTATCTCTAATAATAGGCTTAAAAAAAGCCACCTTAGGAGTCTTCCGAAGAATGGTTTCATACACCCCCAGTGTAATCAATGATTTACCTGAATAGGGCTCGGCTGATGAGATAAAAATAGACTTTATCATTACTAAAATGTTTGGTGCAAAAGTAGCTTAACCAAGGCGAACTGCGAAGTTCAAAACTTTAAACCTTTGTATATGGCTTGCTGAAAAACCATATCTAGGGTAAGTATAATTTTGAATATTATTTATCTCAATTCAAAAACAAGTTTATGTGGCATCTACCTATATTTGCTATGCAAAATAAAACAATAATTTTATGCGAAATTTACTCGTTTTTATGGCTCTTGTTAGCATTTCTGTTAGCTGTATCGTTCCTAAAAAGCAATTTGACGAATTATTAGCCGAAAAAGTTAAAATGGAAGCCGACATGCTTGATATGCAATCAGAAATAGCTGATCTAACAACTACAAAAGATAGTTTAGAAGTAGCACTTGAAACAACTTCTATAAACAAAGACGCTATAGAAAAAGAATTAGCAAA
This sequence comes from Cyclobacteriaceae bacterium, assembly GCA_021648745.1. Lineage (GTDB taxonomy): Bacteria > Bacteroidota > Bacteroidia > Cytophagales > Cyclobacteriaceae > JAKISE01. Next base: position 41,488 of record JAKISE010000011.1, read on the forward strand.
AACAGCTACTGATATATCCAACTTGCAAGCCGAACACGACAAATTGCAAACTTATTATAATAATGCCCTTAATAATAGCAGCAAAATGACACGTGATATGAAAGAACAGCATGAACGATTGCTTGCTATGCAAGAAACCTTAGATGAAGCTACCTATAGTAATAAGCAGCTTGAGGATAGCTTAACACTGCGTGAGGCCAAGGTAGCAGAGTTGGAAAGAATCGTTAACGAATCGCAACATGCAATTGGTGAACTTAAAGGAAATTTGAGTGCTGCATTGCTCGATTTTGGCAAAAGCGATTTAACCATTGAGCAGCGAAATGGCAAAATTTACGTTTCTCTATCAGAGCAACTTTTGTTTAAATCTAGTAGCATAGAAGTAGACCCTAAAGGTGTTAAAGCATTACAACAGCTTGCAGGAGTGTTAGAAACCACTCCCGATATACACATTTTAATTGAAGGCCATACCGATAATGTTCCTATCTCTGGAAAATCAAAATACATGCAAGACAACTGGGATTTAAGTGTGCTTAGAGCTACTTCTATTGTTAAAATATTGGTTAGAGCAGGTGTTGATCCAATAGCACTTACTCCTGCTGGTAGAGGAGAAAACTTACCTGTGGCCAGCAATGACACAGCTGAACACAAAGCGCTAAATAGAAGAATCGAAATTATTATTACACCGGATTTGGATAAACTCTTTGCTATTTTAGAACAAAGTCAGTAAGAAATTAAAGAAAACGTGACCAGAAACTGATTATTGTATTTGGCATTTCGTTAACTTATGAAAGGATTATCAATAGGTATTGGTGGTGTAAGCAGAGCTGGAAAAACTAGGCTGTCTAACTACATTAAATCACTTTACCCTAACAAAAGTACTTTTCTCATTGAAATGGATGACTTTGTGAAAGACGAAGCAGACATACCGAAAGTAAAGGATTATACCAACTGGGAACATCCAATATCAGTTGATTTTGAGCGCATTAAGGCCGTATTAGAAGAGGCCATTTGCCAATATGATATTGTAATTACCGAAGGAATATTAATATTTTATTCGGAAGAATTAAACCAGTTATTTGATAAGCGAGTGTTTATTAATGTACCCAAAACTGTTTTCTATAAGCGTAGAAAAGAAGAAACCAGATGGGGAGCGGAACCTGATTGGTATTTAGATTACGTTTGGGAAAGCTACCTTAAATATGGCAAGTTAAAGGATACAGACAATAACACCCTCTACATTCACGGTACTGAAGATTGGTCGCCAATGTTGTTAGACGAACATTTATTTAAAGTGGAATTAGTGCCAAGTGCATAAAAAAAAGAGTGCTAATACTAACACTCCCTTTCTCAATTATTTACAATTAGCTATTCTATAAAATCATCAAACGATTTAACTTCTAGTGCTTCCATTTGTACACTAAAAGCTGATTTTTCAAGTTTACCGACTTGCTTATTTTTAATTCTGGCAAATTCTTCTTTAGCCTCATTAAATCGTTTTGTAATTATCTTTAAATTAGCCAATTGCGAGTTTGATGGTCTATCATAATTTCTTACTATCACACTGTACAAATCAGACACCTTCTCCCTCAATTGAGGTTCTGCACTACCTACATAATTATCCCCTGTAGTAACAACCAAGGTTTCCTTGAGGCCATCTAAATCATTGGTAAGCACCGTTGCTTTCTTTTTAGATTTAGGATTGGCTTTGGCTACTTTGATGGCATAATCGATGGTTTCGTCCAATTCATATACCATATACGCAAGCTCTTGGGTCATATTATACAGTTTCATAATGGTTTCTTGCTGTAACCTTCGGTCTTCAGCCGATAAACCAGATTTAGGGTCATATTCCACTTCAATATCAGTTGAATAGGTCTTTTTACCCTTGGTCATAACCACTTTATAACTACCTGCCGGCACCCTCGGAGTTGCAAATCCGCCAAAACTAAACGTCTTCCCTTTAGCCACCTTAGGCGCCTTCATATTATAACTCCACCGAACAATATTGATTCCTTTTTGTTTGGCAGCGTCAATTTCGGTTACCTTATTTCCATTTGCATCTTGAATTTCAATATTCATTTTGCCAAACGTATGCCTCTTTTTAAGATAGTACACAATTTGAGCAGATTTTGTAGGGTTAGGTCCAATAAACTGGCTGCCGTTACTACCTCCTCCAAAACCACTTTCTTCATTCATTACATAAGGTTTTGAATCAAAAAAATGAACATCTTTACGAAGTACATCTTGCGAAAGTGCACGCAATGGGCTAATGTTATCAATAATAATAACGCCTCTGCCATGGGTACCTAGCACCAAGTCGGTTGTTTTTCGTTGCAGTGCAATAGAATGCACAGCAGTAGCAGGCATATTATTGGTAAATTTAGACCAATGTGCTCCACCATCAATGGTGACATAAAGTCCAAATTCAGTTCCTAAAAACAAGAGGTCTTCACTTTCATAATCTTCTTGAATACTTCTTGCAAACCCATTGATGTTATCCTTTACTAACGATGTCCAGGTTTTACCAAAATCGGTTGTTTTGTAGAGGTAGGTAGCATTATCGTTGGTAGTATGCCCTTCAAAAACGGCATAAGCAGAACCTTTCTTAAAATTACTAGCCGCAACTTGGTAACACCATGTATTTTTTGGCAAATCAGGAATATTGGCAATTACATTTATCCAGTTAGCTCCCCCATCTTGCGTTACTTGTACATTTCCATCATCTGTACCAACCCAAATAATATTTTCATCCATTGGAGATTCTGAAACCGTGAAAATAGTGCAATGGTTTTCTGCACCTGAATTATCTTGAGATATCCCTCCTGACTCTTCCTGATTCTGTTTTGCAGGGTCATTAGTAGTTAAATCAGGCGAAATAATTTTCCAATTGCTCCCCATATCATCAGATTTGTGCAAAAACTGACTCGCTAGGTAAAATCTGTCTGGGTTGTGAGAACTTAAAGCCATTGCAGCATTCCAGTTAAACCTAAGTTTTGGTTGCCCTTCTTCCTGAAATGGTTTTATGTCACTCGTTCTGTTCTTATCAACATCGTAACGCCAAACTCCTTGAGCGCCTTGCATTTCAGAATAGATAACCTTCTTTGTGGGATGACGATACACTCTAAACCCATCTCCATAACCTACACGATTCCAATCTCTGGCCTCAATACCACCTGGGCTTGATGAAGGCCCATACCAAGAGCCATTATCTTGTAATCCGCCATAAATATTATAAGGCTCAGCATTATCAACACTTACATGGTAAAATTGAGAAACAGGCAAATCATTAACCATCTCCATGGTTGTTCCTCTATTCCATGATCTATATAAACCACCATCTGTAGCGGCATAAACCCTTTCAGAATTATTGATATCGAACCAATAATCATGAATATCAGCATGCATGCTGCCCATACTTTTAAAAGTTTTACCACCATCCTGACTCATAGAGCCAAACAATCCACCTTTCATAAGAATATCAGGATTGCGAGGATCAACTACGATACGTGAGAAATAAAATGGGCGAATCACTAAACCAAAATCTTTATTGAGGTACTCCCAAGAGGTTCCACCATCAGTAGATTTATAAAGACCTTTATCTTCTTTGGCTTCTACTGCTGCATATAAGATTGCACTATTTGAAGGTGCTAATGCAATAGCAAAACGACCTAAATCTCCCTTAGGAAAGCCATTATGGATTTTATCCCAGGTTTTGCCGGCATCGGTTGATTTATAAAGGGCACTGTTTGCTCCGCCTGAATTAAACGACCAAGCCGTTCTTCTAAACTCCCAAAAAGCGGCATAAAGAATGTTGCTATCATTGGGGTCTAAGATTAAATCTGAACAACCTACATTCGATTTTCCAGCTAATAACTTTTCCCAAGTTGCACCTCCATCAGTGGTTTTATACACACCTCTTTCGTCATTATCGCCCCATAATGGGCCTAAAACACCCACAAATACTTCATCCGTATTATTAGGATTTATTTGAATACTACTAATTCGAAGGTCGGCACCATCAAATCCGACTTTTTTCCAATTGCTTCCACCATCAGTGGTTTTATAAAGGCCGTCTCCAACAGAAGTACTGTTACGCGTCCATGTTTCACCGGTTCCCGCCCAAATCACCAAATCCGGGTTTTTAGGATCAATGGCTAAGGCACCAATTGATTGGGTATGGTCATCAAAAATGGAAGTAAACGAAGAACCTCCATCCACTGAGCGCCAAATACCACCACCCGCTGTACCTGCATAAAGTACTTTATCGTTGGTTGGGTGACCAACCAAATCACTAATTCTACCACTCATTAGAGCAGGCCCAATTTGTCTTGCTGAAATAGACCCAAATAATTGATCACCAGAAAGTATAATTTCGTCTTGCGCTTTTGCACTATTAATGATGGCAAAAGCTATGATTAAGGCTAATATTTTTTTCATTACTTTGTTTTCTTTAGATAAAGAACTATTCTTCTGGAAATACAAATTCCGTCATATCCACTTCGGGATTTAAGATAATCTCACTAATTTTTACTACTTGTCCAGGCTGATCTTTTAGCCCTTGCTCCTGAGAAAATGCAAAATACATTCCACCTACTTCTTCGTAATCACTATATATGGTTTGAGAAACCATACCCTTCATCTGACCAGATTTAATTTCAGACTGCATTACGATAGGCACATTATTGTCCTTATCAAAAAAGTAGAAAGAAACATCTTCTTCTTCTTTGTCATCGACAATCGTTGGTTTTTTTGTCAATTTAATTTTAAAGCATTCTACTCCTTCTACCGTTTCCTCTCCTACCAACTCTGCTTTGTAACCCTTATCTTTATAATCTAAAAAAGGGTCAGGAAAATCGCCTGAAATTCGTTTAAGATTTTCAGTTGCAATGCTATCTTGTTTTTCCGCTTGCATGGTCATAAAGTTATGGCCCCAAGCTACTTCTCCATCAAATGCCAATTGAGTTAATTTTTTACCCTGTAGTTCAAACTTAACCAATTGTTTGCCCCCTTTTAACTGAATAATTACTAAGGGGATTTCCATGCCTTGCGTATTTACAGAACCCTTTATGGTAATTCCAGTTAATGCTCTAAAGTTATCAGCTCCTCCAATGTTTTCGAAATAAGTATCAATAATTTCATCTACGGTTTGCGCTTGCGAGAAGCCGGCAAGCATTAATAATACGAATAGCGTTGAGATTTTAAGTTTCATAAGTCTTGTTGATTTGTTTTAATTTAATTGCATATTACTAGAAATAGGTTCATTATACAATATATAGGATAATTTTTATATGAGTGGTTTAGAAAAAGACACTTTAGAATGCTCTATTTTTGAGCTTACTTAAATGAAAAATTGAAAGAATCTAGCAAAAATTTACCAGCTTTATTCCTCTTATCATGGATGGCGATTATGCCTCTTATGTTTTCAAGTGGGTTAAGTGCCTTTATTTTAAAAAACATCTCTTTTGTTGAAAATTTTACTGGGTTAGAGTGGTTACTAGTTTATACCATCACCATTTTCACTATGGCATTTGCACTTACCCCAACCACGGTAATCGCCATTATAAGCGGGTATTTTTTAGGCTTTTCAGCAGTTGTTCCTGTGGTAATTTCCTATAGCCTTGCTTCCATTGGAGGTTTCTTACTGTCTAAACCACTAGGTGGCGATTTCCAAACAGTTATCAGGTCGTCTTACCCAAAAATAGATTCATTTATTCATCGGATGTCAGATAAAAGTCCCATTAGCTTTGTAATATTTAGCCGCATATCGCCTGTCCTACCTTTTGCTGTTATGAACTTGGTATTGCCTTTTATTGGGGTAAAATTTAAGCCTTACTTCTGGGGCGGCATTCTTGGCATGTTACCAAGAACCCTATTGGCAATAACAGCAGGCAAACTAACCAAAGATATATTTTCTATGGTGGAAAACCCTTCCAATGGTCTTATCATGCAAATTGGCTTTGGAGTACTACTTTTGATTTCCTTGTTAGGATTTGTATTCTTGTTTAAGAAGAAAAAAAAGCAAAATTAACAAATTACACCCACTTACTTAATACATAGCCTGCCCAAGCAAGTAAAATACCAACTACTAAGCTTATAGAAATGTAGAAAAATAAGGTGGAAATATGCCCTTGCTTAATAAGCGAGTAGTTTTCGTAAGCAAAGGTTGAGTACGTTGTAAAACTACCACAAAAGCCTACTGCTAAAAAAAAATGCCAAGGTTCAGTAAACCAACGGTAGCGTTCTCCCAAGCCAATAATTATACCAACTAAAAAAGCCCCAACAATATTTACCACTAAGGTACCCACTGGTAATGGTTCAGAGAAATAACGGTTAAGCAGTTGTGATGTTAAATACCTAGCAATGCTGCCAAACATCCCTCCAACTCCTATTAATAGTAATGTTCTCATGATATTTCTTTTTTGCCCGCTCTCTTTTTTAAAAACTTATAAATTCGCTCATAATTTGTATTCTCTTGCACACTCAATTTTAGCGTAAAGTTTTCAAAGGTTAATGCAAGTTGTTTAAAAGGGTCGTTTTTAGTTTTGATAATTGTCTGTTTCCAAGAAATAAGCTCTTTAAATCTCATTTCTTTTTTATGAAACCGAAACGGATAGCTAACCTTTAAAACATCTCCTACTTGAACTGTTTTATAGCTAAGCAATTGCCTTATTAGCAAAATAAAAGCCAATGGTAGCATTATAAATGCCACAGTATAACCAAACCAACCATCAATATTATTTAGTACATTATTAAGGGCATAACCACCCACACCAAAACATATAAGTATAAAAACACCTAGTGCAATTAGAGCTGTAGGCTTGGGTTTTGAAACAATCATTCTAACGATTCTGTTTTTGATTTTACAAATTGCTCCAAAAGTGGAAAAAAGGTTTTAAAATCAGAGGAAAATTCATCATAATGTATTTCAAGATCCTCAGTGGCATTTTCCATACCTGAGTTAAAAGAGGCTCGTCTTGCCATTCCTTTCATCACTTTATCGATTCCATCTATAAATTGATAATTATAAAGCCAATTATTTTTAATCATAAATGGCAAAAGGTATTGAGTTTTTTCAGGCAGCAAGTTGAAATTATCCTGGAGAGTATGGTAGGTTTCTTGCACAAATTCACCTAACTCCATAGGGTGGTAGTTAGCCCAGTATTTTGCTAAAAAATGATCGTAAAAAATGTCTATTACCACTGCGTTATAATGGCGGTACTTATTCCAAATTTTAGACTTGCTAGATTTTACTATGTCATGAGTATCAGTAAAAAAGTCTATTGCACGATGTAAATGAACCCCTTTTTGAATTTCTAATTCATATTTCTCCCACTGCTTTCCTTTGATACCATCAGCCATAAAATTACCAATCATCAACTTTTCGTTACTGCCAGAGAGGTAAATATGTGCTAAGTAGTTCATTATTGCCTAAATTTACCTTTCAACCTGAGTTCGACCTAAGGAATGCTGTCAGAATAGTAGGCAGGTTTTGGAAATAGAAAGTGAAAAAATAATGGATTATTTTAAGATTTTTATTACTAAAAAAGCTGCCTGCTAAACATTTTCCCTTGGGCTTTAGTGAAATTTCCCCAAACTTCCTCAAATTTATTTGAATTAACCCGTTAGTTCTACATAAATTTGAGTCGTTTATGGAATTTTCACTTAAACCCGAAATATGCAATAGAAATTCTATTACTAATACAAACTGCTGCAAATCAGTCGTTTTACTAAGTTTATCCTCTTAACCATAGCGGTGCTATGCTTTTCGAATATAAACTTCTGATTTATTGCATTTTGTCTTCTCATTACGAATTCTATTGCATAATCCGGGTTAAAGCTGACAGTATTCCTTAAATTGAACTCAGGTTCTCATATTATTCATAAAGTCATTCAACATATAAAATTATGCTCACCCTTCTTTTAAGTATTATACTTTCCATCCCTTTTCAACCACAACAAAGTGTAGAAGAAATACTCAAGGATAAAATGACAAAGTCAACGGAATGTTGGAACGAAGGAGATTTAGAATGTTTTATGCAAACATACTGGAAATCTGATTCACTGAAATTTATAGGGGGAAATGGAGTTACATATGGATGGGAAAACACGTTGCAGAAGTATAAAGTGGGGTACCCGACTGAAAAAGAAAGAGGACTACTAAGTTTTACTTTTTTGTCGGTAGAACCTATCAGCAAAGAAGTCTATTTTATGGTGGGCAAATATCATTTAGAGTTGGAAACTAGTGATGGTACTGGCCACTTTAGCTTAGTATGGAAATTTATAGATGGCGACTGGGTAATAATAGCTGATCATTCCAGTAACTAAAAAAAGACGTAAGACGTTAGATGCTTAGACACTAGACGTTTTTTAAATTGTGATAACATCAAGGATGCCTTTAATGTACATCCTCTTTACTTCGTTTCCATCGGTTGTGAGTCCAAAGCCAATTACTAGGTTGTTCTTTTATATCTCGCTCTATCAATTCAATGTATTTATGGGTAATTTCTAATTTAGCTGTCTCTCGGGGCTTGTCGTACATTAATTCAGCACTATATTCATACCTACCTCTACCAAGTCGGCTCACCTTCCAGTACACTACAGGAAAACCGAATCTTCTGGCAATCATTTCTACACTTGTAAAAACGGGAGTGTCTCTGCCCATTAACTTATACCAATAGGCATTATGGTTCGAAGGATTTTGGTCGGCCAGCAAACCAATGGCTGTTAAATTGCCCATATTTCCCCTAATTTTATTCATCGTATCCTCCATGGCATACACACCTCCTCCAAAACGAGTTCTTATCTTAATCATGAGTTCATCAAAGAACTTATTAGTTACAGGTTTATATATTCCCTTTACATTAGGAAATTCTTCAATCATGTAAGCAACAGCTGAAAGCTCCCAATTACCAAAATGACCAATGGCCAGGACAAGGCTTCTATTTTCTTCGTAATACTGTTCTAAAATACTCACATCTCCTTTTCGCATATGAGCTCTTATTTCCTCTTTAGAAATAGAAATAAGCTTGATGGTTTCTAGTAGAACGTCAAAGAAATTTCTGTAAAAGTCATCTAGAATAATATGAATCTCATCATCAGGTTTTTCTGGAAACGAAAGTTTTAAATTAGCTTTAACTAACTTAACTCTATACTTTAACAGCTTGTATCCAATAAAATATAGAATATCTGAAAGTATATGCAAAGCCCTAAAAGGCAATAGCGATAGCAAGTACAAAAATGGATATAAGAATATGTATTGAAGAAGTTTCAAGAAGTAGTGTTTACATATAAAAAATCATTGTTGTCCGATAAAAAAGCATCAATAATTGATGCTTTTTTAGTATAGTTGAGTTTATTATCTCACCAATAAAACAACTATGAACAAAAGTAGCCTTTTTTTCGGACAGCCGATTTTTAGTCAGATGCTAGAATTGCTAAATAAGAGTAAAATCAATAAGCGGACACAGGAGCACAAATCTGACCATTACTGCAAACGATTCACTACCTTTCAACACTTAATAACCATTCTTTATGGAGTAGTTTCAGGATGTAACTCACTTAGAGAGCTTACGGGAGGGATTGTGAGTTATGGCGATAAGATAACTCATTGCAATTTCGATTATTCTCCTAAACGTAGTACGATATCAGATGCTAACAAAAGAAGAGATTGTAAAGTTTTTGAAGACATCTATTACGACTTGGTAAATGAATATCTACCTGATTTATCGGACAGCCATCAACATCTCGTTATAGATAAAAAGGTCTATGCCATTGATTCTACGACAATAAGCCTTTTTCAGCCCATATTTGAATGTGTTGGACGTAACCCCAATAATGGAAGGCGTAAAGGAGGGATAAAGAGTCATCAAAAATTAGATATGCAAGCAGGCATACCTGTTAAAATCTATCATAGTAATGCAACAGAGCATGACTCTTTGTTTATTCAGCATCAAGATGTAGCTAATAAAAATGAAATACTGCTTTTTGATAAAGCCTATAATAACTATGCCTTATTTGATGAGTGGAATCAAAAATCCATCTATTTTGTTACTCGATTAAAGAATAATGCCAAAGAAACGTTTATAGAAGAATATGATTTAACAGAAGCAACCCCAGATAATATTTTAAGAGATGCCAAAATAGCACTCAATTATAGCGATGAACAGGGAAACAAAAAGCAAGTTGAATTGCGATTGGTATCTTATTACCATGAAGAAAAAAACAAGGCATACTACTTTTTAACCAATCTTTTTGATTTACCTGCGGAACAAATAGCATTGTTATACAAGAAAAGATGGGCAATTGAATTGCTTTTCAAAAAGATTAAACAAAATTTTCCTTTGCAATATTTCTATGGAGACAATCAAAATGCCATACAGATACAAATATGGTGTAGTCTAATCGCCTTACTTCTTATTACCTTTATGAAAAAACAACTTACAAAAGTGTGGAGTTTTTCGAATTTGGTAAGCTTACTACAAAAGCATCTATTTTCGTATGTTAAATTTGCCGACTTCTTCAATAATGTAGATTCCTTTGCAAAGGAGTTTGTTAAAAATAAAGACAACCCAAGAAATGGGTTTCAATATAAAATGGAGATAAAATAAAGGTAAAAAGGAGGGGGCTTGTGGTTTTGAAAAACCTAAAACAAGCCTATCCAATAGTTTTAAGCACTAATTTTATCGTTTTTAAATGTTTATCGGACAACAATAATAAAAAATGCTTGTCGTTAAACGACAAGCACAATAATATTAATCTTAGACTGATTAAAGAATTATTAAATATAATAATTCCAGCCAAATTTATCTTCTGCAAGACCTAACCGAATGTCAGTTAAGGCTTTTAGCATTTTTTGAGAAAAGACTCTACCTGATTCGTCTAGTTTATAATCGATGCCATCGCTGGCTATTACTTCAATATGAGCGATAGTAGCTGCAGTTCCTACTCCGAAGGCTTCTTTTAATGCTCCACTTTCTAACCCTTCTACCATTTCTTTTACACTTAGTGGTCTTTCTTCCACTTTCATACCCCAATCTTTGGCCAAAGTTAAAACACTATCACGTGTAATGCCGTCCAAAATCGTGTCTCCAGTTGGAGCCGTAACCAAGGCATCGTTTAAAATAAACATAATGTTCATGGTACCCGATTCTTCAATAAGTTCATGGTTCTGCCCGTCTGTCCAAATCAATTGATCGTACCCATCTTTTTGGGCCAACATGGCTGGGTATAATGAAGCCGCATAATTACCTGCTGTTTTCGCATAACCTGTTCCACCTTTTACGGCTCTTGTATAATGTGTTTCTACCTTTACCTTAACGGGTTTCGAATAGTAAGCACCCACAGGAGTGGTTATTATCATAAATTTATAATCCTGCGAAGGCCGAACACCTATAAATTCATCGGTGGCAAACAAAAACGGACGTATATACAACGAAGTTCCATCCACATCTGGCACCCATTTTTGGTCTAACCTTAATAATTCAGTCAGTCCATCCATAAATATTTCCTCAGGAATATGAGGCATCACCATGCGCTTTGCCGACACATTCATGCGGTTATAATTTGCCTTGGGCCTGAAAATAGAAATTTTTCCATTAGCATGCTTATAGGCTTTTAACCCTTCGAAAATGGATTGGCCGTAATGAATAGCAGGATTGGCTGGGCTAAGGCTTAAATTTCCGTAAGGTATAATTTCAGGATTTTCCCACTCACCGCCTTTAAAATCTGTCACCAACATATGATCAGAATACTCTCTAGCAAACTGAATATTATTATAGTCTAAGTTTTGAACTCTAGACTGCAGTGTTTTATTAATGGTAATTTGGAGTGTATCTTCCATTGTGTTGGTCTGTTTATATGATGCAAAAGTAGCATTATAGCTCCTTTTTTCCTATTGCAAACGAGGATTCCAAGGGACTTCATCAACACCTAATTCTTTAGCCACCATTCGGCTAAGTACAAAAAGATAATCTGATAATCTGTTTAAGTACCGAATAATAATTGGTTCTACTTTTACTGCCTCTGAGAGTCGAATAACTAATCTTTCTGTTTTTCGGCACACACAACGGGCTACATGGCAATAGGATACGTTTACATGCCCACCGGGTAAAATAAAGGAAGTCATAGGTGCTAGCTTAGCATCCATTTCATCTATTCCATTTTCCAACAATTCGATATCCTTTTCTAAAAGATCTGGTACCTGATCCATTTTACTAGCTTTATCGGTTGCTAGATTGGAGCCAATGGTAAAAAGCCTATCTTGAATTTCCTTTAACATGCCCTTTCGATCTTTGGCAGTTTGTGTATCTCGTATAAGACCAATGTATGAATTAAGTTCATCAATGGTTCCGTAAGCTTCTAACCTATCGTCTGCTTTGCTCACTCGGGTTCCTCCAAAAAGTGAAGTTTTCCCTTTGTCACCCGTTTTAGTATAGATTTTCATGCAACCAGAGTCAATTTCAAACTACTTCCGCCCGTCTAACTTCGGTATTTACTGTGTCAGTTTCTACCAAACCATCGCGTAAACGTACAATTCGGTGTGCATAATGGGCAATTTCATCTTCGTGAGTTACCATTATAATCGTATTGCCTGCATCATGTAGTTTTTGAAACAGGTCCATGATGTCATACGATGTTTTACTATCTAAATTACCTGTAGGTTCATCTGCCAAAACAATACTTGGGCTATTTACCAATGCTCTTGCAATAGCTACTCGCTGCCGTTGCCCACCAGACAATTCATTCGGCTTATGAGAAGCCCTATCTCCTAAACCTACATTTTCTAAGGCTTGATATGCCATTTCTTCTCTCTCAGTTTTACCGTAACCGGCATAAATTAAAGGCAGAGCTACATTTTCAAGTGATGTGGCTCGAGGCAAAAGATTAAACGTTTGGAATACAAAACCAATTTCTCTATTTCTAATTTCAGCTAACTCATTTTCAGTTAAATGGCTAACATCATTATTATTAAGGATGTAAGTTCCGGCTGTAGGTGTGTCTAAACAACCAATTATGTTCATCAAAGTTGATTTACCCGAACCAGAAGGCCCCATAAAAGCAACATACTCTCCTTTGTTTATTTCGATATCTACCCCGTTAAGAGCATGAACTGTTTCACTACCCATTTGATACATTCGGGTGATTCCAGTTGTTTTAATCATTTTGGTCATAGGCAGCAAATTGTAATAGTTTTAGAAGTAATCAAAATGAATTGCCTAGATGTTTGCTGTTTTTTTTATGAGTTGCCTTCACATAATGTTAGCGGTACTGGTTGTGTGTCCTGCGTTACTTGGGGATACAAGATAAGAATTAGTTCTTTGAAAACAAGTAACAGAACTGTGTTTGAGATGAAAGAATAACTTTGGAGCCGCATCTTCAAAGTTATGGTCTTTCGGCTAAG
>JAKISE010000098.1 GCA_021648745.1 Cyclobacteriaceae bacterium
GAAAATGCTATTCTTTCTCTTTTGCTTTAAGAGCATCGGTAAAAGAAAGACCAGTAAGTGCACCAATAATAATTGCTACAATAATGATGAATGTGTTTGCGCCTGAGCCAATTATTATATCTAACATGGTTTATTAGTTTAAATTAGAAAGTCAAAAGTAAAGGTTTAGTAAGATAATTAAAACGTATTTAATGATTTTTTACAGCTAAAAATAATTCCCTCATTTTTATAGAATATTTGTTTAAATTGAGTTGGTTGAATAGTTCATAAATTTTAACTTGCACCCAAATAAACCATCGAATGTCTGAAATAGCAAAAGAGTTACTTATTGGAAGAATTCAATACTTGGAGGAAATGCACCTTAGACCTGGAAGTGTAACATTAGATGAAAAGGTGGTTAAGAAAGTACAAAGCTTAGTGTTGGCTGGCAAACTTACCAGTATTATGGAAGTAGAAGCTGTTTTTAATTTTTTAGCTGAAAAAAACCCCTCGGCACAAGCTGAAATTGATTCTTATGCAGCTGAAATTATTGACTTTATCAATTAATACCTCTTAAATCTGCAAGGAAAATCTATTACAAGCCATAATATGATGTCATTCAGTCATACCGACTAAAGTACGGTACAGGTTTTGATTAATATTTGTACTCACCAATATGTTACATTGATTCCGTTTCTCCCGATAAAATCGGGATTCAAGCCTGTCTGCCTACATCCGCACGGCTAAGGGAGGCAGACCGAACTAGGCATGTACCTGACTAACACCATCTTATGGCTTTCATTACAAAGTTCCTTGCAGATTTAAGGTAATACATATATACCTCTTTCTTATTGCCAGCAGTTGTATTTTTGGCGCATAACCTTTTCTGTCGCATCTAATCTTGAACTAGCCAGCAGAGATAAAAAAGAGGCTTCACGCATTCAACTTTTCAGAATTAAAAAAGAGCTGATAGCTAAAATTAACCCTGATTATGCAACTACTTTGAACGCTAAACATTAGCAATTAATAGAGGTGCCCTAAACCATTTTGAACTCTCTCTACAACGATACATTTATCTTCCTTTTTGCGCTTGGTATTGTGTTCATGAACTGTTACAATACGAGCATGGCTTCTTTTGGCGTTTTGAGGAAACCTCAGCTTTTGTAGATACCGATACTTTCTCTTGTAATTAATGAGTGCACAACAAATCCTCCTGTGCGCCCGCTAGGAGCTTGGGAAATAATCCTTTTATTTCTTTCGATGAGGCCCCATAGGGTATGGTATAAAAATAAGCTGTGTTTCTTAGAACTTAGCCAAAATTATTAATGTAAATTCTTAGTTAGTACGCAAAGTAATCAATATTAAATTGAAACAATATTTTTAATAAAAACATCATAATAATTCATTAAGTATTATTTATTTGCATTTAACAGATATTTATTGTTAAAAAATAAATAAATATCATTAAGTATGGCGGTCGTTTACTCCTTAAATAAATACTAATAAAGTTTTGCATTTACAATAAAATATTTTACTTTGCGTACTAAGATGCAATTTTAATTTATTCCAGATACCAAAAAAATAGACCTAATGATACCTAGCCTTCACTTAATTAGAGTATACTATTTTGATTACGATGCACCCCAAAAATTAACCCTGATATTGAGAAAGTGGAATTGCAGTGAAGAGTTTGACAACTATACATTGAACAATGTCCTTCAGGCACTAAATATTTTATAAAAAAAATAAACGATGGAAAAACTATTCAATACCAGTTAAGAAAAAAAGCGATAACGTTTAGAACGATATCGCTGTCAGTGGGTTTCAATCACTATGAAATGAAACCACTTAATGATGTTAAATATATAACTATTAGAAATTATGAAAAAAAAATTACTACGAATCGTAATAAATGGGATTTTTATTGGGGCAATGCTTCAACCATTTTTTTTAAGTGTAACCTTGGCGTCAAACCTTGGCGTGCAATCCGAACAAGTTGAAGGTATTATAATCACAGGAAAAGTGACTTCGGAAGATGAGAATGAAGGGGGACTTCCTGGAGTTAATGTTATTTTAAAAGGCACTAGAACGGGATCAGTAACAGATGTTGATGGCAATTACAAAATAGAAGTTTCAGGTGAAAATGCTGTATTGGTGTATAGCTCTATTGGATATGCAACTCAAGAAATAACTGTTGGGAATAGAAGTACGATAGATGTGATATTAGCTTCTGATATTCAAGCCTTACAGGAAATTATTGTAGTTGGTTATGGTAGCCAAGAAAAGAAGGATGTAACTGGAGCCATTGGTTCCGTTTCAACTGAAGATTTTGCTGCTCAACCAGTAACAAGAATTGATCAGGCTTTGCAAGGAAGAGTAGCTGGTGTTACAGTTACAAATAGCTCCGGAGCACCAGGAGGAGCGGTTTCAATTAGAGTAAGGGGTGCCAACTCTATTACAGGAAATAACGACCCTTTATATGTAATTGATGGATTTGTTGGCGGTGATTTCAACATAATTAATCCAGCTGATATTGAGTCGATCCAGGTATTAAAAGATGCTTCGGCAACAGCAGTTTATGGTAGTAGAGGATCGAATGGTGTTGTGCTTATTACTACAAAAAAAGGCACTATAGGGAAACCAAAATTATCATTTACAACAAGGTTTTCCACTTCGGAAGTGATAAAAAAATGGGATTTGATGGATGCCGGTACTTTTGCAGAAGTAGCAAACCAACGTGCTGCGGCATTTGGTTCAACTCCAAAATTTACGGATGCTGATATCGCTTTTTATAAAGCAAATGGCGGAACGGACTGGCAAGACGAATTATTTAGTAGAGCTTTTGGACAGGAATATCAATTAGACTATTCTGGAGGAACTGAAGCAGTTAATTATTTTGTTTCAGGTAATTACTATGATCAGGAAGGTATTGTTCTCAATTCGGGTTATGAAAGGTTTGCTTTAAGAACAAATGTTAGTGCAAAGCTCTCAGATAAGCTTACAGCTGATATTAGGTTAAATTTCATTAGAAGGGAAACCAACAATGTAAGTGGTGCAGGAACCATATCGGGGGCACTAGCAGGGCCTCTTAGCTGGTCGCCTACTACACCTGTAAGAGACGCAAATGGGAATTTAACTTTGTTTGATCCGATTTCTTCCATTAAAGAAAACCCTGTGGAATTAGCTCTCAATGATAATATTCAGCAAATAAGCACCTTTCTTACGTATGCATCTTTAAATTATAAAATTATAGATGGTCTTACCTTTGATGTTGCTGTAGGTTTTAACTATGAGAACAATCAACAAAAGACCTTTGCCCAGAATTTGCAAAACTCTATTCCGGCCGCAAGTAGAATTTCACGGGAGAGCATTTTCTTGCAAAACACGAATAACCTGACCTATGCTAAGAATTTTGGAGGAGTACATTCACTTACAGTTACCGGTGTATTAGAACATCAGCAACGTACAGTTGATTCCTTCGGAGCAAATGCTCAAAATCTAACCTTTCCTGAGTTAAAGTACGATAACCTTACTTTGGCTGAGTCTTCAGTTTCTTTTGCCGATAGACAAAAAGAGTCTATCCGGTCATATATTGGAAGGGTAAGTTATGAGTATAATCAGAGGTACTTAATTACCGCATCTATTAGAAGTGATGGTTCATCAAAATTCAGGGGATCAAATCAAAGTAGTACTTTCCCATCGGTAGCATTAGGATGGAGGCTCTCAGAAGAAGATTTCCTTTCTGGCGGGTTTTTTGATGACTTAAAGCTGAGAGGTAGCTGGGGGAAAACTGGTAGCCAAGGAATAGGTGTATTTGGAACAGTAACTACATTTGCTACTAGTATAGAAGAGGCAGGTACATCATTTACCACAGGTACCACGTTGCCTGGTATTGTAATTGGGAACCCGGGTAACAGTAATCTTCGCTGGGAAACTACCACCCAGATAAATGGAGGATTTGACATGCAAGTTCTCAATGGTAGATTAGCTTTAACTATGGACTATTTTGTTAAAAATACGACAGATTTATTACTTGAAGAACCACTTCCAAGGTATGTTGGAGGAGGAAACCTTGCTAATAACGTAGGAGAAGTTCAAAACAAGGGAATTGAAATAAGCATTGGAAGTACTATTATTGATAAAGAAAATTTTAGATGGACTTCTAGTTTTAATGCTTCATTTCTAACCAATAGTGTTACAGACCTTGGTGATAGAGAGGAAATATTCTTCAATAGTAATGTTGGAGCTGGTTTAACAGGAAATAATGAAAGTATAATTAGACCTGGGCTTCCAATATCCAGTTACTGGGGAGTAAACTATTTAGGCACCTGGAAAACAGCAGAAGCAGCAGCAGCAGCAGTATATGGCAATGTACCCGGAGATTCCAAATACGAAGACTTGAATAATGATGGTATTATCGATGGAGAAGACTTTATGGTTATTGGCTCAGGAATGCCCGAGACTATTTTTGGTTGGAATAATACACTGGAATACAAGAACTTTTCATTTAACGTGTTTTTTATGGCAATGGGAGGATATGACAAGTGGAACCTAGGTTATGCACAAGCCATACTTCCAAACCCAGATTCTTTTGAAGCGACATCTGTTGATATACTCGATCGTTGGGTTGCTGGATCAAACGAAGACAGCAACATTTCTGCATTCAGCCCAACATCGGTAGATTTTTTCCAATCCTCAAGATGGGTGGAAAGGGGTGATTTCTTAAGACTAAAAAATGTTAGTTTGACTTATAGTTTACCTAAGGATTTAATCAAAGGTGTTGACGCACAGTTTAGCATTGCTGGAACAAATTTATGGACGTTAACTAATTATAAAGGTCTTGATCCTGAGGCATTTTCAAATAATGGTGAAGGTGACCGAGCTGGAGGAGATGCTTCATCTTATCCAAATTCGAAAACTTGGACGTTTAGTATTAATTTAATCTTTTAAAAAATATAAATAATGAAAAATGTATCAATAATATTAATTATACTCTTATCGCTCTTTTCGTGCAGCGATTTTCTTGAGGAAGATTTATCAGCTCAGCTCACTCCAGAAGGGGGTAGTTTGACTACGCTAGCTGGATTGAACGCAGCTTTAGTAGGTACGTACGCACCTATGACAAGAACTTGGATAACAGGTTACTCTACTCCAGGTACACATGCCATCTTAATGGGAAGTGATGATTTGACAACTCATAAAGCTTCAAATAAAGCTCCATTTAGAGAATTTGATCAGTACAAAGTTTCTGATCAAAATGGACGGTTACCATTTGTTTGGAGTGGTGCTTACAAATCCATTCAAGGTAGTAACAACATCATTGCTAACTATAAAGATACCCAAGGTGATGAGGCTGAGGTTAACCAAATTGCAGGAGAAGCATTTTTTCTAAGAGCCTATAATTATTTTTGGATTGTAAGGCTTTGGGGTAGTGCTCCTTTAGTACTGGAGTCGCAAGTATATGACGAATCAAGTTTATCTATATCATCTAGCAATGAACAGGCGATTTATGATCAAATTCTTGAGGATTTAGATATGGGGATTAGTTTGATGGCCGATAGAAAACTTGAAGCAGGGCGTGCGAGCGCAGGAGCTGCTTTGGCAATAAAAGCAGAGGTATATTTGAACATGGCTGGTTGGCCATTGAACCAAACCGATAAATATGCAATGGCAGCTACTGTGGCAAAAGATTTGATTGACAACGAGGCACAGTATGGGTTTGGTCTGATGGATAACTTTATTGACCTATGGCCAAGTGCTACTATAAACAATGATGGAAACAAAGAAGAAGTTTTATCTTTTACTTTTGGCGGAGCGTTTAGGTTAGATTTTAATGCAGATCGTGGTTCTGGCGCAAGGCCTGGAGACGAAGGAGGATGGGATGATTATTTTTGTGAATTGACATTTTATAATGAGTTTCCTGCTCAGGTAAGGAAAGATGTTACATTCCAAACAGAACTTGCAAATGGTACTCCATTTCCAAATTTTGGAACAGGGAGACCCTACTACAAAAAAATGCAAGGCCCAGAAAATACTTGGCAAACCCTTTTAAACCTCACATTGGAACGCATGGCTGAAGTTTACTTCATTTATGCAGAAGCACAAGTAATGGCAACTGGAAATACGATGGATCCGGATGCACTTGAAGCAGTAAACAAGATTGTAAGAAGAGCTTATGGCTTACCATTGAATACTCCTGATGTATCTGTAGATTACACATCGCTTACGCAAGATGAAATAATTGCAGAAAAAGGGTGGGAATTTGCAGGGGAGTATTGCAGATGGTTTGATTTGGTAAGACTTCAAAAAGTACAAGAGATGGTAGATAAAAAAGACCCAAGTGACTTGCAACCTCTGGGGTCAATCACTTATTATTTTCCATTACCAGTTAGTGAAACTCAAGTGAATCCCAATCTAGGAGGCGGATAAATAAATAATCCATTGGTTGATTTGCCCCAATTGAAGCTTTGTGCTTCATTGGGGCTTTTTAAATTTAAAGGGTAAAATTCTTAATGATTCTCCGTTGTTTCAAAGAAATTTAAGAGGGGTACATACGGCTTGAAGGCAAGCTTAAACCCTTAGACAATGGTATGTTTAAATTGGCAGTTGAGATCATGTTAGGTTTTATCTCATTTTTTTAACATTTTTGGAGACCAAAAATATACGTTTTATTGAGAATTTACCATAGATTTCGAACCAAAAATACTAACTTAGTGTACTAAGTTAATCATGTATTTTTCCAGCAATTGGCACTAATTAAAGCAGCATGAAGACTATGTTTTAGGATGGATTTGTTAAAACTCAGTGTCCGATTCTGGAAATTATACTTCCAATGCTTATGACCGTATGTCGTACAAAACTATATTATGTTCGCTCTAAACTTTTGCGGTTTCGAAGTGGGGCGAATACAAGCCCAAAAATGGAGTCCCGTAGCTTCAGGATAACGAAGATAGGGGGCTTTATGGAACAGATACTATTTACAGTTTCTTTATAATTACAACTAATTTCTATCTATAGTTAAGAAGATGTTTTACTAAATTTTGTTATTAATAAGCCTCATTTTAGGCGATTCGGATAGTAATTAAGGTTTTACTAATTTAGGGTTAGAAAGATGTTTCATTAAAACAAAATTTATAAAACATCTTCCATTCGCGTAAGGTCATGAATGCTGTTTTTCTAATTGATGCAATTTCAATAGACTGCATTGGCAAGGTATATATGCCCTTTTTTTTGAATAGCCTTTCTAAATGTTTGCAAGTACAAATTAGAGGCACCTGTCTTTGATTACCATTTAAAGTTTGTGTGGAGCAAAACAAATAGTAGTCAAATATTGATAATGAGGTTAAATATTTGTTACTTTGCGTACTAAGTTGAAAAACAAAAAACATTAGGTGTCAAAATATTTTAAAATAAGTCAGAAGATTATAAGCCAAATCCAATCTGGAGAATTGAGGCCAGGAATGCGTGTGCCATCAGAAAATGAAATCATCACACAACATAAGGTGAGTTCTACTACTGCACGTAAGGCACTAAATGAACTTGAACAGGCTGGGTACGCCTCAAAAATTAAAGGCAAAGGCACTTTTGTACTTGTGCGCAATGTTGAAAGAACTGCTACCAAAATTCTTGGTTTTAGCAGCAACATGCGCCAAACAGGACACAAGCCTTCTACTAAATTGCTTAACTCAAAACTTATCAAATCTGGATATTCGGCAACAATAAATGGAAGATGGTACTCTATGAAAGGTCCAGTTTTGCAAATCAGGAGGCTTCGTTTTGCAGATGGCATCCCCATGATGCTTGAAGAACGATATATTTCATTGGATTTATGTCCGGATATAGATAAGCAAGAGTTGGAAGGCTCACTATACGACATCTATGAAGATAAGTACTCCTTACAGTTGGCGGAAATTAATCAAATGTTGAGTGCAACGGTAATTACAGACAAAAAAATTAAAAGCCTGTTCAAATTAGAAAAAGATATTCCGGCATTCTTTGTAAATGGCATTACTTTTTGTGCAAAGGAGATTATTTTGGAAATGGAGGAATCTATTTATCGAGGTGATGAGTATCGTTTCTCAGTTAAGGCAACATAATATAACATACATTACAATAATTAATTAAATGGAACTTAAGTATTCTAAAGAATTCGTAACAAATGTTTATAAGACACTACTTACCATAAGAGTGTTTGAAACCGAGTGTATCAAGCTTTATCGTCAAGGTTTTATTCGCGGTTACTTTCACCCTTATTTGGGTGAAGAAGCAATAGCTGTTGGTGTATGTGCGGCACTTACAGATAAGGATTATATAACCAGCACACACAGGGGGCACGGGCACTGTATTGCCAATGGAGCTAATCTTGATAAAATGATTGCGGAGCTTTTGGGTAAAAAAGACGGATATTGTAAAGGTCTTGGAGGATCAATGCATATTGCAGATACTACAAAGGGTAATCTTGGTGCTAATGGCATAGTAGGAGCAGGAATCCCAATTGGCATTGGTGCAGCACTAGCTACCAAAATTCGTAAAGATGATGCCGTAGCAGTAACATTTTCTTCGGATGGAGCTGCCAACAATGGCGTATTTTCAGAGGGGCTTAATTTAGCTGCAGCCTGGGACTTGCCATTTATTATGGTATTAGAAAACAATCAATATGCTGTTTCAACACCAATAAAAGAATCAACTAGGGAAGTAGAGCTTGTAAAAAGAGGAGAAAGCCTTGGTGTGAAAAGTTTCAGAATTGATGGTAACAATGTGTTCGAAGTGTATGAAACAACCAAAGAAGCAATAAGAATTTGCAAAGAAGAAAAAGGACCTGTATTGATTGAAGCTATTACCTTTCGCCATGGGGGACACCATGTAAATGATCCTGGTCTTTATTTGCCGAAGGAAGAGTTAGACTACTATATGTCAAAGGATCCAGTCAAATTTGCACGAAAATATTTGATTGACGATTTAGGTTTAAATGAGAGTGAAGTTGAAGAAATTGATTCTGGTGTTAATAAGCAAATTGAAGATAGTATTGAATTTGCAAAGGAAAACGGTGAAATGAGCAGTCAGGAATTTCTGAAATTTATTGAAAACTATTGATCATGAAAGAAATGAAAGAATTGATGTACCGCGAAGCATTAAATCATGCTTTGCTAGAAGAAATGAGATCTGATGACACAGTATTTATAATGGGTGAAGGCATTGCTGAAAGAGGCGGTTCATTCAAAGTAACAGTAGATTTATTGAATGAATTCGGAGCAGAACGCGTAATTGATACACCCATTTCGGAGGCGAGTTTTACAGGTGCTGGGGTAGGAGCAGCAATTGCAGGGATGAAACCTGTAGTAGAAATACTATTTTCGGATTTTACCATGCTGATTATGGATCAACTGGTGAATCAGGCAGCAAAGTTTAATTTTATGACAGGCGGAGCAGGTAATGTTCCGATGGTACTGCGTACCCAAGGTGGCGTTGGCAATGGCCTTGCCGCTCAGCATTCGCAAAGCTTAGAAGCAATTTTTTACCATATACCCGGGTTAAAATTAGTTATGCCATCCACGCCAAAAGATGCAAAAGGATTATTGAAGGCTGCCATCAGAGACAAGCATCCTGTAATTTTTCTCGAACACAAATTACTTTATATGAATAAAGGATTGGTTCCTGATGGAGACTATACCATAGAGTTGGGGAAAGCTGATGTTAAAAAAGAAGGGTCGGATGTTACCATAATTGCATGGTCTAATATGGTGCCTCGCTCACTTGCCGCAGCAGAAAAATTAGAAAAAGAGGGTATTAGTGTTGAAGTGGTTGATCCACGAACATTAGTTCCATTGGATAAGGAAACGATTCTTGAGTCAGTGCGAAAAACAGAACACGTTATCATCGTGCAGGAAGCAATCAGACGAGGTGGGATTGGATCAGATATTGCCTCAATTATTCAGGAAGAAGTATTTGATTATTTGAATGCACCCATAAAAATAGTTGCAGGCTTAAATACTCCTGTGCCATTTAATTTGAACCTGGAAAAAATTGTAGTACCTCAGGAAGAAGATATAATTAGTGCAGTACAAGATTTAGTTGGAGTTTATCAAGAATAGAGCTTAGGCTGATATAATGCATCAAATGTATTCGATTACTAACATTAAAGAAATAAAAAATGGCAAAGCCAATTAATATGCCCCAAGTGGGTCAAGACCTTAAAACTGCTATTATTTCAGAGTGGTGTATCAAAGAAAATGATGCAGTTGAAAAGGGTGATATTATTGCGGTAGTAGAGTCAGACAAAGCGTCATTTGAGGTGGAAGCTTTTGAATCTGGAACCATCATAAAACTATTGTTCGAGGAAGGTGATGAAGCAGAGGTTTTTAAGCCAATAGCATACTATGGCGATCCGGGCGAAACAATTGATGAAGCTCAAAGTATTGAGTCTTCCATTATTACAGAGTCAGAACCTTCAAACAATGGAAAAGAGACACAAACAGAAAAAATCAGCAAAGGAATTCTTGCTACACCTGTTGTAAAACGTATAGCCAAAGAGCATAATATTGATATTTTAGCAGTAACTGGAAGTGGTTCTAATGGACGCATACTGAAGGAAGATATTCTAAAATATGCTCAAGGCGATTCAATTGACTCCCAAGGAAATACCAGAGAATCGGTCGGTACCAAAAATGGAGATCAGCACATAGCGTTTTCTAAAATACGCCAAAAAATTGCAAGCCGTTTGGTAGAAAGTAAGCAGCAAATACCACATTTTTATTTATTTATGGATGTGGATGTAACAGAATTGCTGTTATGGCGCCAGGAGAAAAATAAGGAAAGTAAAAATGACAACAAGATATCTGTGAATGATATATTGATTATGTCAGTTGCAAAAACTTTAAGAAAATTTCCTCAAATGAATGCTCATGTGAGCCAAACCGGGCTGACGATTAAAAGCGAGATTAATCTTGGCATAGCCGTATCTCTGGAAGAAGGCTTGATTGTTCCGGTGTTGGAACATGCAGATGGAAAAGAAATAGAAGCTATTAGCAACGAAAGCAAAG